>JAISUF010000067.1 GCA_031272195.1 Propionibacteriaceae bacterium
GGTGCGCATCTTCGGGTCGGAGTCGGCGTCGACTGCGACATAGGTCCACGTGTCGATGTAGGAGCTGTTGCCGAACCCGCCGTTCGCGACGGTGGCGCCGGGCGCGTACCCAGTCGTGATGTTGGAATCCCAATAGTGGGTGTTGGGCGTGGTGTCGCCTGCCGACGAGATGCCGGGCAGGACGTCGGCAGCCGTGTAGTTTGTCCGCGTCGCGGGCTGGTCGTTCCACATCAACGGCGCCGCAACTGGCCCACCGGCTCGGGACGCCGCGTAACCGGCCAATTGCGTCCAGGTCTGGCCACCGGACTGCTCCACGTCCTGCAAGTCAGAGTGCAGCTCATCCATCTTGGTGTAGTCCACCCTGGCACTGACCTTCGTCTTGCGCGGAACGACGTTGCCTGAAGCGTCCAAGCCATCCCACTCATAGGTGAAGCTGCCCGGCGACTCGGACACCGCGCCCGGCACAACCAGGTCGATGCCCGCCTCGTCGTAGATTCCGTTGCCGTTCGCGTCAATGTGGATCTCGAAGCTGCCCACGAAGTTGTCCGTGCCCACCGTGAAGGTGCCAGCCAGTTGGGCTGTCTTATCCGTGCCCTGCTGGTACGCCACAGTGGGCTTCGAGGGGGCTTGGTACGTCGGCAGGATGTAGTGCTCGACGCCGTCCGCATCGACGTAGGACGCGGGCAGGTCGGCAGCCGGTTCGTCAAAGAAGAGGTTGTACTTCTCGCCGCAGGAAGCGCTCGCAGGAGCGTATTCAGCGGTCTTTCCGTCGTAGGTGGCCGAGGCGTAGGCGGACACACACTCGCCAGATGCGGTGTTGCCGAACGGGTCGTAGTAGAGCAACGAGCCAGTCAATCCGTTGTAGTCGGCGTAGTCAACCTGGTACACGCTGCCGTTTGGCTGCACCACATAGACGCTCAGACCGGCCGTCTGAGACCATGCCGACGTTTGGGTGAGATGAAGCAGCTTCGTCCAGACCCGCCCCGGCTGCGCGACGCCGTCCTCCGCCACCGTCCAGTCAACGGCGTACAAGTGGTACATCCTGCCGTTGTCGCTATTCGACGCCGGGGTCGGAGGGAGCGCCGTGTCCGTGTAGAGATAGGAGTAGATCCACAGCGAATAGACGCCCGTTGCGGTGGCCGTGATCGTTGCGGTGAAGTCATCTGTTCCGCTGCCCCATTCGTACGCGGCCGGGGCGCCAGCGGGTGTCGTGCCGTCCGGCCCTGTCAGGACCGCCGCGTAGTAGTAGCGAGGGTTGCCGTCGCTGGCTTTGTAGGTCGCCGTCAGCGTGAGGGTTTCGCCTTCCTTGGCATAGGCGTACAGCGTCTCACCTGTGACCTGCGTGGTCGTGCCCCCCATAGTGACAGATGTCGTGCTCCCACGAACCGCGATGTCGTCAATGCCGTCCGCGCTGGCGAGCGGCGCACTGAGCGCGGCCGATCCCAGCACTAGGGCGGCGATCATCAGGTCGGCGGCGGCCCGGCGTCCGGCGCGGCGTCCGGCACGCGCCCTGCGGTGCGGTGGGCGGGCGGTCCAACCCGTCGAAGAACGAGCCGCCGATGCGGCAAGTATTCCCAGGACGCGCATGACACTCCAATGTGAGGGGAATGGTCCAAATACCAATTAAAGTTCCAATTGTTCGGAAAGTCAACCAAGTTCGCTGACGGCTCAACCCGGCCTCATTGCCGAGTTGACTACGGGCGGCGGCCTGCGGCACACGGGCCCTGCGGTGCCAGGCCCCGGCGGCGTCAAGTAAGGTGTGCGGTGATGTTGGAAAACGGGGAACTGGTCGAGTGGGTGCGGAAGGTGGCGGGCAGCCACGATCCGCGCGTCACGGCGTCGACGCCGGTCTATCCGATGCGCACCCCCGACGTGCTGACCCGTCCCGTCCATCCGCGCGCCACGCGCGTCTACCTGTGCGGCGGGGTGGCGGTGCGGGTGCACGCCGAGGGGACGCGCGGCATCGACTTGGCCCGCCGCCTCGACGCCATCGAAACCCCCGACTTGGACAACCACTGGCTCCACCCGTTGTCGCGCGGCCTGCTGCGGGCCCCCGGCGGCCTGTATGGGACGATGTGGCCCAGAGCGACGCTCGTCTCGACTATCGAGGCGGCGCCATGGCTGGACGCCGGACGCCTGCTGGGGCGCCTCCACACCGCCCGGATCGTGCCAGACCTGCCCCGCCACGGCGGCGTCGTCCGTTTCCGGCAGGCGTTGGAGCGGGCCGGCGCCGAACCCGAGTTGCGCTGGCTGGCCGATGTTGGCGAAAGGTTGCGGCCCCAGCTGGCCGCCACCAGTCGGCGGGCGCTGGTCCACGGCCATTGGCACCTGGGGCACTTGGGGCATCCGCTGTTGTCGAAACGCTGGCGGCTGCTCGACCCGGACGACCTCGGCCTGGGCGACCCGCTGTGGGACTTGGGCCTGCCCGCCGGCTACCGGCTGGCCGGGCTGTTCGACGACGACGCCTGGGACGACTTCACCACCGGCTACCGCCAGGCCGGCGGGGATTTCGACGCGGAGCGCCTGCGGCCGTTCGCCCAGGGGGCGCTGCTGTTGGCGGCCGTCAACGAGTTGACGTCCCCCCTCGGCGGCAAGGCCACCACCATCGTCGAAACGGTCCGGGCCTTGGACCGCGGCGACGTGGTGGCGGGCCTTTGAGCCTCACAGGTGGCCAACTAACCCACCCCCGGCCAGGCGACCGGCCACCGGTGGCGGACCTGGTGGACATCCCCCATGGCCGCGCCTGCCCGTCCCCACGAGAGGGGCCGCCCCGCCCCCGGCACCCTCCCGCTCGGCCTAGGTTGGGGCAATGCTCACTTGGAAGGTTGCGGCGGTCTTCGGCGTCGTCGCCGTGGCGGCGGTCGGCGTCACAGCCGCCGCGTTCACAGATAGCGTCTCGGCGCGGCTGGGATCGCACCACCGCGTCGGCGGCGAATACAACATCGCTTTTCAGGACGGCGCGACGCTGGTCGAGGCCAATCCGACGCCGATCGAGGTCGACACCACAAACCTGGGCGCGATCCCGGTGTGGGGGGCCGCCAGCGAGCCGTCGATCCTGATGCACGTCGTCCAAACCGGCGTGGTGGGGGAGATCCGCGTGCGCGTCGAGAACGGGCGGGCGGCCCCGCTGCCGAGCGATCCCGGCGTGGCCGGGCCGGGGGCCGATCCGTACGACGTCATCCTTTACACGCTGGAGGTGGACGGTGTCGCCGTCGCCAGTCATGTGACGGCCGCCGACCTGGAGAAGGCCGTCGTCACTGGCGGTTGGCGCAGCGGCATCCCGCGCGAGGTGCGCCTCCACTTCTCGCTCGCCCACGGCGGCGGCAACCCGTACCGCTTCGACCGGGGCGCGCGCCTGGCCATCACCGTCTTGGGCAACAGTTAGGAGGCCGTTGTGAGATCACCATTCAAGGGACACCCGGCCGGGCGAGCGTATCGCCGCGTCGTGCCCGTGGCGCTGCTCGGCGCCACGCTGCTGGCCGCGGCGCTGCTGCCGACCACGGCCGGGGCCTGGCGCGACCGCGCCATGGCGAACATGTCGGCGACCACCACACGGGTGGCGTGGACGCCGCAGTTCACCCGCCTGGCGGGCACGAGCATCGCCTTGGGCGACGACGGCTCGCTGGCCATATGGGGCTATCGCGGCAACGGCCTGTCGGGGACGGGCGTGGCCGACGTGCCCGCCGGCGATCCGATCACCGTCATCGGCCTGCCCGGACGCCGCGCGGCCGTCAAAGTGGCGGGGACCAGCCCCGACGCTTCCACCATGGACGATCCCGACCGCATCGCCTTGGCCGCCTTGGCCGAGGACGGCAACGTCTACACCTGGGGCGGCAACCAAACCAACCACCTTATGGGCCGCAGCGGCGACTTCACCAAGCCGGGCCAGGTGTCCATCCCCGATCCGGTGGCCGACCTGGTGTCGACCAGCGCCGCCTTCATCGCCCTGACCGAGACCGGCGACGTCTACACTTGGGGTTACGGCAACGGCCACGGCGAGACCGGCCAGGGCAGCGCCGACGGCTCCGAACCGACCCCCAAACGCATCCTCACCGGCATCCACTCCATCGCGGCGGGCATGTGGAACGGCTGGGCCATCAAACAGGGCACCGGCTACTGGTGGGGGTGGGCCAACGCCGGCGCGCTGGCCTCGGACCCCAGTGGCGACCACGCCTTCTACACCGCCTACGCGCCGGGCCAATCCGGCTTCCTGACCAGGCGCTCCGCCTCCTGCGCGGGCGTCGGCTTCCGAATGGGCGAGCCGGGCGACCCGTGTCCGATCAAGCGTCTGACCGGCCACACTTTCGGCACGCAGATGCTCTACGCCAACGGCGAGGTCTACACCTGGGGGTCGTATTACGATTTCGGCATCGGGCGCAGCCAGTCCGGCCAGGACTACCCCACCGAAGTCTCGATTCCCGTGCCGATCGTCGACATCGTGCCGACCAGCGATTACGTCATGCTCTTGGGGGCCGACCAGACGGTCTACAGTTTCGGACGCTACTCGTGGGCGGGCGGGCCCGACCCGTCCAGCGGCCGGCTGTCGTACACCAACATGTCGCGCGACCAGGTGACGCGCTGGTCGCAGTTGGCCGGCGGCGTGGTGGCGCTGGGCGCGAACGGTTTCACCGGGCACGCCCTCTACGACGACAACACGATCTACTCCTGGGGTGGCGGCGACGAGAGCCAGACCAGCGGCGGCGCCGTCCGCAACAACCTGTACGCAGCCGTACGCGACGGCTTTGCGACCAACTCGGTGGCCACCAACCAGGGGGCGGGTCGCACCGGCCTGGCCTTCCCCGGCAGCGGGGCGCCGTGACGGGCTGGCTGTCGACGGATCGGAGTGCTGGCGCAGGTGCGGCGGCCTGCCGCAGAGCGTCGTGACGCCCTAGCGGCCGACGGGGCGCAGCCAGGTGGAGGCGGCGTCGATCAGGGCCTCCTTGTTGGGGTAGCCGACCTTCTTGGCGATGTTGTGCAGGTGCGTCTCGATGGTGCGCACGCTCATGTCCAAGATGGTGGCGGCGTCGACGTTCAACAGCCCGCTGGCCAACACGTTGACAACCTCGTATTCGCGGCTGGTCAGGGAGATGTCGTCGACCAGCGGCTTGAACAGCCCGGCCCGCTCGCCACCTGCGGTGGCCGACAACTCCCAGGCCTCGGTCGCCTGCTGGGCCGATTCGACCAGGTTGCCGGACTTGCGCAGCGTCAAGGCCCGCAGGACGGCCGCCCGAACGGCGAAGTGCATGTAGCCGGCGCCGACGAACTTGTCGATACATTCGGCCATGGCGTCGGTGTCGCGCTCGTTGGCGGCGAAGACGTAATCGGCCAACATCGCCAACATCGGCGAGTCGACCAGCCCGCCGACTTGGCGCAGGTGTTTGGCGATGCGGTTGTTGGAGGAGTATTCGACCGCCTCGAACCCGATCAGCAGGCCGGATGTGACGTAGCCGGTGTTGAGCTGCTCCTCGGCGTTGCGCCACATTTCGGGGCCGGGATTTTGGCCGGTGGCCGTCTTGCGCATCATCGCCTCGACCGGCCAGGGCACCATGCCGGGGAACGGGCCGATCGATTGTGAGGACGACGACGACCGCGCCGCCAGCGCCCGGGCGTAGGCGGGACGCCCCTGCCACAGGGCCAGCATGGCGCCCAGCGACAGCAGCCCGGAGCTGGCCGACTCGCGGAAGGCCGCCACGGGGCTGGTCGACAGGATCGCTTCGAGCACCTTGTCGGCCTCGCCGAGTTTGCCCGCCAGCACCATTCCGAGGGCGGCGGTGTAGCCGAAGGCTTGCATGGCGTTGACGTTCATCCGCTCGCGGGCGCCGTCGAGGTGGGCCAGCGAGATTTGGATGCCGCGCTCGAGGTCGCCGTTGAGGATGTCCGACAGGGCCGTCCACATGGCGCCGTAGACGGAGAAGACGAACGAGATCGGCGCGTAGTCGGCCAACAGGTGGCGGGCCTGGCCTGTGAGGCCTTGGGCGATGGCCAGTTCGATGCGGACGCCCGCCAGCAGGTCGGAGCCGTTGGCGTCCTCGCCGGGGCCGGGCGGGGCCAGCAGCTCCTCGGACGGGTAGGTGTTGTGGAGGAACTGGATGTGGGCGATGCCGGCCCGCAACAGCGCGTCGAAATGCGGCATCTGCGGGCGGTAGCTTTCGATGTATTCGGCGGCCCGCTCGATGTCGCCGTCGTTGGTGGCGTTCCACAGGGCCGACCAGACCACGAACATGGCCGAGGGCAGGTCTTCGCCCTCGATGACGGTTTGGCGGATGACGGCGGCGATGTCGTCGCTGGGCGTCCAGGCGTTCTGCATGGCGATGACCAGCGGCATGGCGCTCTTCGGCGTCTTCTCGCCCGTCCAAGTCTTGCGTCGCTCGTCGACGACGGCGGCCGAGGCCTGCTCGACTTGGTGGGAGATCAGGGCGACGTCGCTGGTGACCGGCTGGCGCTCGGCGCCGCTGCGGGGGTGGAACGGCCCGAACTCCATGGCGCGCGAGCGGCCCAGGGGCGAGCCGTCGCGGCTGAGCAGGTCGGCCAGCAGCGGCGGGAAGACGCCCGTCACGGCCGTCGTGCCGTATTCGATGTAGTGGGCGATGCCCTCGCTGAACAGATCGCGCAGCACTTCGCGTCCGACCAGCTTCTCGGCGTCGGGAACGGGCAGCGGGCCGGTGACGGCCAAGGCGGTGGCGCCCTCGTAGGCGGTCGGGCCGATGTCGGCCAGGTAGGGCACGACGACGCCGGCCAGCAGGTCGGACCAGAAGACGCCCGACACCACCCACAGTCCGTCGTCGTTCTGGGTGATCTGGCCGGTCTCCTTGCCGACGCTCAACATGGCTTTGGCAAGGCCGTACAGCCCGCCCGAGCGCATGGCGACGCGCGACAGCGCCAGCGGGTCCATCGGCCCGCCGAGGATGTCGACGGCCAGGTTGTGCAGGCGGTTCAGTTCGAGCGAGGGGGTGGTCAGGCGGACCGACGGGGCCAAGCCGAGCATCAGCGAGCCTTTGGGGTGGCGGTGGTGGGAGCGGCTGGAGGTGACGGCGGGCACTTTCGCCTCGGCGTGCCAGGCCAGGATGGCGCCGGCCGAGTCGCGGTCGAGGTCTTCGGCGTCGTCGACGATCAAGATCGGCGAGCGGCGCTGGGCGAAGCGGCGCAACGCGCCGACGATGTCGACCAAGGTGTGGCGGGAGAAGTCTTCTGGCATGTCCAGCCCGGCGAAGGCGGCGTACGGCTCTTGCGACAGCGCCGAGATGCCGCGCAGTTGGAGCACGGCGTGGTCGGTGTCTTCGAGCCAGCCGACCAGCTCGTGAAGCAATTGGGAGCGTCCCGATCCGCGGGGGCCGACGACGTGGACGCTCATACCGCGATTCAGATATCCGACGATCTGATGGATCTCTTGGCTGAACATCACAGCGTCGATGTCCAGATGTTGAGCCACAACGCCTCACCTCCGTTGCTGTGCCCTTGTTCCCCCCCATGGAGTTCTGCTTCCCAAACCTATCACGACGAGGCTCAATGGAAGCGTTCACACACGTATCTACGAGATTGAATCGTCAACATCCACGCGAGGGTTGGCGGTCGGCGTCAAGAGCGGCCGGTCGACCGATGAATAAGTATCATGCCTATGTCGACGGTTTGAAACACTCCCCGTCTGGTATGACTCGGTCGCCGTCTCCGACCCGTTCGTATGATCCGTCCCACTGGCCCTTGTGGACGACGAAGCACGGCTGCTGGAGAGCCCGGAGGGGCGCGGTAGCGCGGCCCCTTAAGCGTTCCACAACTGCCTGCCCCAAGTCTGTCAAGACATACCGTTGGGTTCTCGCCTTCGGCTTGTCCGGGATTGTGCGAGTCAGCAGACCCCGATCCAAGAGAGGGACAATATGGTTGCGGTAGTTGAGGTAAGCATCAGTCAAGCCCGCCGCAGCTAGCAACGAGGCTCGGGTGGCAGGAACACGGGCAATGAGCAACATATTGGCAACCTGCTCATCAACTTGCTCAATATCATCCTCAGAGGATTGGGAAGACCC
>JAISUF010000078.1 GCA_031272195.1 Propionibacteriaceae bacterium
CACGGCTTGGCAGCCAGCGGCAGCCCCTCCACCGTCACGACGAGGACCGTCTGGCCAGCCACGTCGACCGACTCGAAGTCGACGTGAACAGGCGGCGTCACAGCCGTGCGGGCCTGTCCCGCCACGCCCGCCTCGAGCGCCGCCACATCCGCCACCCCAGTCACGGCGAACCCTTGGCGCTCGTCGACACCCAACAGGATGGTGCCCCCAGCCGGCATGTTCCCGAACGCGCACAGCGTCTCGGCCAGATTTGGGACCCCGCCACCAGCCCGCTTGGCCTCGACCAACGTCGAGTCGCCACCCCTCACGCGCAGGTCGGCCAGAACCGCCAACACGTCCTCTGAAGATCATGACATACACCGATTGTGCATCTGGTTGTCTGTGATGTCGGAGAATTGTATGTCTGCCCGTTGTGACCCGTCATGAGTCTGACCGACTGGGCCGACAACCGACCGGAAGTCCGCACTCGCTCAGGGTCTGTCACGACTCTCGGCGATCATGGTGAAGCCCATCTGGCGGTAGGCCCGTTGGCGGTTGGCGAACTGATGGGCGCAGACGCCTACCGCCGGGTCGACGTAGTCGTGGACGACCACGTCGGCCTTGTCCGGGTGGCGGCGCATGATCCGGCCGACGGCCTGCTGGAGGAGCCCGGGGAAAGCGATGGGGCTGGCCAGGAAAACCGTGTCCATGGCGGGGCGTCGGGCAGCGCTCCCAGGCGTGAAACGACGCGTCGAGCCACTCCGCGATGGCGGGATTGGATTCGAGGCCGACACGAGCACAGCCATGGGACGGAGGGGCGTCAGGCGACGAAGCGGGTCGTGCGGCGACAGTGGCCGGTGTGGGCCACTGGGCCGCCGCGGGCGGGCTTGGGTCGTCAGCGGAGGGTTCCCCGCCGTGGGCGATAATGGGGTCGTGAGACTGACGGTGTTGCCTGGCGAGCATGCGGTGTGTCGCTTGGGCAGTCGTCTGGTGGCCCTGCCCGAGCCAGGGGGCGGGCTGGTGTCGCTGAGCGTGACGGACGGCGAGGTCTCGCTCGTCTGCCCAGCCGATCAGGCCCCGGACGGGGCGAGGGTGGAGCGGGGCTGGCGGGTTCTGCGCGTCGAGGGGCCGCTGGACTTTGGCCTCGTCGGCGTCTTGGCCGATTTGTCCGGCGCACTCGCGCGGGCCGGCCTGTCGGTCTTCGTGGTGTCGACGTTCGACACGGACTACCTCTTGGTCTTCCAGTTGGCAGAAGCGGTGGCCGCTTTGCGGCAGGACGGCCACACCGTGGCCACGGGAGTGGCGCGAGACGCGGACTGACGTCCCCTGTGTCCGAACCCCTGTGTCAGAACGTTGACGATCATCCTTCGCGCCCAACCGAGACGGGTGGGCGGCAGGTCGCCGAATAGCCGGTCGGGCCGAACGCGGGGTTTCGGGCCCGTCGGAAGCCAGACGCGCCTCATGGGCGGGCGACGTTTGGCGCCGACGACAGCTCCCGGTCGACTTGGCGATTCCGCGTGGGGTGGGAATACCTAGCGTAGGCCCGGCGTTGTCACTCACATGCGTGAAATTAAGAAGATGCCATTCGCCCTCAAGATTTCTGGCGCGCTGGTGGCGGCGCTGGTCGCCCTCGGCGCGGGGGTCGGATTGTGGGCGGTCCAAGCCGCTGACGCCGCCGACGCCGCCCAGGCCCCGATTTCCGATTCCGACAACACACACACCGGCTCGTTCTCCTTCTACGAGATCCTGTTCGCCGGCCACCTGAGCGTCAAGGACGAGACTGGCCGGATGAAGGTCAGCGCCACCTACGGCGGGATCGGCGTCGGCGGCGGCTCGGGCTCCGGCACGCTGCACCTCGACCCCGACGGCCTGGGCTTTAGCTGGGACGACCTCTACACCAAGACCACCGAGGCCCACATCTATTCCGCCCCAGCCACGATGGAAATCGACTTCACTTACACCTACAAGGACAACTCCGGCAACTATCACCAAGACCGCCTGGCCAAATTCACCGCGTCCAAGTCGTACGCTCTGGGCACGATGGACGGCCCGGCCAAGAAGTGGCAGAGCTACTGATCGACCCGCACAAGCCAAGAGCCAATCAAACGGCCCATGCCGCCGACGCGACAAGTCGGCGACATGGGCCATTCGCTTTCGCCGTGGCGATGGAGTCTTGGCTTCGCGCCGCCAATTCCGCGTCCCGCCGCGTTGCCCGCCGAGAGCGTGGCGCGGGCCAGGCTCGAGTTGCGCACAGGTCGGCTCTGCCAGCCGTTGGGAGCCGCCTCTAGACTTAACGCGGGGGGATGTCCGTCCCGCCGTTGAACGGAGGCCTTGCGATGACGACGACACCAGCCGAGGACGACAATTCGCCGACATCTGAGATCGAGAGTCACTTGGCGCCGGCAGGAGCCGTCGGCCATCGTCGATCAGGCATCCCTGAAGGAGCGGCTGACCCGTTCTTGCTGATCGGCCGCCGGATCGGCGCGGCCTCGCCGTTGTTCCTGATGGGGGCGTTCAGCGTGCTGTGGAGCGGAATCGCTCAGAGCAGCCTCCAGGCGGCGTGGACGCTGGCGTGGCTGATCGTCTGCCTGGTCGCAGCGGTTTTCTTTTTCGGCGTTGCGCTGCGGACGTTGCGCGACATCAGGATGTGGCGGACGGAGCACGCCGACTTGAAGCCCTCTGCCGCCAGCGAAACCGCCCGGCGGGCGTCCCTGCGCGATTTCAGCGTCTTGTTCGGCGTCCAGTTTGTGCTCATGGCGAGCTTGTCCGTCGCACTGAGTTTGGCCGGCCGCCCCGATGAGATCCCGCCATCGCTGGTGATCATCATGGGGGCCCACTTCGTCCCCTTCGCGCCGCTGTTCCACCGCCGCGTCGACTACGCGATCGGCGCCTTGGCGGTCGTCATCGGAGTCCTGGGGCAGTTCGCGGTCATCACCCCCTGGTGCGATCCGGCGCTGGCGTCGTCGCTCACCTGCGTGGCCGCGTCGGTTTGCACGCTGGCCTACGGCTGCTACTTCGTCGCCCAACTGCGCCGCGAGGAGTCCCAGCTGGCCTGACGCCGCTGTGAGGCGATGGTGCGGCGCCGGGACGCGCCGGCTGTCCGGTGGCGGGGGAGCAGCGAACCTGTCGGCTGCGGTGGCGAATATTCGGTAGGGCGCCTGGTGCGGTTTGGGGTTGGAAGCGCTTCTAACGGTCTGGAATACTGGGGGAGTGGTGAAGACCCTCATCATCATGCGCCACGCGAAGTCGGCCCATGGGCACGCCTTGGCCGACCACGAGCGCCCGCTCAACGAGCGCGGTGTCGAACAGGCGCGGCTGGCCGGGAAACTGCTGGCCGAATACCGTATCGACTTCTTGTTATGCTCGACGGCCAAACGAACCAGGCAGACGTGGGACAACGCCATTCTCGGCGGCGCTTCGGCCGAAGTTGTTGAATATTCTCATGCCGTTTACGAGTCGTGGGCCGACGAGCTGCTGGCCCGAATCCAATGCTTCGACGACGAATACGCCACCGCGATGGTGTTGGGCCACCAGCCGACCGTTTCCACGCTGGTGTGCGACGTGGCCAAGCCTTCGCCACTGGCGTTGTCGGCCGGCTCGCACTTCTTGACGTCGGCCTTCGCCGTCCTCACCATCGAGGGCCGCTGGGAGGACATCGCTTGGCAGACGATGGACTTGGTCCGTTTCGAGCTGCCCCGCTGACGGCCCCGCGCCGGGTGCTGCCGCGCGCCGCCGCGCCGGGTGGTCGAGGCGAGGCGGGGAAACCCCGCCCCTACCCGGCGGGGTCCATCAGGTCGCCGGGGGACATGCCGAGGGCGCGTTCGATGTCGCCGGGGGAGGCGCTGGGGTCGAGGTTGACGGCGGTCAGCAGCGACAGCATCTTCTTGACAGCCGCGTCGAGGTGGCCTTGGGCGGTCTTGGTGGAGATGCCCATCCGCCGTGCCAGGGTGTCCCAGGCGATGCCCCTGGCGCGGGCCGCCAGCACTTCGGCTTGGCGTCCGGTCAGCTTGGGCAAGGCGGTGCGGCGGTCGAGCAGTTCTGCCAAGCCGATCATGCTCTCCGGCACGACTGTCGCGCCGGCCGCCACCCTGAGGAAGGCCGCTTGGCTGGCCCCCAGCGGCTCAGACTTGCGCACCATGCCGACGGCTCCCGCGGCGAAGCAGTGGACGACCACCAGCAGGCGCGACTCGTCGGAGTAGACGCACACGCGGTGGCCCTGCTCGGTCAGGGCCGAGATCGCCTTGGGCCCTTGAAGGACGCGGTCGTCCGGCCCCCGGCTGAGCACCAGGTCGGCGACGACCAAGTCGACGCTGGGATGGGCCTCCAGAAGGTCTTCGACGCTGGAGAAAGTGGCTTCGACTTGCAACTGCGGAAAAGCGATCGCGAAAGTGTCCCGAGTTTGGCTTGAATCGTCAACTACCACAACTCGACACGCCGGAGGGGGGGAGCCCAGTTGCTGAATCATAGCCATCTATGGTCTTGCTCCTTCGCGGTCTTGGCCAGCGTATCAATGAATCGCGGCCGCCGCTCTCGGCAATTGTTCCATTGTCCACTATTCGGGCGCTCCGTCATTCGGGGGCGACGCCATTCGGCGCGGCGCCGCGCAGGTAGACGCAGGTGCCCTCGCCGGGGGCGGAGGTGATTTCGACGGCGATGTCGTTGCCCCGTGCCTGTTCGACGACTTGTTCGAGGCCGAACCCCAATTTGGTGTTGGCGGCGTCGAAGCCGTCGCCGTCGTCGCAAACGGAGACTTCCCAGCGGCCGTCGCGGTTGTCGGCGTGCACAACCACTTGGGAGACCCGTCCGGCGTGGAATTGCACATTGTAGAGCGCTGTGACGACGGCGCTGTAGACGACCAGCGCCTGCCCTTGGCTGACGCGGGTTTGGCGCGCCAGGGCGGTTCGCAGGTCGATCGGCAGATGCCCGAAGCCGCGCGCCGCCAGGCGGCAGACGTCGGACAGGGCCGAGCCGGTCTCGGGGAAGGGGGACGATATCTCGTGGTGGTCCATGTCGGCGCGCAGCCGGTTGGCTTCGAACAGCGCCTGCTGGCGCAGGTGGGGCAAGATCTCTTTGGGGGTGTCGCTCTCGGCCAGGCGGGTCAGCAGGCCGGTGACGTTGTGGGTGTGGAACCAGTGGCGTTCCCGTTCCAGTTTGACGGCCAAGTCGGCGGCCAGACGGACGTTCTCATCGGTGGTGGCGGCAAGTTGGCGCAGCATCGAGCAGATGGCCGCTCCCACCAGGGCGAAAATGAAGGGGGTGCCGGCGTTGATGAAGACCGTTGAGGCGATGTCCCTGTTGGACGGCAGGCAGGTGACGATGTAGACCGCCGCCACGCCGACGGCGAGGATTGGCGGCACCCGCCGGGACAGCGGCCAGACGGCGAAGGTCGGCGTGGCGGCCGTTATCCAGGCGTAGAACCAGGCGTCCCATGTGCCGATCAGCCGGTCGCCGGACATCGTCTGGCCGGCGCACACGATGGTGGCCAAGGCGATCAGCCAGTCGACGGCCAACTCCCAGGCGGGGGCGCTGGCGAAGTGGGCGGGTCGGCGGTGGCGGACGGCCAGCCAGACCGACCACAGCGTGGCGACGACCGCGATGGCGGTGTAGGCGGGCGGGATGTCCAGGGCCGAGACCAGCAAAATGGTGGCGGTGAGGGTTTGGATGACGACGCCGCCGCGAATCACCAAGAACCCGACGAAGATGATGCGCTCGACGTTCGCCGCCGCCGAGGTGTCGGCGAGCCGCAGGCGCTCACTCATGGAACTATTGTTCCGCGTCCGGCCGCCCCCGCGCACCCCCGCCGACCCCCGAAGTTTGGGAGGGTCCACAGCGGCGTGCCTATTGGCGAGGGTCGCCCATCGACGAGTGTCTCGGCCCTCGGGCGAGCGATGATGTCGTCGCAAGAGTCCCGGCGAGGGTGTCGACGTCCGGTCCGGCATCTTCGTAGGCTCGACGCTGCTCGGGCGTGTACGAGGCGCCGATCTCGTCCTTCAAGCATCCCAGTCCGCATGCCTAACGGCCTCGCAAACCGTCGGGACACCGACAACACCGTTCGGACACAGCGGGTGGACTCAGTGGGGTCATCGACCGAACCATTTGGCTGTGTAGGCGGCCCAGAAGCGCTGAGTGTCCGGCAATTCTGAGGCCATATCGGCCACGAACCGCCGCCACAGATAGGAATCGGCCAGCATCGGGCTCATCTGCTTCAACCGCCAATTCGGTAGCCAGGGGTTGCCCCGGTTGCGCATCTCGACCGCCGCCTTCAGCATGTCGGCCAAGGCTTGCGCCTGGCCTTCGGTGATATCGTCGACATCCGGCAACCGCTCCAACAAATTGTCCGCCGTCAATGGGGCACTCCCCTTGCCAGCATGGAAATAGCCGTTCCAATTGAACCTGTAGCCGCCGCCCTCCGACTGGAAACTGAGACCGAAACCAGTGTTCTCCACGATCGCGACACGCTCGTCACCGCAAAACAGCTTCCAGCCGACGCAAGACGTCCCACCCAGCGTCAACCTCCAAGGCGGCCCCAAGTTGCTGCGCAGACAGGTGTCCTCCCAAGACGACATCGCGAAGCTATTCAACGCCCACCACGCCGGACATGATCCCTCTTGTCCGCGCGAGCGCCAAGCCACTCGGTGAAGGCTCCGCAGGCGTATCTTGGCGGGCTCGGCCGGCTCGGGCGGCCGCAACTCGTGCCACGTGT
>JAISUF010000116.1 GCA_031272195.1 Propionibacteriaceae bacterium
GATGCGGACTGCGGCCGGCGTCACCTCCAGGCATTCGTCCTCGCGGCAGAACTCCAGCGACTGCTCCAGGCTCATCAGGCGCGGCGGGATCAGGCGCTCCAGCTCGTCGCCGGTCGAGGAGCGGACGTTGGTCAGCTTCTTCTCCTTGGTCGGGTTGACGTCCATGTCCTCCGGGCGGGGGTTCTCGCCCACGACCATGCCCTCGTACACCTCGTCGCCCGGCGCGACGAACAGCGTGCCGCGCTCCTGCAAGTTGAACAGGGCATACGACGTGACGCTGCCCAGCCGGTCGGCCACCAGGGAGCCGGTCGAGCGCAGGCGGATGTCGCCGGCCCACGGCTCGTAGCCCTCGAAAACGTGGTGCATGATGCCGGTGCCGCGGGTCTGGGTCAAGAACTCGGTGCGGAAACCGATCAGGCCGCGGGCCGGGATGACGTACTCCGTGCGCACCCAGCCGGTGCCGTGGTTGACCATCGCCTCCATGCGGGCCCGCCTCGCGCCCATCAGCTCGGTGATCGTGCCGACGTGCTCCTCGGGGATGTCGATCGTCAAACGCTCGACCGGCTCGTGCAGCGTGCCGTCGACGACGCGCGTCAACACCTGCGGCTTGCCGACCGTCAACTCGAAACCCTCGCGCCGCATCAGCTCGACCAACACCGCCAACTGCAGCTCACCGCGGCCCTGCACCTCCCAGGTGTCGGGGCGGTCGGTGCCCAGCACGCGGATCGAGACGTTGCCGATCAGCTCGGTGTCGAGGCGGCCCTTCACCAGCCTGGCCGTCAACAGCTTGCCGGACTGGCCCGACAGCGGCGAGGTGTTGATGCCGATCGTCATCGAGATCGACGGCTCGTCGACGGTGATCAGCGGCAGCGGACGGGGATCATCCGGGTCGGCCAGCGTCTCGCCGATGGTGATCTCGGGAATGCCCGCGATGGCGACGATGTCGCCCGGCCCGGCGCTGTCTGCCGGCACGCGGTCCAGCGCCTGCGTCTTCAACAGCTCCGACAGGCGGACGTTCTGGACCGACCCGTCGTGGCGGCACCAGGCGACCGTCTGGCCGCGCGTCAGCTCGCCCTCGACGACACGGCACAGCGCCAGGCGTCCCAGATACGGCGAGGCGTCCAAATTGGTGACGTGGGCCTGCAGCGGCGCGCCCGGTGTGTACTCGGGGGCCGGGATGGTGTCCATGATGAGGCTGAACAGCGGCTCCAGATTGGGCGAGTCGGGCATCGCGCCGTCGGCCGGCTGGGCCAGCGAGGCCCGGCCCGCCTTGGCGGCGCAGTAGATGAGCGGGAAGTCGAGGGCTTCGGCGTCGTCGTCGTCCAACAGGTCCATGAACAGCGCGTAAACCTCTTCGACGACCTCGTCGATGCGGGCGTCGGAGCGGTCCACCTTGTTGATGACGACGATGATCGGCAGTTGCTTGGCCAGCGCCTTGCGCAGCACGAAACGGGTCTGCGGCAGCGGCCCCTCGGAGGCGTCCACCAGCAGTAGGACGCCGTCGGCCATCTCCAGGCCGCGCTCCACCTCGCCGCCGAAATCGGCGTGGCCGGGCGTGTCGATGATGTTGATGGTGACGCTGCGGCCGTCGGCCAGCGTGTGGTCGACGGCGGTGTTCTTGGCCAGGATCGTGATGCCCTTCTCGCGCTCCAAGTCCATCGAGTCCATGACGCGCGTCGACACGTCCTGGTTCTCGCGGAACGCGCCCGACTGCCAAAGCATCGCGTCCACCAGCGTCGTCTTGCCGTGGTCGACGTGCGCCACGATGGCGATATTGCGAAGGTCCTCCCGGACTGCCATGAAACTCCCCACTGCTCGGGCCCGGCGCGAGCGCGCCAAGGCAACCCGCAAGAGTCTACTCGTCGGCGGGGGAATGGCCTATCGCGGGAACCGCGCGGGCGCGTCAGGCGGTTTGCAGGTCGATGCCGGAGGCCTTCTGGCGGATGATCTCGGCGGCCAGCTCGGCCAGGTGGGCGCCCGCCTCGGCGGCGTTCGTGCCCTCGCGGTGGATGTTCGACAGGCAGGTGCGCAGCGCCTCGGACATGCCGACCCTGGCCTGGTAGGCCAGATAGGCGCTGAGCGACTCGGCCGTCGCCAAGCCGGGGCGCTCGCCGATCAGCACACAGGTGACGGTGGCGCCCAGCGCCTCCGAGATCGGCTCCATCGAGCGGACCCGGCCGTACTTGACGAAGAACGGCGTGCCCATCGTCAAACCCTTCAACTTGAGGCCCTGCTCGAAGGCCGGCAGCAGCGCTGGGACGTTCGCCTCGACCGCCGTCGACGAAAGCCCGTCGGCCACAAACACCTGCACCTGCGGGTTGGGCTGGCACTTGGCCTTGATCTCGGCCAGCACGGCCGGGTCGAACTGGGCCCCCTTGTCGGGGTAGGTCAGGAAGTCGTCGCGCGATTGGCAAACCGTCTGGACGCTGAACAGGCCCAGCCGCGCGATGACGTCGTCGGAGACGTCGTTGAAAACCGCGTCCATCGCCGTGGCGTTGTCGGCCAGGAAGCGCAGCACCGCCGCCGTGGTGTAGCGGGGCCCGCAGCGGCCCTGCCCCAGGCGCGCCCAAGTGGTGGCCTTGATCCGCTGGAACCCCTCCGGATTGGCCGGATTCGGCACGGCGTACACCTGCCGGTAGTCGACCGCCCGGATGTCGGGGATCTCGCCCGGATCGACCGCCGCGACCTGCGACGGGCGGGCTGGCCCGGTCGAACCGGCCGGGGGCGCGTCGAAGGCCGGATCGCCCATCACCCGCGTCAACGTGCTTCGGACCAGGTCTCGCAATTCTTGCTCGTTCATGCCAGCCTCACTTCAAGAAGATCGAGCCGTCGCCGGCCCGCTTGGTCAAGACGCCGCGCTCGTCGATCAAATCCAGCGACATCATCCACTGGTGGAACTCGGGCGCCGGCGTGCGGCCGAGCAGCTCGCGCAAGGTGGCGTCGTCGTGGTAGCTGGTGTCCTGGTAGGCGAGCATCACGTCGTCGGCCAGCGGCACCCCCATGAAATAGTTCGCCCCCGCCATCGACAGCAGCATCGTGGCCATCTGCTGGTCGTCCATCGTGATCGAGGTGTGGTTAGTCCAGCAGGGGGCCATGCCCATCGGCAGGCCGAGGAACTTGCCCATGAAGTGGTCCTCCAAGTTGCCCCGGATCATCTCCTTGCCGTCGTAGATCGTCTCCGGGCCGATGAAGCCGGTGACGTTGTTGACCATGAACGGCCTGAAATAGCGCCCGAAGCCGTAGGTGCGGGCCTCCAGCGTCATCTCGTCGACGCCGCAGTCGCGCCCGATCGACACCTCCGAGCCCTGGCCGGTCTCGAAATACAACAAGTTGGGGCCCTGGCAGGTGCCCTGGGTGCGGGCCAGCTCGTAGGCCTCCTGCAGCAGCGCCTTGTTGACGCCGAAGTCGTCGTTGGCGGCCTGGGTGCCGGCGATCGACTGGAAGACCATCGACAGCGGCGCGCCGTGGCGCAGCGCCTCCATTTGCGTGGTGACGTGTGACAAGACGACCAACTGCGTGGGCACCCCCCACTGGCACATGAAGTCGAACAGCGGGTCGGCGATCCGCTTGGTGTTGGCCGCGTCGTCGTTGACCGGGTTGATGCCGATGCAGGCGTCGCCGCAGCCGAACGTCAGGCCCTCCATGACACCCAGCAGGATGGCGTCCGGGTCGTCGGTGGTCGAGTTGGGCTGGCAGCGGTACGACAGCGTCCCCGGCTGGCCGATCTCGGTGCGGCAGTGCGTCGTGTGGTGGATCTTCGAGGCCGCGTAGACCAAATCCATCGCCGTCATGATCTTGGCCACCGCGGCCGCCACCTCGCCGGTGAACGACCGTCCCGAGCGCTTCAACTCGTCGGGCGTGGTGTCGTGGCTGAGCACCCATTCGCGCAGCTCGCCGATCGTCATGTTCTTCTTCGACTGGTAGCCGGTCTGGTTGAGGCCCTCCCAGTTGACGCGGGTCACCTCGTCGTCGTCGAACGGCACGGTCGGGTTCTCCGTCAGGTCGCCGACGGTCAACTCCGACAGCACAACCTTGGCCGCCACCCGCTCGGAGGCGGTGTGGGCGGCGATGCCCTGCAGCCGGTCGCCGGCCTTCGGCTCGTTGGCCTTCGCCAACACGTCGGGGATGCCGGTGAACCGGTACGTCACGCCGTTCAAGCTCGTGGTGAGCTTCATGATGCCTCGACTCTCCTACTCGGCCACGGCGGGCTCGGCGCCCTCGGACGCCTCGGGGACCTCGCCGTAGTCGCGCTCCAACTGTTCGGCCTTCTTGACCGCCAACAGGAAGGCGAAGACGATGCCCATGACGCCGCCGACGATCTTGCCCGTCATCACCGGCACGATCAGCGTCGGCTGGAAGTTCGCCGTGAACGACAGGTGGTCGCCGAACAGGAAGGCGCAGCAGACCGCGAACGACAGGCAGATCACTTTGTCTTTGGCGCGCAGGTCTTTGATCATGGCCAGGCAGGCCAGCACGTTGGCCGCCGCCGCGAGGATGCCCGCCGTGGCGTCGGAGCTGAAGCCGAACAGTTTGCCGAAGGCGCCCAGCGGCTTGGCCAGATAGGTCTTGATCATGTAGACCATCGGGAACGCGCCGCACAACATGATGCCGATGTAGCCGGCCACCTCCAAGGCCCGGAAGTTGTTGGCGTCGTCGGCGATGACCGGCTCGAAGCCGAAGAACTGGAAGCCGATCAGGTTGCCGATGTTGCTGAACAAGCCGGTGAAGTACTCGATGACGACCAGCACGAGGACGATCTTCAGCGCCGACTCCAGGACGCGCCCGAAGATGGTGAAGCCTTTGATCATGCCGTCGGGGATGAACATCAGGCCGGCCGCCAGCGCCACGCAGATGATGATCAGCGGGATCAGGTTGAGGAAGATCTGCCCGAAGGACAGCGCCAATTGGTAGGTCGACTCGCCGCTGGTCGCGATGACCTCGCGGATCTTCGGATTGGACAGCGCGATGACGGTGGACGAGGCCAGCACGCCGATCGGGATGGCCAGCAGGCCGCACATCGTGCCCAGGGCGAGATATTTCTGATCCTTCTTGACCAGCATCTTCAAGGCCACGGGGATGGTGAAGACGATCGTCGCCCCGCCCATGTAGCCGGTCATCATCGCCATGATCCAGCTTTCCTTGGTGGCCGCCAGCGCGTCGGCGAGCTGGTAGCCGCCCATGTCGACGGCGATGAACGTGGTGGCCGCCATCGCCGGGTCGGCGCCGACGGCGGCGAAGGCCGGGCCGAAGACGAACGACACGAACTGGGTCAAGTAGGGGGCGGCGGCCATGATGCCGGCCACCGGCAGGAAGATCGGGCCGATGGCGTCGATGCCTGCCACGAACTCCTTGCCCAAGGGGGATTCGGGATTGATGACGGAGGCGATGCAGCCGGTGAAGGCGCAAGCCATGATGATCCAAATGACGACGGTGCCGATCATCTCCATAGTCGCTGTACCTCATTCTGGTGCGTTCTGGCGACGAGCGGCTCAGCGTCGAGCCGCCACGCGCGTGGGATTGGCGATAATGCGCTTCCGGCCGATAACGGCCCCGCTGGTCGCGGCGGAACGAGGCGCCACTCGCAAAGAGGTTCCGGACTCGGCGACCCGGCTGCCGTAGCCGACGCCCCACCGTTGCGGCACAGTGCCGGAATCCAACCGGCTTCCCTGTCTGCGAGCTGATATTCAGTTGTCTCAATTCGGAGGCTAACCAAGACCCGTCGGGGGAGTCAAGGGTTTCGCGGCGGCGGTGGGAAAAGGTTCAGCCAGCGGCTTTGCGGGTGGCCCATCTGTCATCGCGGGCCTGGACGCGGCCAACAAGCGGCTGGGACCAAACGAGGACGGCGTCGCCTGGGAGTTGCGCTGATCGTTGGGCGCGGGAACGCCGCCATGTGACATGGGCACGTGACATGGGGACTGTTCTTCTGGCACGTGCCCCAGGTGGACTGCCCCGGACAACCACGTGACAGAAGAACCGATGTCACGTTCCCCCACCCCTGCGGCGCCTGGGCGCGGTCGGCGGCGCAATCGGATAGGCTTCGGGCATGGCTTGGCTTCGGGGCTGCTGCGCGGGAATCTTGACGCTGGTGTTCGCTGTGGTCTTGGGAGCCGCGGCGGTGGCGGCCCCGAGTGACAGCCCCAGCGCCTCGCCGGCCGCCTCGTCGTCCACCGCCGCCGACACCGCCTCCGCCGACGCCAGCCCAAGCGGCCAGGACGCCACCGCCGACGCCAGCGCCTCGCCGTCCGACGACAGCGAGTCGGAGGACGAAGACGACCCCGAACTGTCCGACCTGCCCGACGTCGCCCCGGACGACTCCCACACCATCGTCGCCCTGGCGGCCGCCGGGCTGGTGGCGCTCGGCGCCGGCGTCATCGTCTTCCTGCGGCGTTAGGCGGCGCCGCTCGGCCGTCCCGGCTTGGCGGGGAGTTCCCCGCGGGTGCGGTGGGCATTGACCGACCTGGCCGAGCCGTTGCGGGTTGGCGGGGAGTTCCCCCAGGCGGCGGTTTCACCGTCGCGGCGCGCTTGCCCCCGGCGCGGTCGAACGTCGGCGGGTTGGCCGCCGCGTCCCGGAGTTGGCGCCGAAGCGGGCCCGCGCCCGGCAGTGGGGGTGTGGCCATTGGGCGAGATTGCCCAGTCGGGGACGGTACGGGAGAAATACCCGGCAAGGTATGCTTGCCCCCACGGGCGGACGCTGAAAGGGGTGGCATGAACGAACTCATCGACACCACCGAGATGTACCTGCGCACCATCTACGAGCTGGGGGAGGAGGGCGTGCCGCCGCTGCGCGCCCGGATCGCCGAGCGGCTGCAGCAAAGCGGCCCGACCGTCTCCCAAACCGTCGCCCGGATGGAGCGCGACGGCCTCGTCACGCTGCACGCCGACCGCCAGCTCGTCCTGACCGACAAGGGCCGCAAACTGGCCGCCCGCGTCATGCGGCGGCACCGCCTGGCCGAATGCCTGCTGGTCGACGTCATCGGCCTGGACTGGGCGCTCGTCCACGAGGAGGCCTGCCGCTGGGAGCACGTCATCTCCACCGACGTCGAGCGCCGCCTGGTGACGCTGCTGCACAACCCGACGCACTGCCCCTACGGCAACCCGATCCCGGCCCTGGCCGAGCTGGGCGCGCCGGAGCCCGAGGACTCCTTCCTGGACGGCGTCCGGGCGCTCAGCGCCGCCCTGCCTGACGACGGCTGGCACGCTGTCTGCCTGCGGCGGATGGGGGAGGCCATCCAAACCCAGCCCGAGGCGCTGGCCAAGCTGGCCGGCATCGGCCTGCGGCCGGGTGCCGATGCCGAAGCCGCCCTGAGCGGCGACACCTTGGCCATGCGCACCGCTTCCGGCAGCGTCGAACTGCCTGGGGCGCTGGCCGACCACCTGTTCGTCACCTGAGCACCGGTCCACCGGCCGGCGTCCCCACCGATCACCCACAAAGGAGAAACCCATGGCAACCACCGCTTTGACCGCAGCCGATTTCGAGTCCGTCATCGGCGAAGGCATCGTGCTGATCGACTTCTGGGCGGCCTGGTGCGGGCCGTGCCGCATGTTCGGCCCGATTTTCGAGGAGGTCTCCGAGCAGTATCCCGACGTGGCCTTCGCCAAAGTCGACACCGAGGCCGAGCGCGACCTGGCCGGCAATTTGATGATCCAGTCGATCCCGACGCTGATGGCCTTCCGCGACGGGATCCTCGTCTTCCGCGACTCCGGCGTGCTCAACGCCTCCCAGCTGTCCGGCCTGGTCGAGCAGGTCAAAGCCCTCGACATGGACGAGGTCCGCCGTCAGGTCGAGGCCGCCGCCTCCTGAGCCTGCGGTCCGCCCAACCGGCGGATGGCTATCGGCGGCGAGGCGCCCGAGCTGGGCCCGGACACGTGCCGTTGGGGGCGTTCATGTCACGATCCGCGCCGTGGCGCCCGCGCCGAGCTCGGCGGCGCCGGCCGCCAGATCGGGTAGGCTGGTTGGCCGAGGCCGCCGCCAACCGCGCGGCCCCAGGCCCCGTAGCTCAGGGGATAGAGCAGCGGTTTCCTAAACCGCGTGTCGTAGGTTCGAATCCTATCGGGGCCGCCCACAACCGGCCACCGCAAGGGCAAACGCCACTGGTTGACCCCGCCCTCCATCAGGCGCAGAGGTGGCGCAGCCCGTCTTGGGCGTACAGCGCGGCCACCGAATCAACCGACAGCAGGGTGAGGCCCTGGCTGATGGCCTGCCAGACGATCAGGCGGTCGAACGGGTCTTTGTGGCGTCGCGGCAGCCTGTGGCTCGAGGCGATGGTCTCCACAGACGGACGCTCGCAAGTGAAGCCGCTGGCGAGTATCTGGCCCAGCAGCTCTTCGGGCGAATGGCCGTTGAGGTCGAGCTTGCCCAGAGAGTGCTTGATGGCGATCTCCCAGATGCTGACCGGGCTGAAACAAGCTTGGCCAGCCGGATCGGACAAAGCCCCCTTGACCGTCGGCGGGAGGCGTTCTGGTTGGTTGACCGTCCAGATGAGAATGTGGGTGTCGGCCAGGTAGCGCGTCACGACGCCAACAGCTCCTCGTCGGACACTTCCCAATCGTCCGAGAAACCGATCTCGCCCCAGCCAGCGGCCAGGCCGAAGGCGATTCCCGGCTTTGGGCGGTATTCCGCGATCGGGATGATTGCGGCCACCGCCTGACGACTGGCCCCCCTGGTCACAATGATTGCTTCGCCTTGTTCGACTTGGCGGACGGCCTGGGTGAAGTGGGCTTTGGCCTCGGCGATCGGCATGGTCGTCATGCGGCAATTTTAGCATCGTATGACTAGATTGACTAGTCATATAGGTCGGCGACAGGAGGGCGTCGCGATAGGATCGGGCCTATGAGTCGAGCCGGGTTGGAGCAGGCCGTCGCCAAGATGCGCGGCGCCGGGGTGGGCGAAGCCGCCGTCAAAGTGTTCTCAGCGTTCTATCGGGCCTTGGAGGCAGGCAGCACCGGGCTGATCCGCGAGGACGACATCGAGCCCCTGACCGATCCGCCCCAGTTGGCCGACGTCGAAGTGTCCGACGAGCAAGCGGGCCAGGCGCTGGCGGCCACCGCCATGATCAAGCTCAACGGCGGCCTGGGCACGTCGATGGGGCTGGCCAGGGCCAAGACGCTCCTGCCGGTGCGCGAGGGCCGCAACTTCCTGGACTTGATTGTCGCCCAGGTGCTGTGGGCCCGCCGAAACTATGGCGTTCGCCTGCCGCTGGTCTTCATGGACTCCTTCCGCACCCAAGACGACACCCTCGCCCACCTGGCGCGCTATCCAGACCTGGCCGTCGACGGCCTGCCGCTCGACTTCCGCCAGAACTTGGAGCCGAAGCTGCTGGCCGCCGACCTGACGCCGGTCGAGTGGCCCCAAGACCGGTCGCTGGAGTGGTGCCCGCCCGGCCACGGCGACCTCGACACCGCCCTGTGGGGCACCGGTCTGCTCGACCAGTTGCTCGAGGCCGGCTTCCGCTACGCCTCGGTGGCTAACGGCGACAACCTCGGCGCGGCCCCCGACCCCGTGCTGGCCGGCTGGTTCGCCCAAACCGGCGCGCCCTACGCCGCCGAGATCTGCCCGCGCACCGTCAACGACCGCAAAGGCGGCCATCTGGCCCGCCGCAAGTCGGACGGCCGGCTGATCCTGCGCGACACCGCCCAGACCGCGCCCGAGGACATGGCCTTCTTCACCGACGAGCACCGCCACCCGTACTTCCACGCCAACAACCTGTGGCTCAACTTGGAGCTGCTGCGCCAAGCTTTGGTCGAGCGTGACGGCGTGCTCGGGCTGCCGCTGATCCGCAACCAGAAGACGGTCGACCCGGCCGACCCTTCCACCCCGGAGGTCTTCCAGTTGGAGTCGGCCATGGGCGCGGCCATCGAGGTCTTCGACCACGCAACGGCCATCGCCGTGGGCCGTGACCGCTTCCTGCCCGTCAAGACAACCAACGAGCTGCTGCTGCTGCGCTCCGACGTCTTCGAGCTGGGCCCCGACGGTCGGCTGGCGGCGACGACCGAACAGCTTCCCGAGGTCAGCCTGGACTCGCGCTACTACAAGCTGGTGGACGATTTCGACGCCCGCTTCCAGCAGGTGCCGTCGCTGCGGCAAGCCGAGGCTTTCGTCGTCCACGGCGACTGGACGTTCCGGCTGCCCTCCCGCGTCGTCGGCCGGGTGGAGCTGGACGACCCCGCCGAACTTGGCGAGTTGGGCCCGGCCCAGGCCCACGCCGTCCTCAACCAGGCGCGTCAGGCGATGGGCGTGTGGGAGACGCTGCCGCCGAGCGAGCGCTCGGAACTGGACGCCGACGAGCGCCGCCTGTTGGCTGACAAGCCGCCCCACCACGTCGGCTAGGCGGTCGGTTGGCAGTTGCTGGGCCGGGCGGCCCGCGCGTGCTGTGCCCGGCTGCGGTCTTCGTCATCGCAGCGCGAAGGTCAGCGACGAGATGCCGGTGGCGGAGGCCAGCGTCGCCGCGACGGACGGGGTGACCTCGACCAGCACCGTCTGCGCGCCCGAGCCCAGCACGTCGGCCTTGGCCTCGGGCAAGGCGATGACGCGGACGCCCGAGGCTAGCGCCTTCGACTTGCCGGTGGCCGGGTCGGGCCCGAAGATGTCGATCTTGGCGCCGGGCGAGAGCAACTCCAGCGGCGCGGACTCCCCGAACGACAGCGGCGCCGCCACCATGCCCTCGGCCACCAGCGTGGCGGACGTCAAGAACGAGCCGCTCGTCACGACGGCGCCTTTGGACAGCGGCCCGGCGACCGTTTGGCCGCTGGCCTGCGCCGGGTCGGCCAGACTGCCCTCGGGCAGCAGGGCCTCCGGGAAAACGGCCGTGGCGAGATCGGCGTCCGTTAGCACTGTGCCGCCCGGCAGCGAGCGGGCGGCCACCAACACCACTTGGCCCTCGCCCTCGCCGCGGACGGCCGACAGCGCCGCGAGCACGGCCAGGGCGGCCGCTGCGGCGGCCAGGATGCGCCGGTGGCGGCGGAAAGCCTGGCGCAGGGCGTTGATTATCTTCACGACCCGAAGTATGTCGGCGGCGCGGATGGAATGGCGGGTTATCCACAGGCGAAGGCCGACAATGCCAAGAGCGGGCGAGTTTTCCACAGGCCACAGCTCGGCGGCGGTGTGTGGACGCGACTCCCGTGGCGCGGGCAGCGGCCTCTTCGCCCTCCGCAACGCCGACGACATCCAGGACGCGCATCGCGTGGCGCGAGCAGCGGGCGGTGCCGTGTCGGCGCGCGGCGGTCTGGGCAGGCGGCTGACGCGGTGCCTGGGCCAGGCCCGAGGCGGCAGGCAGGCCTGCGACGGGTGTCTGGCGGCTCAGGCGGCGACGGCGACCTCTTGTTTGGACGGCTTGGCGGCCGACGATGCGCCAGTCGAGGCCGCGTCGCCCTTCTTGGCCGATTCGCCCTTCTTGGCGGCGTCGGACTTCGCGGCGGCGTCGCCCGACGGTTTGTCGCCCGTGGCTTTGGCGGCCTCGCCGGCCCCCTTGGTGCGGTTGTCGGTGGCGTAGAAACCAGACCCCTTGAAGACCACGCCGACCGGCGAGAAGACCTTGCGCAGCCGTCCCGAGCATTCCGGACAGGTCGTCAGCGGAGCGTCGGAGAACTTCTGGACAGCCTCCAACTCGTTCGAACACTTGGTGCAGCGGTACTGGTATGTGGGCACAATCTCCTCGTTTCAGACGACCAAAGCGCGATTCTACTCGCCTGTCGAAAAAGGGTGAAGCGCGGGGCGGCCTGCGGTCAGACCCGCCGGGTCCACGTCACGCCGACTGGGGTGGCGATGACGTCGACGGGCTCGTCCCACCCGTCCAGCGGCAGCTCGTCGAGCACCTCCCACGGATAGAGCGCCAGCACGCGCCTGGCCGACGGCGAGGCCCAGGCCAGGGCGCGGTCGTACCAGCCGCCGCCGGTGCCCAAACGCCCTCCCCCAGGTGTGCCCGCCAGGCCGGGCAGGACGATCGCCTCGGCGTCCCGCAGCGCCGCCGGCCCCAGGCGCGGGCCGTCGGGCACCGGGATCGACCGCCACGACGGCGTCAGGCGTTCCACACCCTCGAAAACAGCCCAGTCGGGACGCCTGCCGAGCACCGGCAGCAGCACCCGCGCGCCGGCCTGGGTCAGGGCGGCGATCACCCCCCAAGTGTCCGGCTCGGGCGCGACAGAGGCGTAACAGGCGACGACGCGGGCCGCCGCGACGGCCTCCAACAAGGGGCCGGTTAAATCGGGCGGCGAGCCAATCGCAGACCGCCGCGCCCGCGCCAGCGCGCGGAATTCGGCCTTCGAGCGGGGCGCACTTTGCGAATCGCAGGCCTTGGCTACGCCGGGAGCATGGCTCATTGTCTTATGGTAAACGTATGGCATTCTTTGGACGTCCCAAGCGCGCGACCGCCGCACCGGCGGCGGCTCCAGGCATTCCGGGCGCCCCGGACGCGAACGAGGTCGGGCTGCGCGACGTGTCGGCCCACCGCGATTTCCTGATCTCCCAGGCCCCCGCCTTGCGCCCCTTCGGCATCGGATTGATGGAGGTCGGCGGCCTGACGCTGTGCGAAGAGTTGCGCTCCGACATCGACCTGCCGTTCTACACGTCGGCCCAGGTGGCCGGCTTCGCGGTGCGGACGGCCAACCTTGTGGGGGCCAGCCTCGACCATCCCATCGTCTTGCCGGTCGTCGACTCGGTGTCCAACGACGGCTACGCGGCCGAGCCCCTCCCTCCCGGGGCGTCCGCCAAGGTCGAGATCGGCGCGCCCGTGCCCGAGGGCGCCGACGCGGTGGTGGCGTTCCACGAGATCGAGCAGGTCTTCAGCGCCGACGGGCCCGAGGGCATCCGCGTCACCGCCGAGGTCGTCTTCGGGCAGAACCTGCGCCAAGTCGGCTCCCGCGTCAGCGACCAAGACTTGCTGTTGACGCCGGGGACGGTCTTGAACCCGCGCCACGTCGCCATGCTGGCCGAGGTCGGCTTGGACAAGGTGCTGGCCCGGCCCAAGCCGCGCGTCGTGGTGGCGACGGTGGCCGACAATCTGGTCGAGCCGGGGCTGCCGCTGGCCCGCCTCAACCAAACCTACGACTGCACGACGGCGCTGGTTTCCGGCCTGGTCCGCGACGACGGCGGCAAGGTCTTCCCGATCGGCATCCTGCCCAGCGATCCGGCCGTGCTGCGCTCGCGGCTGTCGGAGCAGCTTGTGCGGGCCGACTTGGTGCTGCTGGTCGGCGAGGCCGACCTCACCGAGACCCTTGCGCAGCTGGGGCCTTACGACACCGCCGACGTGGCGATGTCGCCGGGTGGCCCGCGCCTGTTCGGCAAGGTCGGCTCCGAGGAGGTGCCGCTGCTGGTGCTGCCGGGACGGCCGGTCTCGGCTTTCGTCAGCTATGTCGTGTTCGGCCGGCCGCTGGTGCGCTCGCTGGGCGGCCAGGAGCCGCTGTCGATCAAAGTGGTCGAGGCCCCCTGCCTGGAGGACGTCAACGCCGATCCCGACTCGACCCAGTTTCTGTTGGGCGAGCGCTCCGAGCGCGGCGTCCAGCCGCTGCACCTGCCCGCCGACGCCGGGGCGGTCGAGTTGAGCCGCGCCAACGCTCTGATCGTCGTGCCGCCGGGGCGCAGCGTCTTGGCCCACCAAGACGTCACCTGTTGGGAGTTGGATTCCTGAGATGGTCGACTGGTGGCCGGTGACGTTGCGCCGCCAACAAGTCGTCTTGCGGCCGCTGCGGTTGCGCGACGAGGCGGCTTGGGCCGAGATCAGGCGCCGGGGCGCGGACTGGTTCAAGCCGTGGGACGCCACCCGCCCGCCCGAGTCGACGCAGCGCCAGTTGACGTTCGGCGAGCTGGTCCGCTCCTATCGGTCGCGGGCCCGGCGCGGCACAACCTTGCCGCTGGCGGTGACGTATTCGCCCCAGCCTGGGGCCAAACCGGTCTTCTGCGGCCAGTTGACCGTCTCCGGCATCAGCGGCGGCTCGGCCTCGTGGGGGATGATCGGCTACTGGATCGATCCGCGTTACGCCGGTCGCGGCATCATCCCGCTGGCCGTCGCGATGGTCGTCGACTACTGCTTCCAAACCATCGGCCTGCATCGCATCGAGATCGCCATCGTGCCGTCCAACGCCAAGTCGGTGGCGGTGGTACGCAAACTCGGCCTGCGCCTGGAGGGGCGGCGGCCCAAGTTCATGCACGTCGGCGGGGCCTGGCAAGACCACGACGTCTACGTCGTCACGCCCGAGGAGGTGCCCGAGGGCCTGGTCAGCCGCTACGAGGCCAGGCAGGCGGCGGCGGGCCAGGCCGACGGCTGAAGCGGCCCCGGTCGAACGAGGGGGCTGCCGGTCCCGCCCGTGCGCCGAGCCATTCACCTACGATTCCGACGGGGACCGCGACGCCAACGCCTTCATCCCGATGGTCCGCAACCTCGGGAGTCATCCACCTATGACTACATCGGGGCCCGCGACCTCTAGGCGGCACCGCCCCGGGCACCGCGCCATCGGCATGGGAAAGCCGTCAGGCCGACCGGTTGACGCAGGTGTCCGCCAAGACGAGCAGGGCGCGGCGACCGGCGTCGTCGATCGGGGCGTCGGCGAGGGCTGAGACGGCTTGGCGGTGGGCGGCGCGGATGTCGTCCTCGACCGCTTGGCGCGCGCCGCAGGATTCGATCAAGGCCCCCGCTGCGGCGACGTCGGCCGCGGGGCTTCCCAGCCAACCGGCCAGCCGCCTCGCATCGGCCTCGTCGACCAGGCTCATGGCGCGGGCCACCAGCACGGTCAGCTTGCCCTCGCGGATGTCGTCGCCGGCCGGCTTGCCGGTGACGGCCGGATCGCCGAAAACGCCGAGCACGTCGTCGCGGTATTGGAAGGCCCTGCCCAAGGCGCTCCCGAACGCCTCCAGCGCCCGGTCGGCGGCGGGGTTGGAGCCGGCCAGGGCCGCGCCGATCAGCAGCGGCCGCAGGCAGGTGTAGCGGGCCGTCTTGTGCTCGACGACCTGCTCGATCAGCGCCAGCCCGGCCGCGGGCTCGCGCCGCAGCCACAGCGGGTCGCGGGTCTGGGCGGCCAAGTCGAGATATTGCCCGGCCGTGACCTCCCGCTCGACGGCGAACCAGTGCGGCGCCGCCCGTCGCAGCGAGGCCTGGTCGAAGCCGCTGGTCCAGAAGCACTCGTAGGCCTGTTTGAGGAGCAGGTCGCCCAGCAGGACGGCCGCCGCCCGGCCGAAGGCCGCCGAGTCGCCGAGCCCGCCCGCGTCGGCGTGCCAGCGGGCGAATTGGACGTGGGCGGCGGCGCGGCCGTGCCGGGTGGCGGAGCCGTCGATGACGTCGTCGTGGACGAGTTCGGCGGCGTGCAGCAGCTCCAGCGCGGCGGCCGCCCTGATCAACTCGCCGGGCGCGGCGAGCGGGCGGCTGTCGTCGGCGACGCGGACGGACTCGGCCTGCGCGAGCGCTCCAGCGGCGGCGCTGCCGCCGGGGGCTTCCAGCGAACCGCCAACGGCGGCGTAACCCCAAACGCAGAAGGCCGGGCGCAGCCGTTTGCCGACCGCCGCAGCCTCCAGCGCCAGCCGGGCCAGCTCGTCCAGTTCGGGTGACGTCGCCCGCAGCTCGGCGGCCCCGACGCGGCCGAAACGCGCCAGGGCTTGGCCGACGGCCTCGGCGAAGCCCGCGCCCAGCGGGTCTTGGGGATCGAGTCGGACCGGCCGGTCGTCGGAGGCGTCAGGGCCCCGAAGCCGGTCGGCGTCGTTCGGGTCGGGCATGGTCAAGAGTCTAGAGCGTGCCGGTAAGCTACCGGTTTGTGAGCGAGCCCACGATCGCCGAACGCCTGCGGGCCGGCCGCACGTCGTCGTTCGAGTTCTTCCCGCCCAAGACCGCCGAGGGCGAGCGGCAGTTGCGCCAGGCTATCGGCGAGTTGGAGGCGCTGGCCCCCGACTTCATCTCCGTCACCTACGGCGCCACCGGCTCGACGCGCGAGCGGACCATCGCCGCCACCCGCTACATCGCCGAGGAGACGAGCGTGGCCACCATGGGGCACTTGACCTGCGTCGGCCAGCGCGTCGACGAGCTGGAGGGGGCCCTGGACGCCTATCGGCAGGCCGGGGTCAAGCACATCTTGGCGCTGCGCGGCGATCCCGTCGGCGGGCCGGGCGCGCCCTGGCGGACCCATCCTGGCGGGCTGTCCAACGCCACGCAGCTGGTGCGGCTGGTGAAGGCCAGCGGCGACTTCTGCGTCGGCGTGGCGGCCTTCCCCGACGGCCATCCCGACCAGTTCGACTTCGACCTTGACGCCCGCATCCTGGCCGACAAGGAGCAGGCCGGCGCCGAGTTCGCCGTCACGCAGTTGTTCTTCCGGCCGGAGCGTTACGCCGAACTGGTCGCACGGGTCCGCCGCCTGGGCTGCCGCCTGCCGATCATCCCCGGCATCATGCCGGTGACCAGCGTCGCCCAAGTCGAGCGGTTCGCCACGCTGTCGGGGGCGGATATGCCAGCCGAGCTGGCGGCCCGCCTGGAGGCTGTGGCCGACGACGACGAGGCGGTCGGCCAAGTGGGGGAGGACATCGCCGTCGAGCTGTGCGTAAGGCTGTTGGACGACGGCGCCCCCGGCCTGCACTTCTTCACTCAGAACCGCTCGCGGGCGACGGCTCGAATTCTCGCCAGGCTCCGGGCCGGTCCAAGTCGAGCGTGACCAGGCGCTGGGTGGGGCGGGTCAGGCAGACGTAGAGCACCCGCGCCCCGGCCGGCGAGTCGAGCAGGATGTCGTCGGGCGAGACCACGACGACGGCGTCGTACTCCAAACCCTTCGACTCCAGCGGCGAGACGAACGACACCCGCTGGGCCAACTCGCCCAGGCCGTCCGCGACCGAGCGGGCCTCGTCGGCCAAGCGGTCGGGCGCGATGACGCCGATCGTCCCCTCGACCAGCTCTCCCAAGCGGGCCAACTGTTCGGCCAGCGTGGCGGCCAGCGAGTCGCGCTGCGCCACCAGCAGTTCCGGCTCGACGCCGGTCGAGCGGACCGCCTGCGGCAGGTCGGCTTGCGGATAGGCCCGCCGGATCACCCGCGCGGCCAGGTTGAACACCTCGGCCGGCGAGCGGTAGTTGGTCGACAGGCGGAACTCGCGGTATTGCATGATGCCGACCAGGTCGTCGAGGGCCGACTTGCCCTCGGCCGGGTCGGGCCAGCTGCTTTGGGCGGCGTCGCCGACGATCGTCCAACTGGCCTGGGGTCCGCGCCGGCGCATCATCCGCCACTGCATCGGCGACAGGTCCTGGGCCTCGTCGACCAGCACGTGGGCGAAGGTTTGGACGGCGTCCTCGGGCTCCTCGCCGCGCTCGCCGTCGAGCAGGTCGGCGGTTGTCACCACCTCGGCGATCTCTGTGCCGTTGGGCAGGAACAGCGCCTCGACCTCGTCGGGCTCGTCCTTGGCGACGGGCCCGAGCAGCCAGGCTAGCTCGTCGAGCAGGGCGACGTCGGCCACCGACCAGCCGGCCGCGGGGTCGCGGTAGCTGGCCGACAGCGCCTCGGTCTCGGCCTCGTCGAGCAGCCCGTTGCCGACCCGCCGGGCGACGGCGGGGTCGGCCAGCCGCCCCAAGACCTCCGTCGGCGCCAGGTCGGGCCACCACGACTGCATGAACATGCGGTAGGCCGCCGAGCTGGTCACCAAGTCGGCGACCTGGCCGAAGTCCAGCCCGAGGCTTTCGGGGACTTGCCCGAACAGCGCCCGCAGCACGCCGTCCTCGGCCGCGGGCCGCCCCAAGTTGGCCTTGGTGCGGGTGAGCACGTCGCGGCGGATGCGCTCCAAGTCGGGCCGGTCGAGTCGCAACACCTCGCCCTTGACGGTGACGCGCAGTTGTTGGGCGGCCTCGTCCAGCAGCGGCAGCGAGATCAGCCGCCGCAACACCTGCCGCATCCGCAAGCTGCCCTTGACGGCCGCCACCTGGGCCGGGTCGTTGCGGTCTGACGACACGCCGGTGGCGTCGGCGGCGACGTGGCCGAGGGCCCGCAGCGTCACCGAGTCCTCGCCTAGCGACGGCAGGACGCGCTCGATGTAGTTCATGAACAGCGCGCTCGGCCCGACCACCAGGATGCCGCCGCGCTCGAAGCGCTGGCGGTTGGAGTAGAGCAGGTAGGCCGCCCGGTGCAGGGCGACGACCGACTTGCCGGTGCCAGGCCCGCCGGCGATCAGCGTGACGCCGGCGTGGTCGGCCCGGATGGCCTCGTCCTGCTCGGCTTGGATGGTGGCGACGATGTCGCGCATCTGGTGGCCGCGCGAGCGCTTCAGCGCCGCCATCAGCGCCCCCTCGCCGACGATGACGAGGTCGTCGCGTTTGGCCGACGAGTCGAGCAGGTCGTCCTCGATGCCGACGACGCGGTCGTTGCGGCAGCGCAGGACGCGGCGTCGCACCACCCCCATCGGATGCGAGGCGGTGGCCCGGTAGAACGGCTCGGCGGCCCGCGCCCGCCAGTCGATGACCAGCGGCTCGTACTCCTCGTCGCGCACGCCGATGCGGCCGATGTAGCGCGGCTCGGGCTCGTCCAGGTCGAGGCGGCCGAAGACCAGCCCCTCGTGCTCGGCGTTCAGCACGGCCAGGCGGCGGGCGGCCTGGAAGGCGAAGGCGTCGCGCTCGAACAGGGCGGTGCCGTCCTCCTCGCGGACGTAGGTCTCGCGGTCGGAGTGGTAGAGGTCGCGGCCCTGGCTGGCCACTTTGCGGGCCGACCGGGTGGCCTGGTCGAGATAGCGGTAAACGAGGTCGACGTGCGCCTGCTCGATGGCGAGTTCCCTCGCCAGAACCGGCTCGCCGGTGTCTTTGGTGTCCACGCGAATGCCTCCAGGGAGTGCGAAACAGGCCAAGGTCCTACTTTACGCCCCTGGCGGACGCCGCGCTAGCCCGAGCGGGCGTTCCGCCCCGCGCCGGGCGCGTCGCCTCAGCCGCCACGTGACGTGGGAGGGGTTGGCCGCCGCTGCGCGACAGGCGAACGCCCCGCGCCGGGAGTGGCGGGTCAGCCGCAACGTGACAGAAGAACGTCACGTTGCATGGCGGGCTCGTCGGGTCAGCCCAGGCTGGCGGCGAAGTCTTGGGCGGCTTGGCGCACCTGGTCCCAGTCGGTGTACTCGATGGTGGCGGTCTTGTCGGTCTCGCCTTTGGAGATCGTCATGATCAACTGGATGGCCAGCCGGTCGAACAGGTTGTAGCGCGGATACTCCAAGGCCCCGGCGACGACCTCGGTGCGGGTGGGCGTCCAGCCGCTCTTCTCCAGGAACTTGCGGGTGTACGAGTGGACGGCCGGGTCGCGCTTCTCCGGTTTGCGGGCGGTCAGCGAAACGGTCATCAGCAGCGTCGGGACGCTGTCGAGCCAGTCGCGGTAGCGCTCCACCAAGCGGTAGGCGTTCTTGTCGAAATAGCCGTAGCGCACGCTCGTCACCAAGACCAGCGCGCCGTGCCGCTCGGGGTCGGGCGAGGTGTCCTTGGTCAGGGCGGCGAAATCGCATTCGCGGCCGGCCGCCTCCAACACATCCTCGACCGCTCGGGCGATTTTGGTGCTTTGTCCGAAACGGCTGCCGTGGACGACCAAGACGCGCTTCATCGGCGACTCCTTTCAAAGTTCGCCAACAGCCTATCCCCGGTGGAGCGATTTGGCCCGCCGGGTGAGGCGTAGTAATGTTTACGCCTGCATGACCTGTGCAGGGCAGGCGTGCGTCAACGACGCGAGAGTCTGGAGTTAATGGCGAAGAAGGAAGGCGCCCTCGAACTGGAGGGAACCGTCGTCGAAGCCTTGCCCAACGCGATGTTCCGAGTGGAGCTTCCCAACGGGCACAAGGTCTTGGCGACCATCAGCGGCAAGATGAGGCAGCACTACATCCGCATCATCCCGCAAGACAAGGTGGTCGTCGAGCTTTCACCCTACGACCTCAACCGCGGGCGCATCGTCTTCCGGCACCGGTGACCACCCCGCGCGGGCGACCGCGCGACAACCAACTGCTGGCCCAAGGCGCCGCCTTGTGCCCAGCGACAAGCAGCAGAGAGAGGCTCGTATGAAAGTTCAGCCGAGCGTCAAGCGGATCT
>JAISUF010000147.1 GCA_031272195.1 Propionibacteriaceae bacterium
CAGCCTCACCGCCGACGAGGGCGTGGAGATCCGGCAAAACTTCGCCATGACCGGCGACGGCGGCGGCGTGTGGATGGGCGCGGGCGCCTCGGCCGACTTGTCGGGCAGCGGCCGGAAGATCCTGAACAACAAGGCGTTCGGTGACGGCGGCGGCATCTGGGTGGCTCACAGGGATTTGGCCAACCTGGACGTGGACGCCGACGTGTGCTTCATGGGCAACACGGCTTCCAGGTTGACCACCGAGATCGCGCCGGTCGACCAGCCGACGTACGACGCGCACGTGTTCACGACGCTTTGGTCTGAGGAGGCGGCGCCCGCGACGCTCGGCTACAACAACTACGACATCGCCTACGAAGCCCCGTGGGCGGTGACGTTCGACGAGGCCGGCGGCAGCGTCGTGGCCGACCAGGGTGTGGCGGACGGCGACTCCGCTGCCTACCCAGACCCGGATTCGACGCGCCCCGGCTACACGCTGGCGGGCTGGTACGAGGTGTTGGAGGACGGCGACCTGTCCGACGACAGTTACGCCTTCGACACGCCGGTGACGCGCGACATCGCCCTGCAAGCCGTGTGGGACGCGAACACCTACACGGTGTCGTATCTGCCCGGCGGCGGCACGGGGACGATGGACGACCAGACGGCCACCTATGACGCCCCTCTGACGCTGACCGCCAATGCCTTCACCCGCGTCGGGTACACGTTCGCCGGTTGGGACGCGAACGGCGACGGTGTGGCCGACTACGCCAACCAAGACTGGTTCGAGCGGTGGCAGCGCACTGAAAACTTGACGTTGACGGCCCTGTGGAACGCCAATGGCGACACGCCGTACACCGTCGAGCATTACTACGTGGACGCGGCGGGCAACCCGTCGGCGACGCCGTTCAAGACTGAATCGCTGACCGCCGCGACGGATTCGACGGCCACGGCTACGCCGCTGGCCGCCGGCGATGCGGCGCTGGTTGGCTACGCCTATGATCCGGGCTTCGCGGCGACGGTTGGCTCGGGCGTGGTGGCCGGGGACGGCTCGCTGGTGTTGAGGCTCTACTATCCGGTGAAGACTTTCACGGTGACGTTTGTGGACGGCCAGGGCAACACGCTGAAGACCGAGACGGTGGCCTACGGCGCCGACGCGACGGCCCCAGACGATCCGTCCCGGACGGGCTACACGTTCGCGGGTTGGGATGTCGCCTTCACCGGCGTCAAGGCAGATTTGACGGTGACGGCCCAGTGGACGCCGATTCCGGTCGCGGAGCACACGGTGACATTCGTCGACGGCCAGGGCAACACGTTGAAGACCCAGCGGGTGGCCGATGGCGGCGCGGCGAGCGCCCCGCCCGACCCAGTGCGCGACGGCTACACGTTCGGGGGTTGGGACAAGGCCTTCGACAAGGTAACGGGTGACTTGACCGTCACCGCGCAGTGGACGAAGAACGGCGACGACAATCCGCCGCAGGACACCCACACCAACACGTCGGGGACCAACAACGCCACCGGCGAGACGTTGCTAAACACAGTCCTGCAGCAGGACACCACGCCGACGACCGACGACAACACCGGCGACACCACCGAAGTCGACGGCACCGACGACGAGACCGATGACGACACCGACGCCGACGACGAGACGACCGACGACGAGACGACCGACGACGAGGACGCCGAAGACGACTCCGCCTCCGCCCTGACCGGCGGCGAGCTGTCGCAAGCCAACTCGCTGGCCGCCCTGGCCGCCATGCTGTTCGCCGCCGGGGCCGTCACCCTGACCGCCGCCATCCGCCGCCGCTGGCAGCCCTAACCAGCGTCACATGCCCACGTCGTCAGCCCGTCAGTCGGCTAGCGAGCGCACGATGTGCGGCTGGGGTTCTGTTGCCAGGCGGCCGCCGCCTTGCGCGCCGACGCCGAGGCGTTGGCCAACGACCGCAAGACGCTCGGCCTGCTGTTCGAGAATCTGGCCCTGCGGGAGTTGTCCGTCTACGCCCAAGCGTCGGGCGCGGACGTGATGCACTACCGCGACAACTCCGCCTTGGAGGTTGACGCCATCGTCTCCACCCGCGACGGCAAGTGGGCCGGCGTCGAAATCAAGCTCGGTGTCGGCCAGGAGGACGCGGCGGCGAAAGCGTTGACGCGCCTGGCCAACAAGATCGAAGCCGGCGGCGGGTCGGCTCCGCAGTGCCTCGTGGTGCTGGTCGGCCTGGGGGCTTTCGCCCATCAGAGGCAAGACGGCGTGAGCGTCGTCCCCATCGACACCCTCGGGCCGTGAGCCACCCATCCACCAGCGGTCTAGCGAGCGTGGGACCAGAGGACAACGTGACAGAGGAACCGAGTCTCCATGTCACGTGCCCATGCCCATGTCACGCGCCATGTCACGTGCTCCATGTCGTCACGTCCTGCCCTGGACGCGCTGGGGCGGCTCGCCCTGGGGTGGCAGGGGGGCGGGGCCACCAGGTGACGCTGGGCTGAAGCTAAGTAGCATTTTGGTCGCTTCTACGTAGTGAACCGGGTGGGTCTACGTAGTGGCGAGCTAGATTTGCGTGACATGGGGACTCTGGGGGGAGTTCTCCGGTAGCTGGCTATTGGGGGGGGACATGTCCAGGTATTCGCGCGTGCCGGTGGTGGCCGGTCTGGTGTTGGCGCTGGCTTTCGGGCTGCTGGGGTGGGTGAAGGCGCCGACGGCCGCCTGGGCCTCGGAGCTGCCCGTCCACTTCGCCAAGCAGCCGGTCGAGGAGGCGACCTATTCGCGCGGGGCGACGATGCGGATGGTCGTCCAGGCCGAGTCGACCAACGGCGGCTACCTGACCTACCAGTGGATGCGCGGCACGAAGGCCTCGATGTCCGACGGCGTGCCGGTCGGCGAGGCGCTCAACGGCTCCGACAAGAAGGCCGTGCTGGTGGCCACCTCGCTGAATGCGCCGGGCACCTACTTCTACTGGGTGACGGTGACGAACCACCTCGGCGACGACGCCACCGACGTCAACTCGTCGCTTTCGACCATCACAGTGGTCGACCGCCAGTTGGAGCCGAAGCTGATGAACGGCGATTTCCAGGACTACCGCCACATCCCGATCTCGGGGCTGGTCAACAGCGAGTACTTCGTGGCCACCTTCGACCAGAACGGCCACATCTACGCGCCCAACAAGTACACCACGGAGCGTGTCACCGACTCCGACGGCAAGACGATCAACACCGGCGGCGCGGCCAAACAGCTCTACTACTGGGTGCCGTCCGAGACGGCCAGCCGCGACTACTACTGGCGCACCACCGACTCCTGGGGGGCATTCCAGATCTTCCCCAAGCCCGCCGAGCGCAACAACACCTCCGCCGTCGACGACAAAGGCACCACCGACACCAGCGACGACATCCTCGACTGGTATCACGACGTCGACCCGAGCTTCACGCCCGACGCGACGCCCGACTGGACCACCGCCCAGCAGAACAACACCACCAACTACTTGGTGGAGCTGTCCTGCTGGCACACCTCGACCATCTACCAGGACGTCGCCACCCAGCCGGGCACCGTCTACGAGTGGAGCTTCGACCACGTCCGGCGTCACGCCGACACGACGCGCGAGGTGGTGGCGGTGGTGATCGGCCCGTCGATCGACTCGGCGTCCGACTACGTCGCCAACAACTATCCGACCAACCGCTGGAACTACACCAACGGCGCCTACGCCGACTACCGCAGCCAGGAGTTGTCGTACGTCGGATCGCAGCGCTATGGGCGCGACGACTCCACCCTGTTCCGCGACGTGGCGGCCGCCAGCGGCATCGACGCGGCCTATCTGGCCGCGCATCCTGAGATCGTTGGCAAGCCGCAGTCGGTCACTTACGGCAAGCGGCAATGGCAGGTCACCTTCGCCGACACCGGCGCGCTGGAGCAGGGTGCCCACAAGACCTACTCGGGGGCCTACTCGGTGCCGCGCGGGCAGGGCAACACCGTCTTCGGCTTCGTCGGCATTCTGCCGAGCGGGGCCAGCGAGAACCAACTCGACAACATCGCCTTCGCCCTCGGCGAGCCGCCCGAAAAGGGCCAGACGGGCTCCTTCGACGGCGACTCCAAGCTCGACGTCACCACCAAAGCCGGCTACGCCTACGCCCTGGCCGAGGTGCGCGGATCGGCCGTCTACAAGGTGACGGGCTTCTCTTCGACGTTCACCCCGACCGGCGGCAGCGCCTCGGCCATCTCGCCGAACACCAGCCTGGGCGACACCCAGTCGTGGTTCACGCCCAACGCTGCGGGCAAGCTGACCTTCGGCAACCTGGTGCCGGGCAAGACGTACCGCGTCATCGGCATTCCGGCCGTCACCGTCGACGCGACGATGGGCACCAACCAGTCGCCCGCCGACGTGCTCGACGACCGCTACTACACCGACGTGACGATCAAGGCCGCCTCCAGCGGCGACGACCAAGACGCCCCCAACATCTCCGCCTCGGTGGTGGACGGCAAGGGCCGCGTCACCCTCGGCGCGACCGACTCGCGCTCTGAGTACGCCCTGCTGCTCGACTCCGGCGCGGGCGAGACGACCGACCCGGCCCGCTACACGCCCGTGGGCGACGACCCGTGGCGGGCCGGAACCGGCGGCGAGCTGGTCTGGGACGACCTGACGCCGGGCGCCACCTATCGCGTTATCGCCCGCGTCTACGGCTACGACGAGGTGACCTGGCAAAGCGCCGTCTCCACCGCCGACGACTCGTCGCTGCTGACGGTGACGGTGCCGCAGCCCGGCACCGACGTCACGGCCGCGCAGGTCAGCCGGACCAAGAGCGGCGACACCGACACCATCAACGTCACCGGCCTCGACCCGGCCACCCAGTACTACCTCTACGACGCCGCCGGAGCGCTGGTCTACAAACCGGCCCTCGGCACCGATACGATCGTCAAGTCCGGCCTGGACCGCGCCAAGGCCTACCAGGTGCGGGCCGAGGTGTCGGGCACGCTGACGGAGGGTGTGCGCGTCTACCCGTTCGGGGCCGAGCCGACCGTCCAGCACGCCACCGAGTCGTTGAAGGTGGCCGACGGGCTGGAGTATTGGATCGCCACCGACGAGAGCCAGCCGGCAGCCCTCGTCGGCTCGGCCGACAACTGGCAGGCGGCCCAGACCGCAGCCGTGCCGTTGGGCACGCCGCTGGCCTCGGCCGTCGACGGCAAAGCCGTGTTGGACACGCTGGCCGCCCGCAGCGTCGCCTCGATGACCGTCCACTACCGCCTGGCCAAGCCGTCGGGCTACTCCGGCGACTACGTGGCCCCCGAGGCGACCGTTTCGGTCGGCGGGCGTCCCGACGGGCCGGTCGAAGGATCGGACTTCCAGGTCGATCCGGCCGCCGAAACCGTCACACCCAGCGTCGGCCTGCAATATCTGGGAACGAACGGCTGGACCGACGTGCCCGGCGACGGCTTGGCCTTCGCCCAGTTGGGCTGGGACCAGTACTCCTCGCGGACCGTCTATCTGCGCTCGGTGCCCAGCGACGCCAATTTCGGCTCGAAATCGGCCACCTACACCATCGGCGCCCGGCCGACCGGCCCCGAGCAGGTCTGGGGCCAGTTCTCAACCGAGGACAACTCCTTCACCGTCCACGGCCTCGACCCGGCCACCGCCTATGAGTATTCCGTCGACCAGACGCAGTGGCAGCCGCTGGAGCACTCCGCCGACACGGCCGTCCTCAGCGACAACGTCTCGATCTACTACGTGCGTTACGCCGCCGTCGCCCGCACGGCCGGCTCCGAGGGCGTCCCGGCCACGCCGGACGTGCCCGCCTCGTGGCCGGTGAAAGTCTCCGATTTCCCGCTCGGCCTCTACTCGCTGGTGTTCAACTCGCAGCCCTACGGCCAGGCCGTGCCGTCGCCGCAGGCGGTGTCGATCCGCAACAAGGCCGCCTCGCCGACCGACCAGTTCGCCTCGGACGTCACCTTGTCGGTGGTCGACACCTTGAAAGACGGCGAAGCCTACGGCGCCTCGGCCTTCCTGGTGGACGGCGTCGGCGAGCAGGCCACCAAAGAGCTGCGCGTCCTGCAGCCCCAGGAGACCTACGCCGGGCTGTTCCACATCGCGGTCGCCGACGGCCTGCCCGTCGGCACCTACACCGCCACGCTGCGCCTGGAGTACGACGACGGCGTGGCCTCCAACAACCAAGGCGCCGCCAAGGACGTGGCCGAGGCGATGCTGGCCTTCACCGTCACGGGCGCGCCCTGGCCCGAGCCTGACATCACCGCCCGCCAATTCGCCGTCAACGGGAAGGACATCACCGTCTCCGCGACCGCGTCCAACATCGACGCCGTCTTCGAATACTCCCTCGACGCCGTCTCCTGGACGAAGGCCGTCGACGGCCAGGCGACGCTGACCGGCGACAACTTCGCCCAGTCGTACTCGGTCTATCTGCGCGCCGCCGCCGACGACAACCACCCGGCCGGCGACCCGGTGCTGCTGGCCGATCGCGTCTGGACCGACCTGCCCGCCCCGACGGCCGTCTTCGGCGACGGCGGCGTGCTGCGCGTCAACTATCCCGACGAGACGTTGGAGCTGCAGAAGGGCTACTCGCCCGACGACTACCAAATCACCGTCGACCAGACGCCCGTCGCCGCCAACGACAACACCTTCGGCGACCTGGTGACGGCATCCCAAGCCGATCCGGTGCCGGTCGCGCTGGTGGCCCGCGGCGTCGCCGGGGCCGACGCCGACCCGACCATCGGGCCCGGTTCGTCCGCGCCGACCGCCGACTCGGTGCCGGGCCGTCCGGCGGCCCCGGCGGCCGACAAGTTCACGACCGTCCCGGCGTCGGTCAAGACCGACGCCAACGGCTCGATCGTCAACGCCGACAACACCGCCTTCGAATATCGCGTGGCCGGCTCGTCCGGGGCCTGGACCTCGGCGCCGAGCGGCAAAGCGGTGGCGGTGTCGGTGGGCAACTACGACGTCCGCTATCCGGCTCTGACAACGGCTTTCGCCTCGCGCTCGCTGGGCGGCGTCAAGGTGCTGGCCCAGACCTACCAGGTGTCGTGGTCGCTGACCGAGGCGGGCGACGCCAAAGACACCCAGATCGTCAAGGGCGTCGACATGAGCGACGAGAATCTCAAAGAGATCACCTCCGGCGACCAGGTGACGCAGTTGCACGTCGTCAAGATCAGCGCCGAAACCGGCTCGCTCGGCGAGGGCGCGTTCTACAACTGGCAGTGGTCGGTCAACGGCGTCGCCGACCCGGCGCAGTCGGGCACGACCAACTCGGGCGAGTCGTCTTACACCACCCCGCCGTTGGAGGACGACGCCGCCGTCTTGGTCGCTGTGGCGTCGTACAAGCCGCGCTCGGTGTCTTATGATCCGAACGGCGGCGCTGGCGCGCTGGAGGCGTCGTCCAACACTCTTGACGATCCCGACTACGTCGTCACCCTGCGCGGGCTCGACCTCGGCGATGGCGGCACCGCCTTCACCCGCGACGGCTACCGCTTCACCGGCTGGAACACGCAGGCCGACGGCCTCGGCGACGCCTACCAGCCCGGCGACGATTTCACCATGACGGTCGGCTCGCAAACGCTGTACGCCCAATGGCAGGAGGACGTGTCGCCGACGCCTCCGACAACCGATCCAACTTCGGGCCCGACTTCGGACCCGACCGGCGGTGGGACGCCGACCGGACCAGGGACGTCCACGCCGACCGCGACTGCGACTTCGACGCCGACCGGCGGCACCGGTCAGCCGACCGGCCAGCCCACCACCACCGCCAGTTCCGGCGGCGGGCAGCCCGGCGGCGGCAGTGGCTCAGGCGGCGGTGCGACCAGCGTCCCCGGCCCGACCTCGGGCGGCTCTGGTTCGGGCGGCGCGACGGCGGGGCCGTCCAGCGTACAGTCCGACGCGCCCAGCGCTGCTTCGTCCAACCCAGGCACGGCTGACGGGGGCGGCGGCGCGGCCGGGGCTGGCGCTGGCGCGGGGGCCACGGCCAACGAGGGCGGCAATCTGACGCCGACGCCGCCCACCCGGCTGGTCTGGGCGACCAAGATCCGCCTGGCCCAGGCGCAGGTCCGCCTCCAGCCGAAGAAGAAGCTCAAGGCGGTCGGCCTCGTCGTCGACCTCGGCGGGCAGGTCGCTCTCGGCTCGCAGCAGGTGACGTGGACTTCCAGCAAGGCGAAGATCGTCAAGGTGGACGCCAAGACCGGCAAGCTGACAGCGGGCAAGAAGCCCGGCAAGGCCGTCGTCTACGCCACCGCCGTCACGCCCGGTGCCACCGGTGGCCAGGTGGTGGCCAAACTGAAGGTCACGGTCGCCAAGAAGAAGATCGCCGTCAAAGCCGTCAAAGCGAAACTGCCCAAGAAGCTGAAGGTCCACAAGACCGTCCAGCTCAAAGCCAAGTTCTCGCCCAAGCTGCCCACCGGCGTCGAGGTCGCCTTTAAGGTCAACAAGACGAAGCTGGCCAAGATCGACAAAGCCGGCCTGCTGACCGCCCTCAAACCAGGCAAAGTGAAGGTGACGCTCAAGGCCGGCCACAAGAGGAAGGTCTATACGGTTCGCATCGTCAAGTAACGTGACATGGGCACGTGGTCTGGCCTCGGCTTCACCCCTCTGACAAGGGCTTTTGGTGGATGTTGGCGTTGGCGGCGGCCAATTCGGGGTGGGCGCGCAGCAGGGCCACGAGGTCGCGCCAGGCGGGTGGGCGGTCGCCGAGGCGGGCTACGACGGCCTCGATGACGTGGAAGTCTTCGGGGGTGTCGAGCGTCACGCGCAGGTCGTTGGCCGTCGGCTGGACGACCAGCCCCAGGCGGTTGAAGTCGCGCTCGGAGGCGTAGAGGTACGACGTGACGTGGACGCGGTGGTGGTCGCGGGCCTCGGCGTCGGCCACGGCCAGGGCCGCCCGCGAGGCCAGTTCGACGTCCAGGCCGCGCGGCAGCGTGCGCACCAGCGTGCTGGCTACGTAATCCAACTGGGGCTGGCCTCGCCAGATCGCCACGACATGCGAGACGAGTTGCGGGTCGAGCAGCGGGCAGTCGGCGGTCAGCCGCACCACGGCGTCGGCGCCGGTTTGGGAGACGGCCAGCATGAATCGCGACAGCACGTCGTCCTCCGAGCCGCGCACCACCGTAACGCCGAGGTTGGCCGCCAACTCGGCGACGGCGTCGTCGCCTGGTGCGACCGACGTGGCGACGACGACCCCGTCCAGCCCCGCCGCCGCCTGGCCGGCCCGCACGACCCACTCCAACACCGGACGCCCCGCCAGCGGCAGGAGCACCTTGCCGGGCAGCCGCGTCGACCCGGTGCGCGCCTGCACCACAGCCACAACCTTCATGCCCGCATTCTGCCAGTTCGGCCCACAGACCTCCATCCGAGGACGAGGGCCGAATGGGTTCCGGCACCGTGAATCACCTCGTAGCGGGGAACCACCTGGCGCACACCCCACTCAACACTGGGGAATCACGTGGCGGTCGGCACTCGTAGGTAGCGGCCGGGCGGAGATCCGCCGGTTCCGGCTCGAACGAACTGGGCCCAGTCCGGTCAGCTCTCGGATTCGATGGCGGAATCCAGGCGCAGGCTGCGGGGCGGGGCCTGGTCGGCGGCGCTGC
>JAISUF010000163.1 GCA_031272195.1 Propionibacteriaceae bacterium
GAGGCCGACTTCGGCAAACCGATCATCGAGGTGGCCAATTCGTTCACCCAGTTAGTGCCGGGGCACGTCCACCTGCGCGACGTCGGCCAGCTGGTCTGCGACGCCATCGCCGAGGCCGGCGGCATCGGCCGGGAGTTCAACACCATCGCCGTCGACGACGGCATCGCGATGGGCCACGAGGGCATGCTCTACTCGCTGCCCAGCCGCGAGATCATCGCCGACTCGGTGGAGTACATGGCCAACGCCCACGCCGCCGACGCGCTGGTCTGCGTCTCCAACTGCGACAAGATCACCCCCGGCATGCTGCTGGCGGCACTGCGGCTCAACATCCCGACGGTGTTCGTCTCGGGCGGGCCGATGGAGGCCGGGCGGGCCCACCTGGCCCAAACGCCGTCCGGCGGCGAGACCAGGCTGGACTTGATCGACGCCATGGTGATGGCGGTCGACGAGTCGGTCAGCGACGCCGACATGGAGACCGTCGAGCGGACCGCCTGCCCGACCTGCGGCTCCTGTTCGGGCATGTTCACCGCCAACTCGATGAACTGCCTGCTGGAGGTCGTCGGCCTGGCGCTGCCCGGCAACGGCTCGACGCTGGCCACCGCCGCCAAGCGGCGCGACCTGTTCACCAACGCCGGGGGCTTGATCGTCGAGCTGTGCCGGCGCTGGTACGACGGCGACGACGCCTCCGTCCTGCCGAAATCGATCGCCACCAAGGCCGCCTTCGCCAACGCCATGCGCGTCGACATCGCCATGGGCGGCTCGACCAACACCGTGCTCCACCTGCTGGCCGCCGCCCACGAGGCCGGCGTCGATTTCACCCTGGACGACATCGACGCGCTGTCGCGGACCAATCCGTGCATCTGCAAGGTCGCGCCCAACACCCACGACTTCTACATGGAGGACGTCCACCGGGCCGGCGGCATCCCCGCCATCATGGGCGAATTGGCCCGCGGCGGACTGTTCGACGCGGGCGTCCACGCCGTCCACTCGCCCGACCTGGCCACTTGGCTGGCCGATTGGGACATCCGGGGCGGACAGGCCAAACCCGAGGCGGTCGAGCTGTTCCACGCCGCACCGGGCGGTCGGCGCACCACCGAGCCGTTCTCCTGTGACAACCGTTGGGAGACGCTCGACACCGACCAGGTTTCCGGCTGCATCCGCGACACCGCCCACCCCTACACGGCCGACGGCGGCCTGGCCGTCCTGAGGGGCAACCTGGCCCCAGACGGCTGCATCGTCAAGACCGCCGGCGTGCCCGCCGAGCAGTGGGAGTTCACCGGCGCCGCGAAAGTGTCGGAGTCGCAGGAGGAGGCTGTCGAGGCCATCTTGGGCGGCCAGATCAAGCCGGGCGACGTCGTCGTCGTGCGTTACGAGGGCCCCAAGGGCGGCCCCGGCATGCAGGAGATGCTCTATCCGACCTCGTATCTGAAGGGCGTCGGCCTGGGCCCGAAATGCGCCCTGGTGACCGACGGCCGATTCTCCGGCGGGTCGTCGGGGCTGTCGATCGGCCACGTCTCGCCCGAGGCGGCCTCCGGCGGGGCGATCGGCCTGGTGGAGGACGGCGACCAAATCCGCATCTCGATCCCCGGCCGCTCCATCGAGCTTCTCGTCGACGACGCCGAGCTGGACCGCCGCCGCGCCCGCCAAGACGAACTGGGCTGGCGGCCGAAGAAGCGCCAGCGCGTCGTCGGCCAGGCGTTGAAGATCTACGCCTCGCTGGCCCTGAGCGCCGACAAGGGCGCCGCCCGGCGCGAAATCTGAGCGGGCCCGCCGCCCGGCTACAATTGCCTGGGTCTAGCGTCGATAGGAGCTTTCAATGGGCTGGTCGCAAGTGTATGCCGAGGCGTTGTCGCTGATCGGACAAGTCGAGCCGCGCGTGGCCGAGGCCACCCGCCAAGAGCTGGCCGACCAGCGCTCGTCGCTGAAGCTGATCGCCTCGGAGAACTACGCATCCTTGCCCGTCTTGGCGGCCATGGGGACGTGGTTCTCCGACAAGTACGCCGAGGGCACCGTCGGCCACCGCTTCTACGCCGGCTGCCAGAACGTCGACACCGTCGAGTCGGTCGCCGCCGAGCACGCCCGCGCCCTGTTCGGCGCCGACTACGCCTACGCCCAGCCGCACTCCGGGATCGACGCCAACCTGGTGGCCTACTGGTCGATCCTGGCCCACCGGGTCGAGTCGCCGACGCTGGAGCGACTGGGGGCCAAGAGCGTCAACGAGCTGTCCGAGGGCGACTGGGAGGAGTTGCGGCTGACGTTCGCCCAGCAGCGCGTCATGGGCATGAGCCTCGACGTCGGCGGCCACTTGACGCACGGTTTCCGTCCCAACATCTCCGGCAAGATGTTCCGCCAGCTTTCCTACGGCACCGACCCCGTAACCCAGCTCATCGACTACGACAAGCTGCTGGCCGACGCCCGCGAGTTCAAGCCGCTGATCATCGTGGCGGGCTACTCGGCCTATCCGCGCCGGGTCAATTTCGCCCGCATGCGCGAGATCGCCGACGCCGTCGGCGCGACGCTGTTCGTCGACATGGCCCATTTCGCCGGGCTGGTCGCCGGGAAGGTCTTCACCGGCGAGGAAGATCCCGTGCCGTGGGCGGACGTCGTCGCCACCACGACGCACAAGTCGCTGCGCGGCCCGCGCGGCGGCCTGGTCTTGGCCGCCAAAGAGTACGCCGCCGACGTCGACCGGGGCTGCCCGATGGTCTTGGGCGGACCGCTGTCGCACGTCATGGCCGCCAAGGCGGTCGCCTTGGCCGAGGCCCGCCAGCCAGCCTTCCAGGATTACGCCCGTCGCGTCGCCGACAACGCCAAAGTCCTGGCCGAAGGCCTGCTGAAGCGGGGCGTCAAACTGGTGACGGGCGGCACCGACAACCACATCGTGCTGATGGATGTGGCGAATTTCGGCATCACCGGACGCCAGGCCGAGTCGGCCCTGCTCGACGCGGGCATCGTCACCAACCGCAACTCCGTGCCCAACGACCCCAACGGCGCCTGGTACACCTCCGGAGTGCGGATCGGCACGCCCGCCTTGACGACGCGCGGCTTCGGCGCCGACGAGTTCGACCGGGTGGCCGAGCTGATCGCGGACGTCCTAAAGGCGGCCGCGCCGGCCGACTCACCCAGCGGCCCGTCCAAAGCGAAATACGTCCTGCCGGACGGCCTGGCGCAGCGCACCAAAGCGGCCGCCGCCGAACTGCTCGACGCCCACCCGCTCTACCCCGAGCTTCAACTCTGAGGCCGCTGGCCAACTGCCGACCGCGCTGACAAGCAAAGCCGGTTGGGCTTCACCGTCACGGCGGCGGGCGGGCACGAAAGCCCGACCGCATCGTCGGCCGACCCAACCGTCCCGCAGGGCCGCGGCGTCCGCGCTGCCCGGCCGCGGCGGCGCTCACACCGGGTCGGCCACCAGCGCCGCCAGGCTGACCGACCGGGAGCGGGCCACCGACAGGGCGCTGAAGACGGCCGCCACCGCCATCCACATCACCAAGGCGGCGACGTTGGCGGGCACGCCCGCCGCGCCCGTCACGATGCCGCGCAGGGCGTCCAGGGCGGGCGTCAGCGGCAGCGCGCCGCGGACGATGTTGAAGAAGTCGGGCAGCGCCCCCGTCAAACCGAAAACGGCCGTCAACACGGCCGCCACGACGCAGGCCAGACGCCCGGCGTTGCCAAACCAGGCGGCCAGGGCGTGGTTGATGAACACGAACGCGCCGCCGGCCAGCGCCAACACCAGCAACACCTGGACGGCCGCCCCGGCGGGCAGGCGCAGGGCGATCTCGGCGGCGGCCGCCACCAGCACCACCTGCGCCCCGGTGACGATCAAGCCGGGCCGCAGCGTCGCCCAGAACAGCGAGCCGGACGACTTGGTCGAGGTGACGGCCATCGGCGAGTTCGGCTTGAACACCAGGAAACAGGCCAGCGCGCCAAGCCACAGCGCCAGGACGATCAGCACCGAGCCCCAGCCGAGGTTGGCGTCGACCACAGCCGACAAGTCGTCGGCGATCGGCGAGGCGACGGCGGTCGACAGCTTGTCGCGCTCGGAGGCGTCATAGGAGGGGATCTGGCCGGCGCCGTCGGCGATGCCGTCGGCCATCTGCTTCATGCCGTCGGCCAGTTGGCCGGAGCCATCCGCCGCCTGGACGACGCCGTCGGCCAGTTGCCCCACGCCGTCGACGTATTGCTTGGCGCCGTCGGCGGCCGCGTCCAGCCCGCTGGCGGCCTTGTCGGCCCCGCTGGCCAGCTGTTTGCCCTTGGTGGCGGCGGTGTCGAGCCCGTCGGCGAAAGTCTTGATGCCGTCGGCCAGTTGGCCGGAGCCGTCGGCGGTCTGCGTCAAACCCTTGCTGAGGGCGGGCATGGCGTCGGCCAGTTGCTTCGTGCCGTCGGCCAGGGAGGCCGCGCCGCTGGCGAGCTGCCCGCCGCTGCGCCGCAGCGCCTTCAGCGACTTCAGCCCGTCCCAGAGCTGGTCGAGCATGTCGGGCAGGGCGTCGGCGGCGGCGCTCAAGTCGTCGGCGACATCGCCCAGGGTGTCGCCGCTGTCGTCGGTCTTGGCCAGGGCCGAGGCCAGTTGGTCGCGGACGCTGTTCAGCGCTGCGGTGGCGAGCTGTTCGGTGGCGTTGCCCAACGCCTGGTGGAAGGTGTCGCACAGGTCGGCGTCCTTGAACTCCTGGGGGCATTCCACCTTGTCGGCCTCGGCGCGGGCCGCCTTGACGGCGTTGGCCACCACCGAGTCGTCGACCTGGAGGGCCTTCACCTGGGCGCTCAGCGTCTTGAGGCTGGAGGCCAGCGACTTGGCGGCCGCCTGCACCGCCAGGACCTGCTTGTCGATGGCGGAGCGCTGCTCCTCGAGTTCGGTCAGGCTCGGCAGGAAGGTGTCCAGCAACTGGTTGACGCCGTCGGTGTATTGCTTGACGCCGTCGGACAGGTCAGAGGCGCCGTCGGCCAACTGCTTGGTCGAGCTGGGCAGCGCCTTGACGCCTTTGGCCAGCTTCTTCAGCCCCGCGGCCAGGGACGACGAGGCGGTGACGAGCTTCTCGGCCCCTTTGGCCGCCGTCCCGACGCCTTTGACATAGGCGTCCACGCCGTCGGCCAGCTTGCCGACGCCGTCGGCGGCCTGCGAGATGCCGCCGGCCAGCGTGTCGCCGCCGTCGATCAGCTCGTCGGTGTGGGAAGCGGCCTCGTCCAGGCCGCTGGACAGATCGCCCATGCCGTCGGACAGCTTGGCCGAGCCGTCGGCCAGCTTCTGGTATTGCTCGCCCATCGTGTTGAAACCGATATAGAGCTGGTCGAGGTAGCTCTTGGCCAAGAACTCGTTGGTGGTCGCAATGGCCGCCGCGACGACGCTGCGGCCGACGGCGGCGTCGGCCACGCCGGCCACCGGCGAAGCCTTGAATTGGACATTGGCTTGGGTGGCGTCGGCGGCCTCCCCAGAGAAGGACGTGGCGTCGGCGGAGAAGGTCTTCGGTATGACGACCATCGCCACGTAGGTGCCGTCGTTGAGGCCGCTGACGGCCTTCGACTCGGGCGCCAGCTTCCACGTCAAGTTGTCGATCCGGTTGGAGTCGACGAGGGCGGCGACGAGCTGCCGTCCCAGCGGCGTGTACTGGCCGTTGAGGGTGATCGGCTCGTCGAGGTTGACGACGGCGGCCCGCAACTCGCGCAGTCGGCTGTTGGAGTCCCAACCGGCCCACAGGAAGGTGCCGGAGATCAGCAGCGGCACCAGCGCCAATCCGAGGAACACCAGCCAGATCCGCTTCACGACGCGCCTCCCAACCGAACGACTTTGTGCGGGGCGTCGACCACCGAGTCGACGTCGGTGTTCGGGCCGACGCCGAGCACGAACGTGGCCTGGCGCGCGGCGATGGCCGCCCCCAGCGTCAACGCTTGTTTGGCGCTCAACTCCTCAAGCCCGTCCACCAGGACCACCTTCGCCTTGCTGCTCCGCAGCGCCTTGTTGAACCCGTCGCCCGGCTTCAACAACATGGCCTCCCGCCGCACCAGCGCCGACTCCGCGCCGATCACGCGCCCGGCGACCATGGCGTCGCCTGAACTAAGCCTAACCCTGCCCGCCAAGCCGTAGAGCAGCGCCCGGCGGGCCGCCGGGGCCCCCTGGACGCACAGGATCTCGCCGGGCAGCACGTCCACGTCGACGTCCTCGAAATAGGTCCGCTCCCCAACGGTCGCGCCCAGCCCGCGGGCGATGATCACCTCGCCGCCGCCGCCCAGCGCCTCGCGAACCCTCATCTGGTGGGCCAGCGTCTCGCCCTCGACGTCGAGCACCGGCAGGATGCGGTCCAGCCAGGCCGGCAACCACCAGGCGCGCTTGCCCAGCAACGCCATGACGGCCGGCCCGAGCGTCATGCGGATCAGGAAGGCGTCCAGCCCGATGCCGACGGCCAGGCAGAAGGCGATCGGCTTGACCATCCCGACGGTGGCCGGCACGAAGAAGGCGAAGACGCCGAACATGATGAAGGCGGCCGCCACGACGACTTTCGAGGCCGACGCGAAGCCCGCCCGGACGAAGTCGTCGGTGTTGCCGTGGACGTACTCCTCGCGCATCCGGGAGGTCAGGAAGACCTCGTAGTCCATGGCCAGGCCGAACAGGATGCCCATGCCGAAGATCGGCAAGAAGCTAATGACCGGCCCCGGCTCTTGCAGGTTGATGATCCACTTGCCGACGCCCTCGTTGAAGACAAGTTGCGTCGCCCCGAAGGCCCCGCCGACGCTCAGCAGATAGCCCAGGGCCGCCTTGACCGGCACCCAGATCGAGCGGAAGACGACCATCAGCAGCAGGAACGACAAGCCGACGACGAACCCGCCGAACGGCAGCATCGAGTCGCGCAGCCGGTCGGTGACGTCGATCATGATGGCGGTGTAGCCGGTGACGGCCGTCGGGCAGCCGTAGCGCTGGAGCCACTCGTCGTACTTGCCGCGCAGCGTTTGGACCAGCGCGGTGGTCTGCGGGTCGTCGGCAGCGGTGGTCGGGATGATCTGGATCAGGCCGGTGTCGACGTTGGCGTTGGGCGTGGCCATCGACACCAGTTCGACGCCCGGCAGCGCCTCGATCTCATCGCGCAGGCCGTTGACGACGCCCAACGGGTCGTCCGACTCGACGATGTCGACGGTCAACACCAGCGGCCCGTTGTAGCCGACGCCGAAACGCTGGCTGACGAGGTCGAACGTCACCCGGTCCAGCTCGCCGGGCTGGGACTGGCCGGAGTTCGGCAGGGCCAGATTGAGGTTGGCGGCGGGCAGCGCCAGCAGCCCCAGGCCGACCACCACCAGGACCACCCACAGCATCGGCGCCTTCGTCACCACCGTCGCCCACCAAAGGGCGGCCGAGCGGCGATTGGGTTTGGCCCAGGCGGCGTCGGCCGGCGTGGACGCGGCGGGCACGGACGACTCGGCGGGCGAGCTTGCGGCGGGCTCGGATTCGGAGCCG
>JAISUF010000173.1 GCA_031272195.1 Propionibacteriaceae bacterium
GGTATGAACAAGATTTCCTATCAGGGGTACGACAGGGCCAGGTTCATGTCGTCCAACCGGTCAGTCATCGGCACCTCGGCTGGGCTGGTGGCGAAGAAGATCGGCACATCGAAAGTCACTGTCATCGCGCCGAACGGCCGCCGGGCGTCGGTTACGGTGCGGGTGGCCGACAGGGCGGAGCCGGTGGTGAACACGCGCGCTGGGGAGCCGAACGAGGCCGACGTTGACGCGATTATCGCGGCGCACGGGCCCAGGCTGGCCCGGCTGGCCCGCTACGTGCTGTCAAGCGACTACGGCAAAGCCGAGGTGGTGTTCGGGCTGGACGCCGACGCCCAGACGGTGGTTGTCAAGGGCAAGGACCCCGGCCTGTCCGACGGTCTGCGCGACGACTTGTGGCATGTGCTGGCGGAAGGTTCCCCCTATCCGGTTTACGTCCATTTCGGGCCAAGCTGGGCGATGACGGTCCAAGTGGTGGTGCGGGGCGCCTGGAACGACCAGACATGGCGCTGCGACGACTACGCGCGCGGGCGGACGTTTGAATACCGGCCATACGTGGGACGCCTCCACGACAAAGTCGACACACACTGGATTGCGAGCGCATACAGCTACCTGCCGCCAGACTGCGACGACCCGGCGTAGCGACACAACCGGCAAGGTGAAGATCACCAAGCCGCCGTGGCGGGCCAAAGCCGCGGGAGCGGCGGCGCACCTTGTATGCTGTCGTGACGTGAACTTGTTCGGGCAGGGCAGGCATCTGCTGTCGGTGTTGCAGTTCGACCGGCCGACTTTGGCGGGGCTTTTCCAACTGGCGGACGCGGTGTCGCCGATCGCCCGGCGCGAGGCGGTCTGCACGGTGCTGGACGGGGCGATGCTCGGATCGCTGTTCTTCGAGCCGTCCACCCGGACGCGGCTGTCTTTCGAGTCGGCCTTCTTGCGGCTGGGCGGCGAGGTGACGACGACCACCGGCTTCACCTTCTCGTCGATGGCCAAAGGCGAGTCGATCGCCGACACCGCCCGCGTCGTCTCCGGCTACTCCGACGTGCTGGTGGTGCGGCATCCCGACACCGGATCGGTGGCGGAGTTCGCCGCCGCCTCGACCGTGCCCGTCGTCAACGCCGGCGACGGGGCCGGGGAACACCCCTCCCAGGCGCTGCTGGACGTCTACACGATGGAGAAGGAGCTGGCCGCCCGCGGCGGGGGCGTCGACGGCTGCCGCATCGCCATCCTCGGCGACCTGCGCTTCGGGCGCACAGCCCATTCGCTGGTCAAACTGCTGAGCCTGTACGACTCGCTCAGCTTCTCCTTCTTCGCCCCGCCCGGCCTGGAACTGCCCAAGTCGGTGGCCGACTACGCCACCGGTCGGGGCCACAGCGTCCACTTCCACGACACGGTGGTCGAGGCCGTCCAAGGCGTCGACGTGGTCTACGCGACGCGCGTCCAACGCGAGCGGATGCCCGAAGACCTGGCCCAGGCCAACGCCGCCGGCGACCTGCTCAACAAGGCCATCCTGGCCCAGGCCGACAACCTCGACGTCGTCATCATGCACCCGCTGCCGCGCGACTCGCGCTGCGACTCCTTCGACCTGTCGACCGACGTCGACGACCTGCCCGGCCTGTCCATCTTCAAGCAAACCGACAACGGCCTGATTGTCCGCATGGCGATCTTCCTGACGGCTCTGGGCGTCTCCACCGAGGCCGTCCGGTTGACGACGAAGCAGCGCCCCTGGCGGGCCACGTTGAGGGATTGACGTGCCCGCCCGACCGATCCTGATCACGGGAGCGCGGACCGTCGACGGCTTCGCCCAAGACCTGCTGATCGCCGACGGGTTCTTCCGCGAGCCGGCCGACGCCCCCGCCGACGTCCACCGGATCGACGCCGACGGGCTGCTCGCCCTGCCCGGACTGGTCGACCTCCACACACATCTGCGCGAACCCGGACGCGAAGACGCCGAGACGGTCGAATCGGGCACGCTGGCCGCCGCCAGGGGCGGCTTCACCTGTGTCCACGCCATGGCCAACACCACTCCCGTCACCGACACCGCCGAGGCGGTCGGTCGCCTGGCCGCCATCGCCCGAGTCATGGCCCACTGCCAGGTCGTCCCGGTCGGCGCGGTGACGAAAGGCCTAGCCGGAGCCCAGTTGGCGCAACTAGAGGCGATGGCCGGCGTCGGCGTGACGGTCTTCTCCGACGACGGCAAGTGCGTCGCCGACTCGGGGCTGATGCGCCGCGCCTTGGAGATCGTCGGCGGCTTCGACGGCGTCATCGCCCAACACTCCCAAGACCCGCTCCTGGCCGGGCCGACGGCTTGCTGCCACGAGTCGCGCTACTCGGCAGAGTTCGGGCTGGAGGGCTGGCCCGCCCAGGCCGAGTCGGTGATCGTGGCCCGCGACGCGCAACTGGCCGAGCTGACCGGGGCGCGCCTCCACGTCTGCCACGTCTCGACCGCCGAAAGCGTGGACGTCATCCGTTGGGCCAAGCGGCGCGGCATCCGCGTCACGGCCGAGGCGATGCCCCACCACCTGCTGCTCGACACCAGCCTGCTCCAGGGCCGCGACACGACTTTCAAGGTCAACCCGCCGCTGCGCACCAACGAACACCTGGAGGCGGTGCGCGAGGCGCTGGCCGACGGCACGATCGACGCCGTCGCCACCGACCACGCCCCCCACGCCGCCGTCGACAAGGCCAAGCCGTTCGAGCTGGCATCCCCCGGCATGATCGGCTTGGAGCAGGCGTTGGGCGTCGTCATCGAGGTGATGGTCGACACCGGGCGGATGGACTGGCCGACCCTGGCCGAACGCATGAGCCACACCCCGGCCCGCATCGGACGGGTGGCGGGCCAGGGCAGGCCGGTGGCCGTCGGCGAGCCGGCCAACTTGGTGTTGGTCGATCCAGCCCGCCGCGCGAGGGTGGACAAGAACGCCTCGGCGTCGCGCTCCCGCAACAACCCCTACGACGGCCTCGACCTGCCCGACCCCGTCGTGGCCACCTTCTGGCAAGGGACGATGACGCACACGACGCTCGTCTGAACCGCGCGCACGCTTGGGCAATCGCCCTCGCCGCGCCACGGACAAGGGCACGGACAAGGCGGGCCGCCACCGCGCGCTGGCGCGCCAGCCCGGCCTACCGCAGGACCGGAGCCTCCTCTTTGACCGGCAGCAGCGCCACCAGGCCGACCGCCAGCACGACGGCGATGCCGAGCAGACCCCAATGTTGGGCCGACGCCTCGCCGCCGGACACCCCAGCGCCGATCCACACCATGAACGTGAACAGCGTCGGCGACAGGAACGAGATGGCCCGGCCGGTCGTCGCGTACAGCCCGAAAATCTCACCGGAGTGGCCCTCCGGGATGACGCGGGCCAGGAAGCTGCGGGCCGCCGCCTGGGCCGGGCCGCAAACCGACGACAGGATCAGCCCCAAGACCCAGAAGATGGCGTGCCCGCGGGCGCTGACGGCGGCGTCGTAGCCGGCCTGGTCGGGCGTCAGGGCGTAGCCGGGCTCGTGCAGCGCGAAGCAGACCACCGCCCCGACCACCAGGATCGACAAGCAGATGACGATGACCTTCTTCGGGCCGATGATGTCGTCCAGCAGACCGAACAGCATCGTCACCAGGCCGGCGATCAGGTTGGCGGCCGCGCCGAACAAGATGATCTCGGTGGTGTCGAAGCCGAACGAGCGGGCCGCCACGACCGCCCCGAAGGTGAACACCCCGGCCAGGCCGTCGCGGAACAGCGCCGAGGCCACCAGGAAGTAGGCGGTGTGGCGCTGGGTGCGCCACAAGCGGGCGATGGTGGCGAACAACTCCCTGTACGAGCCGATGACGCCCAGCCGCGAGGCGGCGCCGGCCGGCACCGGCCTGTCGCGCTGGGAGACGAAGATCGGGATGGTGAACAGCAGCGTCCACAGGCCGCACAGGATCATCGAGACGCGGATGCGGGTGGGGGTGTCGGTGACGCCGAACAGGCCCGGCGGCGTGCCGCCGTCGACGGCCGTCCCGAACAGGCCGTTGGGCGGCTGGACGAACACCACCAGGATCACCAGCAGCACCAGGATGCCGCCGAGATAGCCCATGCCCCAGCCGAAGCCGGAGACCTTCCCGACGTTCTTCTCGGAGGCCACCGAGTCGAGCAGGGCGTTGTAGTTGACCGACGAGATCTCCGACAGGATCGTCCCCAACACCAGCAGGCCCAAGCCCAGCCACAGGAACGACGGATGCGGCTCGACGAAGTACAGCGCCGCCGAGATGACCGCCATCGCCCATGTCATCCAGCGCAGGTTGCGGACGGTGTGGCCGGTGCGGTCGCCCCACTGGCCCAGCACCGGCGCCAGCAACGCGATGATCAGGCCCCCGACGGCGTTG
>JAISUF010000183.1 GCA_031272195.1 Propionibacteriaceae bacterium
AGCGGGGTGGCGGCCGTCTCGTACTCGCCGATGGCGCTCATGGCGGTTTGGGCCGAGTCGATGCCGGTGGGGAAGTTGCTGGCGACCGAGCCGATCTCGGTCAGGAAGCGCTGGCCGAAGCCGAACTTCTCGGCCTGCTCGGCCATCGCGTCGGGCCCCAGGCTGGCCCCGAGCCGGGCGAAGCCGGGGTTGCAGGACACCTCCAAAGCCTGCTGCAAGGTGATCTTGCTGCCGCCGCAGTTGCCCGAGATGGTCTTGGTCGAGTGGGGCAGTTGGTACGACGAGGCGTCGATGGCGGTGTCGGCCGTCATGCCGTCGATGTTCTCCAGCGCGGCGGCGGCGGTGACGAGCTTGAACGTCGAGCCGGGCTGGTAGATGTTGCGGGTGGCGCGGTTGAGCATCGGCTGGTCGGGATCGGCGTTCAACGCCTTCCAGGCCGTCTCGACGGCGGTCAGGTCGTGCGCCGACAGGACGCTGGGATCGTAGCTTGGCGAGGTCACCAGCGCTTTGACGGCGCCGGTGGTGAAGTCGAGGGCGACAACCGCGCCCTTGCGGCCGTCCAGCCCGTCCCAGGCCGCCTTCTGGGCTTTGGCGTCGATCGTCGTCTCGACGGTGGCCCCGGTCGGGGTGGCGCCGGCGGCCGCTTTGATCAGCCGGTCGAAGACTTGGGCGTCGTCGGCCCCGGACAGGTCGGCGCCCATCGACGCCTCCAGCCCCGAGTTGCCGTAGGTGTAGGAGTAGAAGCCGGTGACGGGCGCGTACAGCTCGCCTTTGGGGTAGGTGCGCAGATACTTGAACCGGCCCTGCGACTCCTCCGAGCGGGCGATCTCGGTGTTGCCGACCATGATCGGCCCCCGGTCCTGCGAGAAACGGGCGTCAATGACGCGGCGGTTCTCCGGCCTGGCGTTCAGCTCGGTTTGGCGGGCCAGGTTGGCGTAGGTCAAGTTGGCCATCAGGGCGAAGAACATCGCCAAGACGACAATCGCGACTTTGCGGATGGGCCCGTTCACGCGGCGGCCCCTTCGACGTCGATCAGCTGGGTGCTGTCGTCGGCCAGGGAGGCGACGACGCCGCCCGGCGCGTGCTCGGCGACCGGTTTGCGGGCGTGGTGGGTGACGATCATCAGCAGCCCGGTCAGCGCCCAGTTGGCCACCAGCGACGAGCCGCCCTGCGACATGAACGGCGTCGTCAGGCCGGTCAGCGGCAGCAGCCTGGTGACGCCGCCTAGGATGGCGAAAACCTGGATCGCAAAGACGAACGACAGGCCAGAGGCGAGCAGTTTGCCGAACGGGTCGCGCGAGCCCAGCGCCGCCCGCAGGCCGCGTGTGGCCAGGACGGCGTACAGCATCATGACGGCCGACAGCCCGACCACGCCCAGCTCCTCGCCGATGGCGGCGCCGATGAAGTCGGTTTTCGGAAGTGGCGTCAAGTTGGGGCGGCCCAGCCCCCAGCCGGTGCCGAACAGCCCGCCCCAGGCCATGCCGAACTGGGCCTGGATGATTTGATAGTTGCGGTCGTAGTCGGCGAACGGGTCGAGCCACGACTGGACGCGCGTCTGGACGTGGGCGAAGAACGGGTAGGCGGCCGTCGCCCCGCCGACGAACAGCAGCACGCCCAGGATGGGCCAGCTCGGCCGCTCGGTGGCGATGTAGAGCATGACGACGAACAGCCCGAAGAACAGCAGCGACGTGCCGAGGTCTTTCTGGAAGACCAGAACGCCCATGCTGGCCAGCCACATCACCAGGATCGGCCCGAGGTCGCGGGGACGGGGCAGGTCGATGCCGAGGAAGCGCCCGCCGGCCAGCGCCAGCACCTCGCGCTTGTCCACCAGGTAGGCGGCGAAGGCGACCGCCAGCACGATCTTGGCCACCTCGGCGGGTTGGAAGGTGTAGTGCCACACCTTGATCCAGATGCGGGCGCCGTACTTCTCCAGCCCGAGGCCGGGCACCAGCGGCAGCATCAGCGTCACCAGGCCGACCAGGAACAGGATGTACGGGTAGCGGTGGAGCACCTTGTGGTCGGGCAGCAGGAACACCACCAGGCAGAACACCGCCACCGCCACCGCCATCCAGGTGAGCTGCAGTTCGGCCGAGTGGGGGGCTTGGCTGTCGCCCAGGTCGAGGCGGTGGATCATGGCCAGGCCGAGCCCGTTCAGCAGCACGACGGTCGGCAGGATCAGCGGGTCGGCGTACGGGATGCGGACGCGGACGGCGATGTGCGCGGCCAGCGCCAGGCCGCCGAAAATCGCCAGCGCCCAAGGCCACTCCTGGGGCACTTGGGCTTGCGTGTCGAGGCCGGTCAGCAGATAGCCGCCCAGGCCGATGCCGACCGCCAAGACCAGCATGAACGCCTCGACGCCCCGCCGCCTGCGATAGACCACTTGGCTCATGCGCAGTCGTCCTCGGCCGGGTCGGCGGACTGGGACGGGCCGCTGGAGGCCGGCTGGCCGGGGCCGGTCAACGGCGTCTGGGAGGTGGCGGTGGACGCGCTGATCGGGCCTGAGGAGGTCGCCCCGGTGGCGTCCGGGCTGGCCGTGGCCCCGCCGGAGGCGGCCGAGGTTGCGCCGGCCGAGTCGGTTCCGGCGGCGGGCGAGGATGTCGGGCTTGACGACGGCGTGACGACTCCGCCGCTGCGCCGCAGGATGCAGGCGTCGGCGCGCTGGCGCAACTCGCCGATCGTGTCGTCGGCCTGGTCCAGCGAGGGCAGGGAAATGGTTTGGCCGACCCGTTCGCGGTAGGTGCGCGGCAGATCGGCCAGTTTGATGTCGGTGGAGCGGACGACGCTCGACAGCGGCAGGTGCAGGACGGCGTCTGGCACCCCTCGGAAGACGGCCACCGTACCGAGGTTGTCGCCGACGAAATACTGCTGCTGGGTGTAGGAATACCACAGCGCCCCCCCGCCCGCCAGCAAAGCCAGCGGCACCACAATGGCGGCCACGATCTTGGCCCAGGCCAGCGCGCCGCGTTTGGCCACCGGCGAGTAGCGGGCCGTCTCGGCGAAGCCGGGGTCGGGGCGCGGCTCGGCGTCGTCGACCACCCGGATGCGCCCGGTGTGCTCGTTCTCGCCCAAGTCGATCCGCTCGGCCGCGCCGACCACCTCCGAGCCGACGGTGGCGGTGCCCGAGACGACGTCGGCCAGCACAATCGTCACGTTGTCTTGGGCGCCGGTCTGGTAGACCTCGCGCAGCAGGGCCTCGACGACACTCTCGCGCGAGCCCTCCATGTGGCGCTCGATCACTTTGTCGGTGACCATCCCGCACAGCCCGTCGGAGCAGACCAGCAGGCGGTCGCCCTCGCGGGCCTCGTGCAGGCGCAGGTCGGGCTGGTGCTGCGGCTGGCCGTTGATGACGCGCAGGATCAGCGAGCGGTGCGGGTGGGTGAGCGACTCCTCCTCGGAGATGCGGCCGTCGTCGATCAGCGTCTGGACGAACGAGTGGTCGTGGGTGAGGCGTTGCAGCGAGCCGTCGCGGTAGAGGTAGGTGCGCGAGTCGCCGACGTTGACCACCGCCAGTTGCGAGCCGTCGAACAGCACGCCCGAAACAGTCGACCCCATGCCCTCCAGGTCGTGGTTGGACTCGACCACCTCGGCGATGACGTCGCTGGCCCGCGTCACGGCCCGGTCGAAGGCGGCCAGCATCTCCGTGCCGGCGTATTGCCCGTCGACGTTGCGCATCTGGTTGACGACGATGGCGGAGGCCAGGTCGCCGGCCGCCGCGCCGCCCATGCCGTCGGCTACCAGCAGCATCGTCGAGGAGGCGTAGGCCGAGTCTTGGTTGTTCTTGCGGACCAGCCCGACCTCCGAGTGGCACAGGTGGCGCAGGGTCAGCCGGGGCTTGGCCCGACTGGCCGGCACCCGCGCGACCGGTTTCGTGGCCGCGTCGTCGGCGGTCGCCACGGGTTGTCTTGTGTCGCTCATCAGGCCTACTTCTCCAGCTTCATCAGCGTACGTCCGATGCGCAGCGTGTCGCCAGCCACCACCGGGGTCGGCTGGCTGACTCTGGAGTTGTTGACGAAGGTTCCGTTGGTCGAGCCCATGTCTTCGACGCTGTAGCCGCCGTCGGCGGCGACGATGCGGGCGTGGCGGGTGGAGACGTAGTCGTCGTCGAGGACGAGCTGGCATTCGGCGCCCCGCCCGATCAGCAGGCCGCCGCCCAGCTCCAGGACGGTCCCGGCTTTGGAGCCGTGGGTGACGTTGAGGGTGTGCGGCAGTTTGCGGGCCGAGCGGCGCGCCTTGCGCGGTTTGGTTTGGGCGGTCAGCTCGGCCGGCGAGACGCGCCTGCCGAACATGTCGGTGCGGATGACGTTCCCGGTGATCAGGATGAACAGCCAAAGCAGGGCCAGGAAGCCCAGTTTCAGCCCGAGAACGATCAGCTCACTCATGTGTCATCCAGCCGCCGAGACGATGCGGGCGTGGGTGTTGCCGATGGTCAGGTTGCTGCCCAGGGCCAGCGGCGCGGCTTGGACTTTGCGGCCGTCGACGCTGATGCCGTTGGTCGAGCCGAGGTCTTCGATCATGACGCGGCCGTCGTCGTCGACGCTGATGCGGGCGTGTTGGCGCGAGATGCCCGGATCGTTGATCTGCAGGTCGACGTCGTTGCCGCGCCCGATCGTCAGGCCCGGCGCGACCAGCGGGTGGCGGGTCTGGTTGATCTCGATGGCCAGCGCGTCGGGCGGCGCGGCCTGGGCGAAGAAGCCGTCGTCGGCCCGCACCGAGGCGACGGCGTGCGATTTGACGGTGAAGCGGCCGATCGGCAGCTTGCCGTCCTCGATGTAGTTGATGGCCAGCTCGCCGTTGAAGATGTAGCCGCGCTCGGCCGCGTAG
>JAISUF010000215.1 GCA_031272195.1 Propionibacteriaceae bacterium
GGACTCGAACCCGGCCCCTGCCTGCGCGGCGACTGGCTGCCCGCCTCCGGCTACGCGGCCGGCCGCCAACTGCTCGCCGACGGCGACCTGCCCACAGCCGTGTTCGTCGCCAACGACCAAATGTGCCAGGGCCTGCTGCGGGCGCTGGCCCAGGCGGGCGCGCGCTGCCCCGAGGACATCTCCCTGGTGGGCTTCGACGACTTCCTCGGCACCGACCAGTTCATCCCCCCGCTGACCACCGTCCGCCAAGACTTCAGCCTGCTCGGCGAAGTCTGCGTCGAAATGCTCCTAGCCGAAATCTCCGGCACCGCCTCCCCCTCGCGCGCCCTCGTCCCGGAGCTGATCGTCCGGGAGTCCACCGCCCCGCCGACTTGAGACGGCCGACCCCGCCGGCGGCCACCCGCTGCCTCGCCCATGGCTGCGGATTCCATCCTTGGCAGCTGAACGGCCAAGCAGCCGGACCGTCGAGACCTCTTACCTGCGTCAAGTCGCGGGCCTCGGCCTCGATGGTGGATGCAGTAGACTCGCCGCATGGTGAACGCGGCTCTGCGACGCAAGCTCGACGCTCTCACTCTTGAGGAGCGCGCGGATGCGGCTGACTATCTCCTGCGGAGTATGGATCCGCAAGATTTCGCCTTGACCGCCGAGCAGGAGCAATTGGTTGCGCACCGGGTGGCGGAGATCAAGGCCGATCCGAGCATTGGCGTCACCTCGGTCGAAATGAGGGCTCGCTTCGAGGCGAAATGGGCCTGACCCACTGGCTGGTTTTCACCCCGATGTTTGGGACGACTTGAACGCAGCGGCCGAATACTATGCGCCGCACGACCCCGACCTCCCAATGCGCCTCTATCAAGACGCGGTTCAGGCCGCAGAGCTGGCCAAACAGTTCCCCAAAGCGGGCAGGGTCGCGTTCGGCGACGTCAGGAGGCGTCCGCTGCGCCATTTCCCCTACTTGCTGCTGTATCTGGAAGTTGAGAACACCGTTTGGGTGGTTGCCCTTCTACACGGACGCAGGGGCCCCGAGAGCGTCCAATCACAGGTGCGCGGACGGCTATCGGACAGGACTTGACATCGGACCGCCACAGGTCGGCCAGGCCGAAATCTCCGCCTCCCCCTCGCGCGCCCTCGTCCCGGAGCTGATCGTCCGGGAGTCCACCGCCCCACAGGCTTGATCTAGTGGCCGCCGCACTGGGAGATTTCGACCGAGCCATCGGCTTGGACACGGTAGACGAGGCGGTTCTGGTCGTCGATGCGGCGGGACCACCAGCCGGCCAGATCGCCGGAGAGTCGCTCGGGCTTGCCGATCCCCGCGTTGCCGCCGCGCTGGATGTCCGCGACCAGGGCGTGGATGCGTTTCAGGGCGCGGCGGTCTTGTTGCCAAGCCAGGTAAGTCTTCCAGCCCTCGTCGGTGAACTTGATCGTCATGGAGCCATTGCCTCAAGCTCTTCGAGAGTTGTGACCTTGGCGAACTCTCCGCGGTCGGCCTGGGCGATAGACTCCAACAAGACGGCCTGATTGGCCTCGCTCCAGAACCCGTCATCGGGATAGCTCAAGTCCAACGGGACGGCGTTGCGCAGCGTGATCTGGCGCAAATACGCCCGGATGGCGGTTGACAGGTCCAGCCCCAGACCCTCGACAATCCGGCTGGCGGACGCTTTCGTGGCCGCATCGACGCGGACCGTCACAGTCGTCATGCTCACAATGCCCTCCTTGGCTAGGTTTATTCCAACAGCGTAGCACGAATGAAGTCTTTTATTATATGACAGTGCGACGATGTGCGAACGCGAGGCTGGATGCGCTCTCGTCGCAGAGGTGGTCGTCCGGGAGCCCACCGCCCGCCGGCTTGAGACGGCCAGCCCGACGGCCGACCAGCCGCGCGCCACCGCCCCGCCGGGCATGAGATCGTTCACATTTTGGGTTAGACTGATGACATGGAGGCGAGGACGCCGTCAATCAGGGACGTCGCGCAGGCGGCGGGGGTTTCCCAGCAGACGGTCTCCCGCGTCCTCAACAACCACCCCTCGGTCCGGCCGTCCACCCGCGCCGACGTCCAGCAGGCCATCGAGCGGCTCGGCTACCGGCGCAACGCCGCCGCCCGCGCCCTGGCCTCCAAGCACACCAACATCCTGGGCGCGACCGTCACCAACCCCCAGATGTTCGGCCCTTCGGGGGCGCTGCTGGCCATCGACAGGGCGGCCCGCCAGGCCGGTTTCTGGCTGTCGGTCGCGTTCATCCGCAACCAGACCGCCGCCGACATGGACGACACTCTCCACCACTTCCTCGACCTGGGCGCCGAAGGCGTCGTCGTCATCGCCCCCAACCCGGCGACGCTGGACGCCGCCAGCGCGATGGCGGGCAAGATCCCGATGGTGCTGGCCACCAGCGGCCAATCGACGCTGCCCGCCGTCGACAACGACCAAGCCGCCGGGGCCAGGGCGGCCGTCGAACACCTGATCGGGCTGGGCCACCGCCGCATCGGCCACATCGCCGGGGCCGACGACGAATTCCACGCAACCATCCGCCAACAGGCATGGCTCGACGCCCTCGCCCAGGCCGGACTCGAACCCGGCCCCTGCCTGCGCGGCGACTGGCTGCCCGCCTCCGGCTACGCGGCCGGCCGCCAACTGCTCGCCGACGGCGACCTGCCCACAGCCGTGTTCGTCGCCAACGACCA
>JAISUF010000096.1 GCA_031272195.1 Propionibacteriaceae bacterium
CTGCGGGCCCTCAACATCGACGGCGAGCCGCTGGCCACCTACGACCCCGGCTTCTTCAACACCGCGGTGTGCCACTCGTCGATCACCTACATCGACGGCGAGGCGGGCATCCTGCGTTATCGCGGCTACCCGATCGAGCAGTTGGCCGAGCACTCGACCTACCTGGAGGTTGCCTATCTGCTGCTCAACGGCGAGCTGCCCACGGCCGCCCAACTGGACGCCTGGGAGCAGGAGATCACCGCCCACCGGCGCCTGCCCGACAAGTTGAAAATCCTGCTGGCCGGGTTCCCCTACGACGCCCATCCGATGTCGATGCTGATGGCCTCGACGGCGGCGTTCTTCACCTTCTACCCCGACTCGCAGGACTACACCAACGCCGAGGCCCGGGCGCTCAACATCGCCCGCCTGATCGGCAAGATGCCGACGTTGGCCGCCTTCTGCTACCGCAAAGGGCTGGCCAGGCCGTACGTCGAGCCGAACGACGACTACGGCTATTGCCACAACTTCCTGGCCATGCTGTTCAAGCAGGCCGAGCGGCGCTACAACCCCGACCCGCGCCTGGTCCGGGCGATGGAGGTACTGTTCATCCTGCACGCCGACCACGAGCAGAACTGCTCGACCAACGCGGTCCGCGCCGTGGCGTCGTCGGGCAACGACCTCTACACCTGCGTCAGCGCCGGCATCGGGGCGCTGCACGGGCCGCTGCACGGCGGGGCCAACGAGGCGGTCCTCAAGATGCTGCGCCAGATCGGCTCGCTGGACGCCGTGCCCGACTTCATCGAGGCGGTCAAGGCGGGGCGCTGCCGCATGATGGGCTTCGGCCACCGCGTCTACAAGAATTACGATCCGCGCGCCAAGATCATCAAGAAGGCCGTCGACGACGTTTTCGAGATCACCGGCGTCAACCCGCTGCTGCGCGTCGCCCAAGAGCTTGAGACGATCGCGCTGAACGACGAGTACTTCGTCTCCCGCAAGCTCTATCCGAACGTCGACTTCTACTCCGGTTTGATGTACGAGGCCCTCGGCTTCCCGCCGGAGATGTTCACCGTGCTGTTCGCTATCCCGCGCACGTCCGGCTGGCTGGCCCAATACCAGGAGTGCGTCACCGACCCGGAGCTGAAAATCGCCCGGCCCAAACAGATCTACACCGGCCACGCCGTCCGCGACTACGCCCCCATCGACCGCCGCTGACGCCCAAGCCCGCCGAGCCCGGCCTCTCACCGGACGGGGAGGCGGGCCGACCCCGCCGCTGCGACTCCTCCGAGGCCCGAGCCGCTCGCCATTCCGGTGACAGGCTGCGGGTCTTGGACCGCCCTGGACGTCCTTCGCCAAAGGCGAAAAAACCGCCGCCCATTTGCTGGATCGGGTTGCGAGGCGGGCGGGCAGATGGAAAGGTTGACCCCATGAGTTCGAAGTTGAGCGCTGCAAACCTGCAGGTGTCCAGTCCAGACGAGGTCCGCAACGTCGTGCTGATCGGCAACGCCGGCTCCGGCAAGACGTCGCTGTTCGAGCAGCTGTTGAAGGCCCGCGTCGACGGCTATCGCGGCGAGAAGGACGACCCGGAGCGGCTGGCCCAGCTCTACGTCGCCTCGTTCCTCAACGACTCGGTCGTCGTCAACCTGCTGGACGCCCCCGGCCATCCCGACTTCGTCGGCGAGTTGCGGGCCGGCATCCGCGCCGCCGACGCCGCCATCTTCGTGGTGTCGGCCGCCGACGGCATCGACGGCATGGCCCAGGCGCTGTGGGAGGAATGCGAATACGCCAAGATCCCCCGCATCATCGCGCTGACCAAACTCGACGCCGGCCACGCCGACTTCGACGCCTCGGTGGCGGCCGCCCAGGCCGCCTTCGGCGACACCGTCCTGCCCACCCACGTGCCGACGCTGGCCGCCAACGGCGAGATCGCCGGCAACATCGGCCTGCTGTCACTGCAAGAGCACGACTACTCCGGCGGGACCGTCAAGAACCTGCCCGTCCAGGCCACCGACAGCCACGTCGAGCGCTATCGCGGACCGCTGGTCGAGGGCGTCATCCAGGAGGCCGAGGACGAGGCCCTGATGGAGCGGCTGTTCGCCGAGGAGGAGATCAGCTCCGAGGAGTTGCTCGACGCCTTGATGCGGGCCGTCTCGACCGGCAACCTCTACCCGCTGGTGCCCGTCTCGTCGCTCAGCGGCGTCGGCGTCGAGGAGCTGCTGCGGCTGATCGAGCACGGCTTCCCGACACCCTCGTCACACCCGAACCCGGAGGTCGACGACCTCGACGGCAACCCCCAGCCGTTGCCCAAGACCGATCCGAACGCGCCGTTGGTGGCCCAGGTGATCCGCACCACCACCGACCCGTTCGCCGGCCGCTTGTCGATGGTCCGCATCTTCTCCGGCACCCTGCGCGTCGACGACACCGTCCACGTCGCCGGGCGCCACCCGGAAGGCGACGAGCTGCACCACAGCCATGACGCCGAGGAGCGCGTCGGCGGCCTGCAGGCGGCCGTCGGCGTCGAGCTGAAGCCGCGCACCTCGGCCATCGCCGGGGAGATCGTGCTGATTCCGAAGCTCAACTCGGCCGAGACCGGCGACACCATCTCGTCCAAAGACAAGCCGGTGGTGGTGGGACGCTGGACGCTGCCCGACCCGCTGCTGCCGCTGGCCGTCAAAGCGGCCACCCGCAACGACGAGGACAAGTTCTCCGGGGCGCTGCAACGCCTGGCCGTGGAGGACTCGACGGTTCGCGTCGACCGCTCCTCGGGCGACCAGCTCGTCATCTGGACGACCGGCCAGGCCCACGCCGACCTGCTGCTGAACCGCTTGAACGACCGCTACGGCGTCAAAGTCGAGCAGGAGGAGCTGCGCATCCCGCTGCGGGAGACGTTCATCGGCAAGGCCTCCGCCGAGGGCCGCCACGTCAAGCAATCCGGCGGGCACGGCCAGTACGCCAAGGCCAACATCGAGGTCGAGCCGCTACCGCGCGGCGAGGGCTTCAAGTTCGTCGACAAGGTGGTTGGGGGCGCGGTGCCGCGCCAGTTCATCCCGTCGGTCGAGAAGGGCGTGCGCTCGGCGCTGGAGAAGGGCGTCATCGCCGGCTATCCGATGGTCGACGTCCAGGTGACGCTGTACGACGGCAAAGCCCACTCGGTCGACTCCTCCGACATGGCCTTCCAACTGGCCGGGCAGCTGGCCATCAAGGAGGCCGCCAAACCGGCCGTCACGGCTTTGCTGGAGCCGATCGACCTGGTGACGGTGACCGTCGGCGAGGAATACCTCGGCCCGGTCATGACCGACCTGTCGGGCCGGCGCGGCCAACTGCTGGGCACCGACTCGGTCAACCGCAAGGCCGTCATCCGGGCGCTGGTGCCGCAACTGGAGCTGTCGCGCTACGCCATCGACCTGCGCGGCATCGCCCACGGCTCGGGCACCTTCACCCGCGAGTTCCACGGCTACGAGCTGCTGCCGGCCCACCTGGTCGACCAGTTCCTCAAGAAGGACTGACGGCCGCTTCCGCCCGGCTCGCGCTCCGCGACCGCCGCCACCTGAAACAGGGTTTCGGCGGCTGGCGCATTGCCGACTCCCGCCCGGCTCGCGCTCCGCGGCCGCCGCTGGCGCGTCCTGACCAACCGGTGGATTCATAGCGGAACTGGAAGTGAGCGGGGCCTGGGGCCGATAGTCTGGGTGGAGCAGGTTTTCTCTATTGAAAGGCAAACATGGCAAGCATTGAAGTTGTCAACGCGCGGCAAATCTTGGATTCGCGCGGCAATCCGACCGTCGAGGTCCAGGTCGTCTTGGACGACGGCGCCGAGGGGCGCGCCGGAGTTCCGTCGGGCGCTTCGACCGGCGCTTTCGAGGCCGTCGAGCTGCGCGACGGCGGCGACGCCTACGGCGGCAAGGCCGTCCTCAAGGCGGTCGAGAACGTCATGGAGCAGCTCGCCCCCGAGGTGCTGGGCTTGGAGGCCTCCGAGCAGCGCTTCCTCGACCAGGCGATGATCGAGCTGGACGGCACCGACAACAAGGGCAAGCTGGGCGCCAACGCCATCCTGGGCGTTTCGCTGGCCGCCGCCCACGCCGCCGCCGAGTCGGCGGGGCTGCCGCTGTACCGCTACATCGGCGGCCCGACGGCCAACCTCCTGCCGGTCCCGATGATGAACATCCTCAACGGCGGTTCGCACGCCGACTCGAACGTCGACATCCAGGAATTCATGATCGCCCCGATCGGCGCGTCCTCCTTCGCCGAGGCGCTCGAATGGGGCGCGGGCGTCTACCACGCGCTGAAGAAGGTGCTCAAAGACAAGGGCCTCAACACCGGCCTGGGCGACGAGGGCGGCTTCGCGCCCAACCTCGACTCCAACGCCGAAGCCCTCGACTTGATCGTCGACGCCATCTCGAAGGCCGGTTTGACGCCGGGCAAGGACGTCGCGCTGGCCCTCGACGTGGCCGCATCGGAGTTCTACGAAGACGGCAAGTACAAGTTCGAGGGGGCGCTGAAGACCTCGGCCGAGCTGATCGAATACTACGAGAAGCTGGTGGCCGACTATCCGCTGGTCTCGATCGAGGATCCGCTCAACGAGGAGGACTGGGACGGCTGGGCCGTCATCACCGAGCGCCTGGGCGGCAAGGTCCAGCTGGTCGGCGACGACCTGTTCGTCACCAACGTCTCGCGGCTGCAGAAGGGCATCGACTTGAAGGTCGCCAACGCCCTGCTGGTCAAGGTCAACCAGATCGGCTCGCTGACCGAGACGATCGACGCCGTCGAACTGGCCCACCGCAACGGCTATCACACCATGATGAGCCACCGCTCCGGTGAGACCGAGGACACGACGATCGCCGACTTGGCCGTCGCCTTGGGCTGCGGCCAGATCAAGTCGGGCGCGCCGGCCCGCTCGGAGCGCGTCGCCAAGTACAACCAGTTGCTGCGCATCGAGGAGGATCTGGACGACGCCGCCCGCTACGCCGGCGCGGCCGCCTTCCCGCGTTTCAAGGCCTGAGGCTGGCGCGGCCCCGGCCCGAGCTGGCTGGGGCCGCAATCGGCGCCACGCGCGTGATCGGGCCTAAGGCCTCGCGCCGGTCGGCTTCGACTCTGTGGGGAAGGGGCCGACAGATTTGCCGCGACGGGCGTCGGCCCGCGCTAGGCGTGCCTAGCCGGGCTTGGCGCCGGGCGGCCAGTACACTGGCCTGGTGGCGCGAGCGACCAGAGACAACACCCGCCCCGGAGGTCCCAAACGGACTTCCGGGGCTCCGGCGCGTCCGCAGGCCGTCAAGTTCCGCTCGGCGCCGGCCGATACCGGGGCAGCCTCGTCGTCGAAGCCGGCCAAGCGTCCCGATTTCGTCAAACGGCTGGTCGCCTTCGGCGTCGTGGTGGTGGTGCTGGCGCTGTCGTACGCCTCGACCATCCGCCTCTACTTCACCCAGCAGCACGACTTGGCGGTGGCCGAGCAGCAGATCGCCGAGCGGACCGCCCGCGTCGCCCAGCTGCAAAGCCAGCTCGACCGTTGGAACGACCCGGCCTACGTCGAGGCCCAGGCGCGGGCCCGGCTTAACTGGGTGATGCCCGGCGAGGCCGGCTACACCGTCGTTGACGCCTCCGGCAACGTCGTGCCCGGCACCGCCACCGAAGACGAGGCGGCCACCGAGACCGCCGCCGCCACCGGCCCGTGGTGGGACCGCCTGTGGAAGGCCGTCCAAACCGCCGACGCGCCGGTTCGGAAAGTGACGCTGCGGTGACGGTTGGCCCGTCCGCCGCCCCATCGGCAAGCGCGTCCCATGACGGCGTGGTCGGCTCTCGTCCGCCTTCGGCGGGGGGCCGGGTTTTCAGCGACGCCGACGCCGCCGTGGTGGCCGCCCAATTGGGACGTCGGCCGCGCGGTGTGGCGGGCGTCGCCTGGCGCTGCCCCTGCGGCAAGCCCGGAGTCGTCGCGACGCGTCCCCGCCTGCCGGACGGGACGCCGTTCCCGACCCTCTACTACCTGACCTGCCCCAGGGCCGTGCTGGCCTGCTCGCGCCTGGAATCGGTCGGCCGGATGGCCGAGCTGACGGACCGGCTGGCCGCGGACGAGGCGCTGGCGGACGGCTATCGCCGCGCCCACGAGGCCTACCTGGCCGACCGCCGGGAGCTGGGGGAAGTCCCCGAGTTGGACGGCGTCAGCGCGGGCGGCATGCCGGACCGCGTCAAGTGCCTGCACGCCCTGGTCGGCCACGCTTTGGCGGCCGGGCCCGGCGTCAACCCGATCGGCGACGCCGCGCTGGCCGAGATCGGCGAGTTTTGGAAGGAGCCCTGTGATGACTGACGCCGCCGAGGAGTCCGGCTTGTTCGCCGCCGTCGATTGCGGCACCAACTCGGTGCGGCTGCTGGTGGCGCGGCTGCGCGGGGGCCGCTTGGAGGAGGTCGACCGGCGTCTCCACATCACCCGGCTGGGGCAGGGGGTTGACGCCACCGGCGAGTTCCACCCCGACGCGCTGGCCAGGACGTTCGCCGCCTTCGACGATTTCGCCGCCGAATTGGATGGCTTGGGCCGGGCGGCAGTCCGCGTGGTGGCCACGTCGGCGGCCCGCGACGCCCGTAACTCGGCCGACTTCTTCGCCGGGGCCAGGCGGGCATTCGGGGTCGACGCCGAGATCATTCCCGGAGCTCAGGAGGCCGCCTTGTCGTTCGAGGGGGCTTTGGCCGGGCTGCCCGGCGTCCCCTCGCCCGTGTTGGTGATGGACGTCGGCGGCGGGTCCACCGAGTTGGCCCTGGGGGGTTCGGCCGGCCCGGCCCTTGGCTTGCCGACAGATGCGTCCTCGGGAGTCGATGCAGTGGCGGCCGCTGGCTCGTCCCAGCTCCCGCCGGGCGCCCGTCCGGGGCTGGGGCGGGCCGTCTCGCTGGACATCGGCTCGGTGCGGCTGCGCGAGCGCTTCCTCGCCTCCGACCCGCCCACGGCGTCCGAGATCGAGTCCGCCGAGCGGTTGGCCGACGAATTGCTCGACGGCGCGGGCGTCGATTTCGAGGTGGCGACGTGGGTCGGCGTCGGCGGCACCGCCACCGCCCTGGCCGCCATCGCCCTCGGTTTGGAGCGCTACGACCGCAGCCGCGTCCACGGCGCCGTGCTGTCGCGATCCGACCTGGGCGCCCTGGCCGAGCGGCTGTTGTCGATGCCGGTGGCCGAGGTCGCCGCCATCCCGACGATGGTGCCCGGCCGCGCCGACGTCATCTGCGCCGGCGCCCTGATCTGCCGCGCCGTCGGCCGCCGCGTGGGCGTCCCCCTGACGGTCAGCGAGTCGGACATCCTCGACGGCATCGTCCGCCGCCTGGCGGGCATGTGACACGCAAACCTGTGTCGGGCGGCGACGGGTCCGACCAGCGGGTGGCGGCGAGTGTGTCGCCTAGGCCCCTACGGGGATGTTGCGCTGTGCCTACGTAGTTCTAGGGCCTTGTCTACGTAGCAAACGGGCGTGTTCTACGTAGTAAATCGCTACCTTTGCGTACCAGGCGGAGAGTTTTCGTCGACTTGAATGTCTGGGGGGAAAGATGTTTCATGGGGCGCGTTGGGGCAGGTTGGCGCACACGGTTCGTTTGACGGTGTTGATGGTGGTGATGGCCTTCATCGCCGCGTTCCAAGTGCTCGTGCCGGGCGCCAGGGCGGCGGATGCGACGGTCACCTTCCAGCGGCAGCCCCATGGCTCGTCGGTCTACGCCAGGGGCGCGACGCTGCGGCTGTCGGCGCAGGCCGAAGCCTCCGACGGCGGGACGCTGGCCTATCAGTGGAAATGGTCGGCATCGGCCGACCGCGGCGATCCGCAGCCGGTGGCAGGGCTGGACGGCTCGGACGCCCTCCCCGTGCTGACGGCGACCACTCCCGACGCGCCGGGCACCTACTACTACTGGGTGGAGGCGTCCAGCGGCGGGCAGACCGCGGCCAGCCAGTCGGCCCAGGTGGTCGTGCTGGACGAGATCGTCTCCGACACCTACACCGTCGGCGGCCACAAGGCCGACCAGTCGTCGTACACCAGCGACGACTACGACAACTATTACCTGAAGAACGTCAAGGAGCTGGGCGCCAAAGACGGCACCACGGACGTCTATCACGAGTGGGCGGGCAACCAGTTGTACACCAGCTTGCGGAACGGCGATTTCGAGACCCGCTCGGCTGGCGGCGACACGCAGTCGCTGCGCACGGAGGTCTCGTATTGGGACAGCACGCGCGGCATCGGCACTGGCAGCGTCCACAAGTACGCCAAGGCGATCGAGACCCAGCCGGCCTCCGCGTACAGCCTGCCGGGCGGCTCCGACGTGGTGGCGAATCTGAGCGGCGCGCTGAGGAACTCGATCTACCAAGAGGTGGCGACTGTGCCCGGCAAGGTTTACGACTGGTCGTTGAAGCAGGCCCCACACGGCGACGTGCTCGACATCATGGCGGTGGTCATCGGGCCGGCCGACGAGTCGGACGCCTCGGACCCGAAGCCGTGGCCGTACGGCGTGGACGGGGCAGCCGGCACGCTCGATCCGGTCACCGGCCAGGCGGCGGCGTACACGGGCGCGTCGGTCGGCGACCCGACGCTGTTCGAGCGGGTGGTGGACGCTCTGGCCGCCCAGCTGGAGGTCACCGACGACTCGACCCTGTCGAGCGCCGGCATCGTGGACGACACCACCCCCGACGGCATGTACGACGAATTCGCCGACTGGGTCAACCGCTATCGCGGCCTGGCCAACAAGGCTTACACGGTGACGCTGGACGGCAAGAACTATTACGTCTATCTAGCCGAGGCGGACGCGGACGGGGGGGACGCCCAGTGGGTGGCGCAGTCTGGAACCTACCCGGTGCCGGACGGGCAGGGCCGCACGGTGTTCGGCCTGGTCAACGTGTATTCGTCCAGCACGGGCGGCAACCTCGTCAACGATGTCGAATTCAAGTCGGCCTCGGCCGTTGGCAACCCCAAAGACACGGTTTTCACGACCGACACCGACTTCAAGGCCGACACGCAAGACGGCTACGCCTACGCGCTGGCCGAGGTGAGCGGCTCGGTGGTGCTCGGGTATGTCGGCGGGGCGGCCTTCGTCTCGATTGACGGCGAGGAGCAAACCGAAGAGATCAATGGCGACGTGGGCGACCACAGCAGTTGGTACACGCCGGGCGAGGGCACGCTGAAGTTCGAGGGCCTGGCGGTCGGCAAGACGTACCGTCTGATCGGCCTTCCGCTGGCCGCCATTTCCAGCGACTTGGGGACGAACGTCGGCGCGGCCGACGTGACGGACGAGGCCTTCTACTTCGACACGGCGATTGTGGCGCCGCCGACGGTGAGTTGGTCGGTGGCGACCGCGGGCGAGGGCGTCGCGGCCGTCGTCACGGCGCAGGAGTTCGCCCCTGACGGCACGCTGGTCGGGACCGTCGCGCACCACCAGACGGTCGCCGTCGGCGACACCGTGCGCCTGACGGCCACCACCGCCACAGCCTTCGACGGCTGGCTCGAGTTCCGCTGGAACGTCGGCCTGCCCGGGGCCGAAGACGTTGTGCACCGCGTCGCGGGCGCCTTGGACGCCGCCACCGCCGACACCTTCGAGTTCGTCGCCAACCAGTCGACCCAGGTGTCGGTGCGGCTGGCGTCCTACGAGCGGCGCGAGTTGGCCTATGACGCCAACGGCGGCGACGGCGCGCCCGCCCCGACCGCCAACAGCCTGGACGACCCGGACTACCAGGTGGTGTTGGCCGGCGGCGACGGGCTGTCGCTGGACGGCTACGCCTTCGACGGCTGGAGCGCCTCTGAGGACGGCTCCGGCGCGTTCTACCAGGGCGGGGACGCCTTCACGTTGACGGCGCCCACCCAGACTTTGTACGCGGTGTGGACGACCGACAGGTCAGGGGACACGCCGACGGACTCGCCGACGACACCCACGGACACTCCGACAGACTCCGCCACGCCCGGCGGGGGAGCGGCTGATGGAACGGGCGGCTCGGGGAATGCGACCGCCACGCCGGGCGGCGGCTCGGGCACGGCCCAGCCGTCGGCTGCGCCGACGGTTTCGGCCAAGCCGACTCTGCCCACGCCGTCGAAGTCGGCCAATCCGGGCGAGTCGTCATCGGCTTCCGAGGCGGGCCAGGCGAACGGCCAGCCAGTGGCGGACCCCTCGGTTGGCCCGGCGGCGGGCGCGGCCGCCGGGACGCCAGGGGAGACGTCGGCCAAGGAGGCCGGTCCGGCCGCCGTCACGCCGCCGGCCGCGACCGCCAGCAAGGTGGTGGCCGCGCAGTCGAAGCTCTACCTGGTCAAGGGCAAGAGCGCCAAGCCGGCGGCGCGGGCCTACCTGTCGGGCTTGAAGTCGTCGAAGGCGAAGCTGGCCTGGTCGTCGTCGAAGCCGAAGGTCGTCAAGGTCGATCCGCTGACGGGCAAGGTGAAAGCTCTGCGGAAGGGCGCGGCGGTAATCACCGCCGCCGCGCCCGGGCCGGGCGGCAAGACCGTCAAGGCGAAAATCAAGGTGACAGTTGTGAAGCGGGCCTTGGCCGTCAAGTCGGTGAAGGCCAAGCTGCCCAAGAAATTGAAGAAGGGCAAGGCGGTAGTCGTCAAGGCGAAGTGGTCGCCGAGCGCGGCGACGGGCGCGCTGCCGAAGTTCAAGTCGTCGAACAAGTTGGTCGCCGTGATCGACTCGGCGGGCGTGTTGACGGCTGTCAAGAAGGGGACGGTGAAGATCACCGTCAAGGTCGCCGGGAAGCACAAGACGTACAAGCTGAAAGTTGCCAAGTAGGAGGGAGTAAGAGGGAGATGGCCGGGCGGCCCGTCTGGTAGGACGCGGGCCGCCCGCCTGCCAAGTCGGCCGCCGAACCGGGTATGAGCCCGTTCGGCGGTCGGCTTTGTCGTGTCTTCAACGTGAGGTCCCGGTCGCCTGAGCCTGCCCCGGCCGGACACGCGCGAGTCTGACTGCAGAACAACCAGCACATGTCGTGCTACTTGACTAGCAGATGTCCTGCTAAGCGACTAATACATGGGCGTGGCGGGTGGCGGGGTGGGGGTTGGAAACGGTTTCAGGGGGGTGGCCGATCCATACGGACACTCAGGGGGCAGCCGCCGGGATTCGTATGCAGGCGGCGCGGGGGCGATACGCAACCAGCCCCCTGGGGCACTCGTAGGAGTGCGACGAGTCGTACACAGCAGTACCTCTCCTCGGGTTAGAACAGATAGGAAACGTGGCCACATGCGGGTGGTGACGCGCTGCTGGGAAAATCCAGAGGAGGAAACAGGATGGCGAAACGCGCCTATCGGAACTGGAAACGCACGATCATCGGGTTGGCGGCATTCGCGCTGGCGGTGTCGGGCCTCGGCCTGATCGTGCCCGACGAGGCGCGGGCCGCCGTGACGTGGACCGAGCGTTCCACGAACACGCTGAATTGGAAGGTCGACCCGCCGCAGTGGGATCGCGACCACTTCTACACCGTCGCACCCCACGGCACGGACTATCCGCTGGCGATGGCCGTCAAACCGGACCCCAGCAACGCCAAGGCGCTGATCGCCGAGCCCGCCTTGATGCGGACCGGCTCCGGCTGGCGCGGCGACAACCCGTTCACGACGATGGCACTGGGCCCGGTCAGCCCGGGCAGCGACACCCTCGCCGCCTACTTCTGGACGTGGGAGGGCTCGCTGGCCTACGCCGACGGCTGCCCGACCGGCCGCGCCCGCGTCACCCGCGTCGTCAGCGGCGCCTCCACCGTTGACGAGGCCTGCATGCCCGTTCCCAACGGCGTCACCACGGCGGGCCCGCAGTACGGCAGCTACTCGACCGGCGGCGAGGCCGACCAGCTCACCGGCCGGGTCTACGCCGGCCACCTCGACGCGGCCACCATCGACAACCAGGGCCGCACCAGCACCGCCGCGAACACCTCCGACGCCTTCACCTTCACGATCTGGGATCCGAACACCGACCAGTACGTCCACTCCGGCCACGTCCAGCCCGCCAGCCTGGACGAGCGCAAACGCCTGCTGACCACCGCCGCCAACGGCGACACCACGGCCACCAGCGTCGCCGACCTGGCTCTGGACGCCAACGGCAACATGTACATTGTCGCGATGCGCGCCTCCGACCCGGATCGCCAGGCGATCGTCCGCGTCGACCCGGCCCGCGACGACGACGGCAACATCGTCTCCGGCACCTACGGCGGCACGACCAGCGGCGTCAACAAGCCGTGGACGTACTCGGTGGTGTCGTTCATCAAGGGCGTCGGCGGTTTCAGCTTCACAAGCGGCACCATCTACGGCATGAACTTCTTCAAGGGCAAGCTCTACCTCGGCGGCCCCAGCGGCTACAGCGACTCCACCACCGCGGCCGCCAACCAGCAGAACTTGGTCGAGATCGACCCGCTGGCTCAAACCGCCACCCTGCGCCGCTCTCCCACCAGCCTGACCGGCTACGGCGAAGTCTTCGACATGGCGGCCGCCCAGACCGCGGCCGTTTTGGAGGGCACCGTTTACAACGACGTCGACGCCGACGGCTCGGTCGTCGGCGATCCCGGCCTGGCCGGCCAGACCATCGCCATTTATGACAAGGACGGCACACTGCGCGGCCAGCAGACCACTTCGTCGCAGGGCAAGTTCTCCTTCATGGTTGACCAGACCGGCCCCGGCGTGAAGTACTACGTCCGGCTGGTTCAACCCAACGTCGACGGCGTCAACGCCTATCAGACGTGGGCCGCAGGCGGATCGGAGAGCGCCGAGACCTTCGTCGGCACCCCCAACCTGGCCCGCGTCAAGTGCGGCGACGACTGGGTTGAGGAGCCGAACGCCAACGGCTCGACGGGCGCGGCCTGCTCGGGAGCGCTGCCCTATGGCGCAGCCGATCCGAAGCTCGGCGCGGTCGGCAGCACCTTCGACATGGCCAAGGCCCCGATCTACGGCGAGGTGACGATGACCACCACCCGCGACGTGGCCGACATCGGCTTCGCCGTCTCGGCCAAGGGCGCATCCTTTGGCGACGCCGCCTCGGCCACCAAGTCGAAGCTGGCCGACAAGGGCCCCTACCACGTCAACGCCGCCGGCCACATGGTTTGGCTGGGCGACGAGCGCGGCGAGCAAACCGACGGCGTCAACGACGCCGACTCGAACGCCCACGACAGCGACGACGGCGTCGCCGTCGAGCTGGCCGACGGCCAGCGCCTGCCGCTGCAGGACGCCGTGCTGGCGGTCGGACGCGACTACAACCTGACCGCCCAGGTGTCCGCCGACGGGTCGCAACAGTTGGGCGACGTGTCGGTCAAGGGCTGGCAGTCGCCGACCAACTCGACCGCCATCGCCTCTGGCGCCGACGCCGACTTCGACGCCACGCCGGACCTGAAAGGCCTGGCCAGCGGCACTTTGACGGTGCCCAGCGGCACCACGCCGAGCAACGGGCTGTCGGCCTCCACGATGCGCTTCAGCGCGTCGACGGCGACCATTGACAAGCCGGACAACAGCGACGGCCAGTACGGCCCGGCCGCCGGCTCGGACGCCGCGGCCACCAACCCGTGGCTGACCAACGGCGAAATCGAGGACTACCGCGTCTACCGGGCGACCGGCCTGTTGCGCGTCGGCGTCAAGGCGGTCGGCGGCCCGGCCCAGGGCCAGACCCTCGACCAGTCGTTCGCGCTGACCAACGTCTCGACGACCGCTCCGTCGTCGTCGAGCGAGACGGTCAGCCTGGACGCCGAAGGCCAGACCAGCCCGCGGCGGGCCCACGCCGTCAAGTCGACCAGCGCCGCCACCACCGTCACCGCCGGCCAGCCGGCCGACGGCTACTCGCTGGACGGCGCCGAATGCTTCGACTCGATCGACGGCGGCTCGGTTGACTCCGACTTCGATGCCGCCAGTGGCAAGCTGACGCTGGCCGCCGGGGCGCTGTCCAGCGGCTCCGACGTCACCTGCGAATTCACGCTGGCCTCCTACGCCGACGCGGTGTCGGTCGCCTCGCTGGACTACGACGAGACGGACGCCTCCGCCCTGCAAGCCGGCCGCGGCACGGCCACCGCCACCGGCTCGACCAGCCTGTCCGGCTCTCCCTCGGCCGCGCAGAAGATCACCTGGGAGGTGTTCGCCTCCGAAGACGACGCCAAGACCGGCGCCAATCCCATCACCGATGGCGTGACGGTCGCGCCGTCCACCTGTTCGACTTCCTCCGACGGCACTTGCCAGGTGAAGGTCTCGGCCACCAAGCCGGGCGCCTACTGGCTGGGCGCCAAAGCGCCGTCCAGCAGCGGCTGGACCAGGGCCCAGGATCCGAAGCAGTTCGCCGTCACCTACGGCGAACTGGACTCCTCCAAGACCAGCGTGGCGCTCGACGGCGGGTCGGCGACCGTGGCCGCCAAGGACGACCCGACCAACTACCACACCATCACCGTCACCCTGGCCGACGCCTACGACAACCCCGTCACCGGCCTGACGAACGTCACCGCCGCGTCGAGCGAGGACGGCGTCGAGACCAGCGGCACGCTGTCCGAGGGCCCGGCGGGCACCTACACCGGCAAGGTTTGGGCGCGCACGCCCGGCTCGCACCAGGTGGACGCCAGCCTGGCCGGCACTCTCCACCTCGGCTCGGCCACGGGCAGTTGGCAGCTGGGCGAGATCGACGCCTCGAACTCGTACCTCCAAATCGACGACTCGGCCTCCGAGACCTCCGGACCGGTCGAGCCCGGCCAGCACCACATCGTGCGGGCCCACGTCGTCGACGCCCTCGGCAACCCCTATGACGGCGGCCTGGTCAGCTTCCAGCTCGACAGCCACCTGAGCGGCCAGGACCCGTACGCCGACACCGACGCCGCCATCGACTCGCAAGGCGTGGCGACGCTGCACGTCACCGCCTCGGTCGCCTCGCCGCTGGACTCCGACGGCTATCCGATCACCGCCACCGCCAAGAAGGACTCCTCCGACACCGGCGTGGCCATCGCGCTGGTCGGCTCGACCGGCTCGGGCATCACCTCGGGCACGGTCTACGCCGCCTTCGCCACCTCGCGCTGCGACTCGGCGACCACCGAGTACACCCTCAGCCAGGGCGGCGTCTCGGCAGGCCAGACGCACACCGTCACCATCAAGCCGAAGGACGACTCCGGCCAGCCCTGCGACCCGGAGATCGCCGGCGGCCAGGCCCCGGCCATGGCCGCCATCGGCGCGCAGCAGTGCGACGGCTGCTCCAACCCGGCCGGCGTCCAGGCCGGGGAGTTCCAGCGGGCCGCCGGCTCCGAGCCGGCCTACGTCGCCGAGGTCTCCTCGACGGTGGCGGGCGTGTTCGACATGGCCGTCAGCTACGACGGCGCCGAGCTGACCGACAAGCCCACGCCCAACACCCTCACCTGGACGCCGCTGCTCGACGACGCCGTCAAGGCGACGCTGAGCGTCGGCGGCTGGGACGACGACATCGTCGGCGGCCCCGGCAAGCAGGTCGTCGTCACCGTCGCCGACCGCTACGGCAACCCGATCCCCGACGCCGACGTGACGCTGCACGCCGCCCTGCCGGCCGTCGTCGACGCCGACAAGTTCGCCGCCGAGCTGGACGGCGACGCCGACTTCACCGCCGCCACCGACGGCTCGGGCGCGGTCGAGGCTGTGCTGACATCGACCTATGCCGGCCAGGTCACCGTGTCCGGCCAGGTCGTCGTCGACGGGCGCGCGATCGCGCTGGACGAGCAGACCGGCCGCTTCGCCGCCGCCGCCGCCGACGCCACCGCTTCGACGCTGGAGCTGGCCGCCGACGAGACCAACTCGACCACCACCGCCGACGACAACCCCGACGGCATCGGCCTGGTGCTGACCGTCCGCGACCAATACGGCAACCCGCTGGCGGAGGCCAGCCAGGGCCTTCCGACGGTGACGATCGATGGCTCGGCCGCCTTCGACGCCGACCCCAACGCGCAGGCCGCCGACGCCGCGGGACGGATCGCCTTCCGGGTGTCGGACACCGCCGCCGAGGACGTCCACGTCGCCGCCAAACTGGGTGGCGACCACGTCGCCGGCTCGCCGAAGACGCTGACGTTCGTCGCCGTCAAGCCGTGCCTGTCGACCGCCGACGGCTGCGCCAAGGCTTCGACCATCGAGCTGGCCACGCCGGGCGTCTCGGACGCCGACGGGCTGGCCTATCACGAGATCGTCGTCACGGCCTACGACCGCGTCGGCCATCCCTACGCCAACCAGACGGTCGAGTGGAGCTTCGACGAGGCCAACCTGTCGCCCGTCCTCAAGGAGACGACGACCGACTCCAACGGCCAGGCCAAGTTGCGCGTCGCCACCACCAAGGCCGACACCTACGCCATCGGCGCCTCCCTGGGGGGTGAGGCTTTGACGGCTGAGAACGGCGCCCCGGTGTCGGCCCAGTTCGGCGCGTCCGCCTGCGACCCGTCGTTGTCGACCTTCTCGGTGACGACGCTGGGCGAGGACAAGACGGCCGACGGCCAGCAGGCCCACACCGTCCAGGTGGAGGCCCAGGACGCCAACGGCAACACCTGCTCCGGCAAGGGCGACTGGTTCGGCTTCGCACAGCTCGACGGCGACAACGTGGCCTTCTCGGCGATCAGCGAAGTCCGCCCCGGCGTCTACGCGGCCTCAGCCACCACCACCAAGGCGGGCACTTGGAGCCTGGGCGCGAAGTCCGGCAACGAGCTGGTCTCCGGCTCAGCCGTGGCCACCACCTGGACGGCCGGCGCTCCCAGCGCCGCCGACTCGACGTTCGACCTGGACGACGAGGACGGCAAGCTGGCCGACGGCGCCGACGCCCAAACCGCCACTGTGACCGTCAAGGACGCCTTCGGCAACCCGGTTTCGGGCGTGCCGGTCCGGTTGGGCGAGACCGGCGCCAAGCCCGTCGCCATCGACCCGGCCGCCGGAAACACATCGTCGGCCAAGGCCAGCCTGGGCGTCTTCGCCGCCGCGCTGACGTCAACCGTCGCCGACACCTACGAGATCGCCGCCGAAATCGAGCTTTCGAGCGGTTGGACGCCGGTCGGCCAGGCCCTCACGACGCACTTCGTCGCCGGCGCCTGCGACGCCACCGGCTCCGAGTGGTCGTTCGACAAGACGACCGCCGCCGTCGGCGAGGACATCACCGCCACCATCAAGCTCCACGACGCCCACGGCAACGCCTGCACCGGTGCCACACCGGACGTCGTGGCCGACGGGGGATCAGCCGAGATCGCCGGCCCGACTGCGGCCGGCGCGGACGGCCAGTTCACCGTCGTCATCACCGACCTGGTCGCCGAGCAATTCGGGCTGGGCGCGTCCCTGAGCGGCTCGCCGATCCCCAATAGCCCGCAGACCCTGAAGTTCACCGCCGGCCCGCCCTCCTTCGGGCAGTGCGAGGACGCCCAGGGCGTCACCCGCCCGGCGACCAGGCTGGAAATCGACAGCGACGCCGCGGTGGCCGTCGGCGGCGGCTCGCACCAGGTGACGGCGACCGTCCTGGACGCCCATTGCAACCCGGTCAAAGGCTCGGCCCTGACGTGGAACGCCGCCAGCCCGCTGTCGGTCGCCGACTCCGACGCCGCCACCGCCGACGACGGCACCGCCGCCGCGACGGTCACCTCGGCCAAGGCGGGGGCGTTCGACGTCACCGCGCAGGCCGACGGGCACGACATCGCCAACGGCTCCCCGGCCGTGGCCCGCTTCGCCGCCGGCGGGGTGGACGCCGCCAACTCGTCGTGGGGCATCGACGAGGACGGCCCGCTAACCGCCAACGGCCAGGACGCCTACACCGTCCGCGTCCAGTTGGCCGACGCCCACGGCAACCCCGTCAGCGGGGCCCAGGCCGGCATCGTGCTGGAGGCGGACTCGCCAGACGGCTTCGACGCCGACCCGTTCGCCGAGACGGCGACGCCGGGCGAGTACGTCGCCGCCATCCGCGCCACCGTGGCCCGCGAGTGGACGATCTGGGTCAAGTTCGGCGCCGACGGGCTGGCTCCCGACTCGCTGAAGCGCGTCTTCCAGGCCGGTCCGCTGGACGCCGGGCGGTCGATCTTCGCGGTCAGCGACAACCGCGCGGAGGCCAACGGCTCCGACGAGCAAACGGCCACACTGGTGCTGTACGACGCCCAAGGCAACCCGCTCAAGGGCGCGGCCTGCGCCTTCCCGCCCGTCGCCGGGCTGGCCATCGACGCCGACGCCAAGACCAACGGCTCCGGCGCCTGCGTCGCCCGCTACACCACCACCGCGGCCGGCCGCTACGACGTGACCGCCGAGGCCGAGGGGGAGACGTTCGGCCCGCAGTCCGTCAGGTTCCGCGCCGGGCAGGCCTCGGCCGCCGACTCGGACTTCACCGTCAACCCGGCCAAGACCGAGGTCGGCACGGCCGCCACGGCCGTCGCCACCGTCAAGGACGCCCACGGCAACCCCGTGGCCGGCGTCACCGTCAACTTCAGCGTTGGCGACGGCCACAACGACGCGGGCCACCAGGCCGGTGTCAACCCGGCCTCGGCCCAAACCAACGAGCTGGGCGTCGCCGCCGCGCTGGTCGAGACCACCCAGGCCGACACCTACTCGGTTTCGGCGTCCATCGGCACCCCGGCCGAGGGCCTGGCGGGCTCGCCGCGCGACGTCGAGTTCACCGCCGCCGGGGTGGACCTGGCCAAGTCGTCCATCGCCATCGACACGGCCGCCCAGGTGGCCGCCAACGGCCGCGCCAGCCACGCCGTCACAGTGACGCTGCTGGACGCCTATGACAACCCGGTGCCCGGCGTCGCCGTCGACTTCGACCTCGACCAGCGCCTGACCGCCGACGCGACCAGCGTCACAACCGGCCAGGACGGCAAGGCGAGCGTCAACGTCGCCTCCGACCAGGTGGACGCCGGCTCCGACGCCGGCTCCTGGCCGGTGGCCGCCCGCGTCGGCAGCGACCCGGTCACCCGCGGCGGCGACGGCAACGGCCGGGTCTGGGCCAACTTCAAGCTGGACGCCGCCGACGCCGACCACGCCACGCTGACCGTCACGCCCCTGACCAGCGGCGACGTCACCACCGACGACCGGCCCGGCTACCGGGCCGAGGTTGAGGCGCGCAACGCCGAGGGGCAGCTCGTCCCCGGCGCGCAGGTGTCGTTCACGCTTGACAACGGCGCGTTGTTCGGCGACGACCAGGACAGCGCTCTGGCCACGGCCGACGCCGACGGCGTCGCCAGCGTCGAGATCCACTCCGAGACCGCCGGGCAGGCGACGCTGCACGCGCTGATCGGCACGGACGTCAACGGCTCCCCGGCGCAGCTCGACTTCGCCGCCGGAGCGCCCTCCGACCAGTCGACGATGGCCATCGACAACGACCTGCCCGCGACCGCCGACGGCGCGGCCTCGCACCGCGTCACCGTCACGGCGCTGGACGCCCACGGCAACCCGGTCCCGGACGTCGCCGTCAACGTCTTCGCCGTCGACGCCCAGGCCCCGCTGGCCTTCAGCGACGGCGGCTCGGCCCAGACCGGCAAGGACGGCCAGGCCGTCTTCGACGTGACCTCGACCAAGGCCGGCAGCTTCGAGATCGGAGCGAAGGTGGCTTCCCTAACCGTCGACCCGTCGGTGACGGCCGTCTTCGGCGCCGGCTCGGTGTCGGCGGCCAACTCCTGGCTCGAGGTGACGCCGGACCACGCCCTGACGGTCGGCGCGGACGCCGACAACCGTTACACCGCCAAGGTGTATCTGCGCGACGCCAACGGCAACCCGGTGACCGACGCCTCGGCCGCTTTCGAGGTGGACGCGCCCGCCCAGTTGTCGTCCGCCACAGCGGCGGCCGACCAGAACGGCGTCGCTGCGACGACCGTCACCTCGACCAAGGCCGGGCACTTCGACCTGACCGCCAAGGCGGCCGGCGCGCCTGTCGCCTCCGACGGCCCGCATCCGAACCCGGCCGACCTCGAATGGGTGCCCGACGCCCCGGCCCTGCCGCCTGTCGATTGCGGCGCGGGCGACCCGTCGGTCAAACTGACCTCCGACGGCGGGACGGTTGACGCCGACGGCGCGGCCGCCCACGAGGCGACTGTCACCGTCCGCGACCAGTACTGCAACCCGGTCAAGGGGGCGGCCATCACCTGGCTGCCGAGCGCCAACCTGGCGCTGGTCGGCCAGGCCGACGCCATCACCAACGCCCAGGGCGTCGCCCACGCCAGCTACGCCTCGGCGATGCCCGGCTCCTGGGACCTCGACGCCCAAGTCGAGGGCACGCTGCTCGACGCCGACTCGCTCGCCCCCGCCTCGCTCGCCTACCAGGCCAGCGATCCGGACATGAGCCTTTCGACGCTGGCCAAGAGCCCCGCCGGCCCGCTGCCGGTCGGCGACGGCCAGCCCAGCTCGTACACCGTCACGGCCACCGTCGTGGACCGCTTCGGCCACCCGCTGGAGGGCGTCGAGGTGGAGTTCGGCCTGGACAAGACCGGCCCGACGCTGTCCGAGGACGTCGTCGCCACGGGCGATGACGGCAAAGCCTCGGTCGAAGTCCACTCGAGGGCCGCCGTCGACGCCCACGTCACGGCCATGGTCGACGGGACCGAGATCGAGGGACCGTCCGCCGGCCAGGGCTCGCCGGTCGAGGTGTCGTGGCACGCCGGCGACCCGGCCGTCAACCCGGTGGTCGACTGCGGCGACGGCGGCCAGCCGGACCCGTCGGTCAAGCTGACCGCGCCGAGCGCCCCGGCCGCCGCCGACGGGCAGGACGCCCAGCAGGTCGTCTTGACCGTCCGCGACCAGTACTGCAACCCGGTGCCCGGCGCCGACGTCGCATGGGACGCCGACGGCAAGCTGGACGCGGACGGCGCGCCGGACGCCAAGACCGACCAGCGCGGCCAGGCGTTCGCGTCCTACACGTCCGTCAACCCGACGCCCGGCCAGTCCGGCTGGACGGTCGGCGCCTCGGTGGACGGCGCGGATCTCGGGTCCGACAACGGCGCACCCGCCGAACTGCGCTTCCGGGCGACGAAGTTCTCGGCCGCCGAGTCGAGCCTGTCCCAGGATCCGTCGCACGCCCTGGTGGCCGGCGACCAGCCTGAGAACACGTTCACCGTGACGGCGACCATCCTGGACGCCGCCCAAAACCCGATGGCCGGCCAGGCGGTGACGTTCACCGCCCCCGCCGCAGTCGTCCTGTCCGACCACCAGGTCTCAACCGACGACAAGGGCCAGGCCGCCGTCACGGCCCACAGCCTGACGGCCGGCCAGTTCGAGCTGGCCGCCGAGGTGGACGGCGAGTCCGTCGCCGGCTCCCCGCTCGAATTGGAGTGGACGCCGGGCGCGGCCGACGCCGGCCAGTCGAGCATCGACATCGCCGACCCGTCCGCCGAGGTCAACACCGGCAGCGCGGTCGTCGTGACGCTGCGCGACAAGCACGGCAACGCCATCGCCAACCCGGCCCCGGGCACCAAGGTTGCCTTGACGCCGGTGACCGGCGACGGCCTGCTCGGCGCCGACGGCTACACCCTCGCCGACCCGGACGGCCCCGAGTCGGACGGCACCTTCGTCGGCCGCATCAAGGGCCTGGCCAAGGGCACCGCCAAGGTGTCGTTCACCGTCGACGGCAAGCAGTCGCCGAACGCCGACACGATCGTCTTCCAGGTCGATCAGGGCGTCGCCCTGGACCAGTCCGACTTCAGCCTGGACGCCGGGACGCGCCTGGCCGACGGCTTCGACTCCTACACCGCCGCCGCGACGGTCCGCAACGCCCACGCCGTGCCGTTGGAGGGCGTCGACGTGGTCTTCAACGTGCCCGACGGCGTGACGGCCATCGCCTCAACGCCGGCCGGCCGGCAGAAGGTGGACGGCCCCGGCACGCTCGTCGACACGACCGACGCCAAGGGCGAGGCCGTCGTCTCGTACGTGTCGAGCAAGGCCGGGCATTACGCCGAAGGCGCCAAGGCGTCGGTGTCGCAGGGCGTCATCGGCGCCGGCGACCTCGACTTCGTGCCGGGTCCCGCTTCGGCGGCCGACTCGCTGATCGAGATCACGCCGTCCAGCCTGGAAGTCGGGCTGAGCGCCGCCGTCAACGTGCGGCTGCGCGACGCCTCCGGCAACTTCCTAGACGACCTGTCCGGCTACACGGTCGCGCTCCGCCCGGTCGCCGGCAACGGCCTGCTCGACGGCGGCGACTACACGCTGACCGATCCCGGCAAGGCCGTCGGCAACGTCTTTTCCGGCGAGGTGACCGGCCTTGAGAAGGGCACCGCCCGGGTGGCGTTCAGCGTCACCAAGGACGGCCAGACCTCCGACGGCCCGTGGGCCGAGGTCGAGTTCACCTTCGACGAGGCCGTCTCGGCGGGCGACTCGGCGCTGGAAACCCAGCCGGGCGTGGCTGTCGCCGACGGCAGCGACACGCGCTGGGCCAAGGCGACGGCGCGCAACGCCGCGGGCAAGGCGGTCAAGAACTTGGCGGTCGTCTTCACGGCGACCCCCGACACCGCCTCCGGCAAGCCGCTGACTGCCCAGGCGACGACTGACGCCAAGGGTGTGGCCCAGGTCGAGTTCGCCTCGACGCTGGCCAGCGACTACACCGTCACCGCCGAGGTGGCGGGTGTCGCGCTGAGCGACCCGGCGGCCGTGATCTCGTTCGGCCCCGACAACGACCACCCGTCGGCCGCCACCTCGACCATCGCGGTGTCGCCCGAGCACGCCCAGGCCGGCGGCGAGCGCTCGCGCGCCGTCGTCACCCTGCGCGACGCCCACGGCAACGTCATCAGCCAGCCCGGCAAGTCCGTGACTGTGACGATCGCGCTGGACGGCTCGTCGGCCGCTGACGACGTGGCCGTGGGGGCGACCGTCTTCGACAACGGCAATTTCGCCGCCGACCTGACCACTGGCGACAAGACCGGCCAGGCCGTCATCGGCTTCCGCATCGGCGCCGACGCCTCGGCCAACACCGCCTCTCTGCTGGTGACGGCGATCCCCGACACCACCCCGCCCGACGCGCCGGTGGTCGAGCAGGCCAACGGCGACGGCGTGTCAGGCACGGCCGAGCCCGGCTCGAAGGTCGAGGTTTGCTTCGGCGAGCGGGACGCCAAGGGTGTTTGCGACGGTCCGACGGCTGAGACGACGGCGGACGACCAGGGCCGTTTCGTGA
>JAISUF010000145.1 GCA_031272195.1 Propionibacteriaceae bacterium
GTGGGTGGTCATGGGGGCGCCGCGGCCGGCCCGGGGGGGGGGTGTGGGGGGGGGCCCCGGCCGCCCCACGGCCGACTTGGGCGAGGGCATGGAGGTCGAGGTTCGCGCCGGGGCCAACCGGCTGCGCCTGGCCCGCACCTCCGAACAGCCTTTCGTCACCCGGCTGGTGCGCAAGTTCGGACTGCCGGTGGCCGGTTGGCGCGGCGCGGCGGAGCGGGACGAGATCCATGCTCGCTGAGCTGCGCATCCGCGACTTGGGCGTCATCGGCGAGGCGTCCATCGAGCCCAGTTCGGGCTTCACCGTCGTCACCGGGGAGACCGGCGCGGGCAAGACGATGATCGTCACCGGCTTGACGCTGCTGGGCGGGGCCAAGGCCAGTCCGTCGCTGATCCGGACGGGGGCCGCCAGGGCGCTGGTCGAGGGGCGCTGGGCGGTCGACGCCGCCTGCGCGGACGCCCTGGAGGAGCTTGGCGCCGAAGTCGAGCGCGACGCCGGACAAGCGGAGGTGCTGGTGGGGCGGCAGTTGGCGCCCAACCGCTCGCGCCTGACGGTCGGCGGGCTCCAAGTGCCCTTGGCGCAAGGGGCCCAGCTGGTTGGCGAGTGGGTGGTGATCCACGGCCAGTCCGAGCAGGTGCGGCTGGGCGAGCCGGCGCGCCAGCGCGAGGTGCTCGACGTCGGCCTGGGCGAGGTTTTGGCCGCCTACGAAGAGGTCTACCAGCGGCGCGCCCAGACATCCCGCGAGTTGGACGAGTTGACCTCGCAGGCCCGGGCCAGGCTGCGCGAAATGGACCTGCTGCGCTTCGGCCTGGACGAGATCGCCAAGGCCGACCCGCAGCCGGGCGAGGACGTCGCCCTGGCCGAGGAGGCCATACGCCTGCAAGCCGTCGACGACTTGCGCCTGGCCGGCCGCGCCGCCCTGAACGCGCTGGCTGGGGACGACGAGTCCTACGGCGACCAGGCCGACGCCTTGGGACTGGTCGGAGCCGCCCAAAAGGCCTTGTCGCAGGCGCGAAACGATGATCGCCGCCTGGCCGAGATCGCCGATGGGCTGGCCGACGCCGCCGCCGGATTGGCCGATACGGCGTCATCCCTGGCCTCCTATCTGGACGGCCTGGAGGCCGACCCCTTGCGCTTGGAGTGGATCGCGGGACGCCGCGCCGAACTTCAAGGCCTGACGCGCAAGTACGGCCAAACCGTCGACGAGGTGCTGGCCTGGGCGGGGGAGTCGGCGCGGCGGCTGGCCGAGCTGGACGGCTGCGAGGACCGCATCGAGGCGCTGCGCCAAGAGGTGGCGGCGCTGGACGAGGAGTTGGCCGGGCGGGCCGACGAGTTGACCGGCCTGCGCTCGGCGGCCGCCGAGCAGCTATCACGTAGAGCGAGCGCCGAACTGGCCGCGCTGGCCATGCCCAACGCCAAGCTGGAGTTCTCCCTGACGCGCCTGCCCGAGCCAGGCCCCCACGGCCAAGACCGCGTCCAGCTCCTGTTCCGGGCCAATCCGGGGGCCGAGCCGGGGCCGCTGGGCAGGATCGCCTCCGGCGGGGAGTTGTCGCGGGTGCGGCTGGCCCTCGAGGTGGTGCTGGCCGACGACGCCTCCGACCAGACGCTCGTCTTCGACGAGGTCGACGCCGGCGTCGGCGGGGCGGTCGCATTGGAGATCGGCCGCCGCCTCAAGCGGCTGGCGCGTCGCGCCCAAGTCGTCGTCGTCACCCATTTGGCCCAAGTCGCCGCCTTCGCCGACCGCCACTACGTCGTCTCCAAGGCCGACGACGGCCAAGTGACGACTTCCGGGGTGCGCGAGGTCGACCAGGACGAGCGCGTCGACACCCTGGCCCGCATGATGGGCGGCCTGGACGACTCGGCCGCCGCCCTCGGCCACGCCCGCGACCTGCTGCGGCTGGCCCAGACAGAGGACTAGGCGCGCTCGCCGCGAACCGTCGCCCGGATTGCGCCGTTGGAGGATCGGCAGGTAACCATCTCATCGGGGCGTCGGTTTGCCCGGCGGCCTTGGCCTAGAGGTAGGCTGGAGGCCCGTGGTAGAGCATCAGACTAAGCATGTGTTTGTGACCGGGGGCGTCGTCTCCTCGCTTGGAAAGGGGCTCACCGCCTCGTCGCTTGGATCGCTGTTCGTGGCCAGGGGCCTGCGCGTGACGATGCAGAAACTCGATCCGTACCTCAACGTCGACCCCGGCACCATGAATCCGTTCCAGCACGGCGAGGTCTTCGTCACCGAGGACGGCGCCGAGACCGACCTCGACATCGGCCACTACGAGCGCTTCCTCAACGTCAACCTGACCGCCGAGGCCAACGTCACCACCGGCAAGGTCTACTCCCACGTCATCGCCAAGGAGCGGCGCGGCGAGTTCCTCGGCGACACCGTCCAGGTCATCCCGCACATCACCAACGAGATCAAAGAGGAGATGCTGGCGATGGCCGGGCCGCAGGTCGACGTCGTCATCCACGAGATCGGCGGCACAGTCGGCGACATCGAGTCGCTGCCGTTCCTGGAGGCGGCCCGCCAGGTGCGCCGCGACGTCGGCCGCGACAACGCCTGCTTCATCCACGTCTCGCTGGTTCCCTACATCGGACCCTCCGGCGAGTTGAAGACCAAGCCGACCCAGCACTCGGTGGCCGCCCTGCGGCAGGTCGGCATCCAGCCGGAGGCGATCGTCTGCCGGGCCAACCGGGACATCCCCGAGTCGGTCAAGCGCAAAATCGCCCTGATGTGCGACGTCGACGAGGAGGCCGTCATCGCCTGCCCGGACGCGCCCAGCATCTACGACATCCCCAAAGTGCTCCACGCCGAGGGGCTGGACGCCTACATCGTGCGCCGGCTGGGCGTCCATTTCCGCGACGTCGACTGGACCCGCTGGAGCGACTTGCTCGACCGCGTCCACCACCCGAGGGAGGAGGTGACGGTGGCGCTGGTCGGCAAGTACATCGACCTGCCCGACGCCTACCTGTCGGTCTGCGAGGCGCTGCGGGCCGGCGGTTTCGCCCGCCGCGCCAAGGTCGACATCCGCTGGGTGGCCTCCGACGACTGCGAGACGCCCGCCGGGGCGCACGAGCACCTGCACGACGTCGATGCCATCGTCGTGCCCGGCGGCTTCGGCATCCGCGGCGTCGAGGGCAAGCTCGGCGCCCTGCGCTACGCCCGCACCAACCAGCTTCCGGCCCTCGGCCTGTGCCTGGGGCTTCAGTGCATGGTGATGGAGGCCGCCCGCAACCTGCTCGGTCTGGCCAATGCCGCCTCGACCGAATTCGACCCGGACACCGACGCGCCCGTCATCGCCACCATGGCTGAGCAGGTCGAGATCGTCTCCGGCCACGGCGACATGGGCGCGACAATGCGACTGGGCGCCTATCCGGCCGACCTGGTGCCCGGCTCGATCGTCGCCCAGGCCTACCAGTCGACCCACGTGTCCGAGCGCCACCGCCACCGCTACGAGGTCAACAACGCCTACCGCGACCGGCTGGAGCAGGCCGGGCTGCACATTTCCGGCACCTCGCCCGACGGCGAGCTGGTCGAGTTCGTCGAGCTGGACCGCGAGCTGCACCCCTACTACGTGGGCACGCAGGCCCACCCGGAGCTGAAGTCGCGGCCCACCCAGCCCCACCCGCTGTTCGTCGGGTTGGTCGCGGCGGCCGTCAAACGCAAGCTGTCGGCCCGCCTGCCAGTCGATGAGGAGGCCGATGAGGAAACTGCTGCGAGCTGACGAGTTGGCCGACCGGCCCGAGCGCTGGACGGTCGAGGCGAGGACGGTCCTCGGGCGCGGCGCGATCAGCGACTTTCGCGACGACGCCGTCCGCACGCCCTCCGGCCAGGTGATGCGCCGCCAGTACACCAGCCATCCCGGCGCGGTCGGCGTCGTGGCTTGGAACGACGACGACCAGCTCGCCGTGGTGCGCCAATACCGCCACCCGGTCGGCTTCGTCATGGTCGAGCCGCCCGCCGGCCTGCTCGACCACGCCGGGGAGGACCCGCTTGAGGCGGCCAGGCGCGAACTGGCCGAGGAGGCCGGTTTGGCGGCGGGGCGCTGGCGGGTGCTGGTCGACGCCATGACCACGCCGGGGGCCACGCAGGAGACGCTGCGGATGTTTCTGGCCACCGATTTGAGCCCGGCTCCGGCCCCCGTGGGTTTCACGCCGGAGGGCGAGGAAGCCGAGATGGACGTCTGCTGGGCGGCCCGCGCCGACCTGGTGGACGCCATTTACGCTGGACGCCTGCAATCGCCGACGATGGTCGCCGGCCTGCTGGCGTTGGAGGCCGCCCGGCTGGGCGGCCGCTTGGAGTCGTTGCGCCGACCTGACGCGCCATGGCCGGCCCGCGAGAATTGGCGGGACGGGCGTTGACCGCGCCGGCTGGCGGATTGGACAAGCTGGTCCGGGGCTATCTCGACCACTTGCTCGTCGAGCGCGGCGCGTCGCCCAACACCATCGCCGCTTACCGGCGCGACCTGGACCGCTACAGCGCGTTCCTGGCCGCCCGCGGGCTCACCGAGGCCGACCAGGTGGCCGAGGGCGACGTCTTGGCTTTCGCCGCCCACCTGCGCGAGGACTTGGGGTTGGCGGCATCCAGCAGCGCCCGGGCGGTGGTGGCGGTGCGCGGCTTCCACCGCTTCCTGGTCGACGACCGGTCCTCGCAGGCCAACCCGGCCGCCGAGGTCAAGCCGTCCAAAGCCGGCCAGCGCCTGCCCAAGGCGTTGGACGTGGCGCAGGTCATGGCCATCCTGGAGGCCCCGGACCTGACGACGGCGGCCGGCTTGCGCGACCGCGCGCTGTTGGAGCTGCTCTACGGTACCGGCGGGCGCATCTCAGAGATCCTCGCCCTGGACGTCGACGACTACACCCAAGGCGTCGAACAGGGGTTTCTGCGGCTGTTCGGCAAGGGGCGCAAGGAGCGCATCGTTCCCTTGGGCGGTTACGCCCGCCAAGCCGTCGACGCCTGGCTGGTGCGGGGGCGGCCCGCCTGGGCGGCCACCGCCAAACGCCCCTCGCCCGCCTTGCTGCTGGCCTCGCGCGGCGGACGCCTGAGCCGCCAGCGCGCCTGGGCGCTGGTGCGGGCCAACGCCGCTGCGGCCGGCATCGGCGTCGAGATCGGTCCGCACACCCTGCGCCACTCGTTCGCCACCCATTTGCTGGACGGCGGTGCCGACATCCGCGTCGTCCAGGAGTTGTTGGGGCACGCCTCCGTCACCACCACCCAGCTCTACACCAAGGTGACGGTGGAGCATCTGCGCGAAGTCTTCGCCGCCAGCCACCCGAGGGCCCGCTGAGATGTGATTCGTGCATCGCTGCCGGATCAGCCTGGGGTTCGTTGCCCGTTCCACACCCAACGGCCTGGCGGTATGAGCGCCGGGTCGAAGCGCTCCAGCAGGCGTCCGGCGGTGACGCGCTCGCCGGGCGAGGCCAAGCCCAGGCTGGCGCCGAGCAGCGCCAAGACATCGCCGGGGGTCCAGCCGTCGGCCGCCAGGTCGGACAAGGTGACGGCGGCGTCGCGCTTGGACAACCGCTCGCCGCCGGGGGAGACGACCAGCCCGATGTGGGCGTACTCGGGGACGCGCCCGCCCAAACGGCCGGTCAGCCAGGCCTGCCTGGGGGCCGACGACAACAGGTCGGCGCCGCGCACCACCTGGTCGACGCCCTGGGCGATGTCGTCGACGACGACGGCGAAGTTGTAGGCCCAAGTCCCGTCGTTGCGCCGGACGACGAAGTCGTCGACGGCTCCTGCGCTCTCCCCGGCCCAATAGTCGCGCACAGTCTGCGTCGTCTGGGCGGGAACCTTGACGCGCCAGGCCGGCGGGCGGCGGGCCCGTTTGGCGTCGCGCTGGGCGGGCGTCAGGTCGCGGCAGGTGCCAGGATAGGGACGGTGGTCGCCGTGCGGGGCCAAGGCGGCCTCGGCGATCTCCTTGCGGGTGCAGAAGCACTCGTAGAGTTCGAGGCCGGCGGCGGCCCGCTCGTAGTCGGCGAGGCGGTCGGACTGCCACAGCGGCGCGCCGTCGAAGTCGATTCCCAAAGCGGCCAAATCGGCCAACTGCCCGGCGGCGATGCCGTCGGCGGCCTTGACGCGGTCGCGGTCCAAGTCTTCGACGCGGGCGACGAAACCCCGCCCGCTGGAGCGGGCGAACAGCCACGCCGCCAAGGCGGTGCGCAGGTTGCCAAGGTGCAGTCCCGAGGTCGGGCTGGGGGCGAAGCGTCCGTTCATCGCAGTCAATCCCATCACGGTAGGCGGGTCTGGGCAAGGCGGGCGCCGAGAGTGGGCACGGTCGGGGAGAAAGGCGCTATTCAGACAGTGGCGTTGTTCGGGAAAACGGGCGTGGGGACAGCCGGGCGCGGCGCCGAGAGGGGGGAGGGGTCGGGGAAACGGGCGTCATTCAGGGGAACGTGTCTGCGGGCAGGTCGGGGGCAAACGGAACGGGGGACCGGCTCGGCCGATCCCCCGTCTTCGTCAACAGATCGGGGCAGTCGCCCCGAGGTTCGTCAGATTTTGTCCTTCAGGAAGTCTTGTGCCTGGTCGACCTGGCCGGCGAACTTGCCGCCCGTCACCTTGTCAACGGCGTCAGCCACAGCGTCGATTCCCTGTTCGATCTGCTCCTCGTGGTCTGCCACTACATCCTTGATCTGATCGACGATATCCATTCAGACCTCCTTTCACTCTGACAACGAATTCACGACGACCAGCAGGTCAGTGGCTGCCGGTTGTCAATGTCCAGCATAGGGGGGATTGTTGTGGATTTGAAGACCATTGGCACAATGTCTGCTGTGAAACTTCTGGCGATCAACGGGCCGACGGCCTCCGGCAAGAGCGACTTGGCCCTCCGGTTGGCGCGCGAACTGGCCGACAGGCGCCCGGTCGAGATCGTCAACGCCGACTCGATGCTGGTCTACCGTGGCATGGACATCGGCACGGCCAAGCCGTCACGGGCGCAACGGGCGGCGGTGCCGCACCACCTGGTCGACATCATGGACGTCACCGAGGAGGCCTCGGTGGCCCTCTTCCAGCGGCTGGCCCGCCAGGCGGTGGCCGAGGTCGGCGGCCGCGGCGCGCTGCCGGTGCTGGTCGGCGGCTCGGCGTTGTACATGAGGGCCGTCCTGGACGCCTTCGAGTTCCCCGCCACCGATCCGGCCGTCAGGGCCCGCTGGGAGGAGGCCCTGCGGGAACGCGGCCCCCAGGCCCTGCACTCCGAACTGGCCCGCCTGGCCCCCGAGGCGGCCGCCGCCATTGAGCCCGGCAACGGGCGCCGCATCGTGCGGGCTTTGGAGGTGGTCGAATTGACCGGCAGTTTCACCGCCGTCATTCCCGAGCCGGAATACGCCCTCGAAGGGGTGGAGCAAATCGGCCTGACGCTGGAGCGCGGGGTGCTGGACGCCCGCATCGAGCAGCGGGTGCGCGAAATGTGGCGGGCCGGTTTCGTCGACGAGGTGGCGGGCCTGCTCGAGCGGGGGCTGCGACGCGGCCGAACGGCCTCGCGCGCCCTCGGCTACCGGCAGATCATCCGCTTCTTGGACGGCGAGATCGGCGAAGACGAGGCTTTCGAGGCGACCGTCGTCGGCACTCGCCGCTTCGCCCGCAAACAGTTGGCCTGGTTCAAACGCGACCCCAGGATCGTCTGGTTCGACGCCCTGGAGGGCACAGACCAGGCGGTGTCGCATGTCCGCGCTAGGCTGGCCTAGTGCTGGAACTTCCATTCGCCAAGGGCCACGGCACCCGCAACGACTTCGTGGTGTTCGCCGACCCGGACGACGCCTGGCGCCTCGACGACGCCCAGGTGAGGCTGCTGTGCGACCGCCGGGCCGGCTTGGGCGCCGACGGCGTGCTGCGGGCGGTCCGGTCCAAGCACGCCTTGGAATGGGGCGGCGACCCGGACGGATGGTTCATGGACTACCGCAACGCCGACGGCGGCTACGCCGAGATGTGCGGCAACGGGCTGCGCGTCTTCTGCCGCTTCCTGGTCGAGGAGGGCCTGGCCGCCGGCCCCGAGTTGGTCGTCGCCACGCGGGCGGGGCTGCGGCGGGGCAGATTGTGTCCCGACGGCATGATCGAGGCGACGATGGGCGATGTCGCCTTGGGCGATTGTTTCGATGTGACGGTGGCGGCAGGCGAGGGCCCGACGCGGATCTCGGCCCGCTTCGTCGATGTCGGCAACCCGCACCTGGTGTCGTTCCTGCCGCCCGGCGTCGGCCTCTACGGTTTGGACCTGTCCGAGTCGCCGACGTGGGAGCCCGCCGGGGCGTTCCCGGCCGGCGTCAACTGCGAGTTCGTCCAGGTGTTGGACGAGGGCGAGCTGAGGATGCGGGTCTACGAGCGGGGGTCGGCCGAGACCTGGTCGTGCGGCACGGGCGTGGTCGCCTGCGCGGCGGTGGCCCGGCATGAGCTGTGGCCCAACCTCGACCGGGTGGTGGTCGAGGTCTTGGGCGGGCGGCTGAGCGTCGCCTTCGACGGCGCGGCGGCCCGCCTGCTCGGACCGGCCGAGATCGTCGCCCGCGGCGTCGTCCGCCTGCCGGAGCGCCCATGACCGACTTGTACGACGGCGACCAGCTCGACTTGGCCGAGCGCCTGTCGCTGCGGCGGGTGCCGGGCATGTCGACGCAGTTGGACGACATCTCCGAGGTCGAATACCGCGACTTGCAGTTGGAGCGGGTCGTGCTGGTATCGGTGTGGACCTCAGGCACCCAAACCGACGCCGACAACGCCGTCAAGGAGCTGCGGGCGCTGGCCCAAACGGCAGGCTCGCAAGTCATGGAGGGCCTGTCGCAGCGGCGCTCCTCGCCCGACCCGGCCACCTTCATCGGTCGCGGCAAGGTCGCCGAGGTGCGCGAGGTCGTCGTCGCCACCGGGGCCGACACCGTCATCTGCGACGGCGAGCTGGAGCCGTCCCAACTGCGCAACCTGGAGGACCAGCTCGGCGTCAAGGTGATCGACCGGACGGCCCTCATCCTCGACATCTTCGCCCAGCACGCCAAGTCCGCCCAGGGCAAGGCCCAAGTCGAGCTGGCCCAATTGCAGTATCTGCGCCAGCGCCTGCGCGGCTGGGGCGGGAACCTGTCGCGCCAGGTCGGCGGGCGGTCGGCCTCGGGCGTCGGCATCGGCGGGCGCGGCCCCGGCGAGACGAAGATCGAAATCGACCGCCGCCGCATCAAGACGCGCATCGCCGCCCTGCGCCGCAAACTGCGCGAACTCGACCGCGTCGGCCAGACGACGCGCGGCGGGCGGGCCCGCAACGGCGTCCCGTCGGTGGCCATCGTCGGCTACACCAACGCCGGCAAGTCGTCCCTGCTCAACCGGCTGACGGGCGCCGGGGTGCTGGTCGAAGACGCCCTTTTCGCCACTCTCGACCCGACCACGCGGCGCACCGCCGCTGCCGACGGCCGCGTCTACACCCTGACCGACACCGTCGGCTTCATCAGGCATCTGCCGCACGACCTGGTGGAGGCCTTCCGCTCCACCTTGGAGGAGGCGGTGCGGGCAGACCTGCTGCTGCACGTCGTCGACGGCGCCGACGCCGACCCGTTCGGGCAAATCGAGGCCGTGCGGCAAGTCTTGGCCGACATCGGCGCCGGCGACGTCGCCGAACAGTTGGTCGTCAACAAGATCGACGCCGCCGACCAGGTGGTGCTGGTCTCGCTGCGGGCCCGTTATCCGGACTGCCTGCTCGTCTCGGCCCACACCGGCGAGGGTGTTGACCAACTGCGCGAGGCGGTCGCCGAGCGCCTGCCCCGGCCAGCCGTCGAGCTGTCGGCGCTGGTCCCGTACGCCCGCGGCGACTTGATCGACCGCGTCCACAAGTTCGGCGAGCTGCTGTCCAGCGAGCACCTGGCCGAGGGCACGCTGATCAAGGCCCGCGTCCCACAGGCTCTGGCGGGCGAACTGGCGGCGTTCAGGCGATGACGGGCGAGCTTTGGGGGAGGGTCCTGGACCGGGCGGTGTCCGATATCGGCGGACAGCCAAGACCGGGCCAATCCGAGATGGCGCAGGCGGTTTGGGCGGCCTTCCGAGGCGACGGACATCTGATGGTGCAGGCGGGCACCGGCACGGGCAAGTCGCTGGGCTATCTGGCTCCAGCCATGGCCTGGCTGGCCGAGGACCGCGACGCCCGGGTCGTCGTGGCCACGGCGACGCTGGCCCTTCAGGCCCAACTGGCCGACAAGGATATTCCCGCCGTCGCCCAAGCCGTCGAGGCGGTGACCGGCCGGGCGGTCGGCTCGGCGGTGCTGAAGGGGCGCTCCAACTACGCCTGCTTGTACCGCGTCCGCCGGGTCGGCGAGGAGCAGGAGGAGTTGTCGTTCGGCACCGGCCGTTCGTCGTCGGTCGGCGAGGAGGTTGTCGAGTTGCGCTCCTGGGCCGAGGGCCAAGCCGACGCCGGGCAGCTAGGGGATCGCGACGACGCTCCCACCCACGGTCCGCTGGCCTGGGGGCAGGTTTCGGTGTCGGCGGCCGAATGCCTGTCGCAGACCTGCCCGTTCTTCGGTGAGTGCCTGGCCGAGGAGGCCAGGTCGCGGGCCCGGGCGTCCCAGCTGGTCGTCACCAACCACGCGCTGCTGGCGATGGACGCGATCGGGGAGCGCGGGCTGTTGGGCGATTTCGGCGGGCTGGTCGTCGACGAGGCCCACGAGTTGGCCTCGCGTGTGACGTCGGCCACCTCCAGCCAGTTGAGTTGGCAAGGGCTGGCCCGCCTGGCGCGGCAGTGCGCGCCCTTCCTGGCCGACGGCTCGCTGGTCGGCGACCTGGAGGAGGCGGCCGGGCAGCTCGAGCAGGCGCTGGAAGCCGCCGAGCCGACACGGGTGGAGGATCCCGAGAGCGACGTCGGCCTGGCCCTGTCCCGCGTGCGCGACCTGTCCCGCGAGCTGGTGAGCGCTTTGGGGGCGGGCGACGACAACCCCGACCAGAAGCTGGCGGCCGGCGCCGCCCGCGAGGTTTTCGAGGTGTCGGACGCGATGGCCCAGATGGACGCCGCGAATGTGGTCTGGGTGAGCGAGCGGGAGCGCCAAGGCAGGCAGCTTGTCTGCGCGCCGCTGGACGTGTCGGGTCTGATGCGCGAGCTGGTGTTCTCCCAGGCGCCGGCAGTTCTGACGTCGGCAACGCTGAAGATCGGCGGCGAGTTCGACGCCGTCGCCCGCCAGGTCGGCTTGGACGGCGATTGCCGCGCCATCGACGTCGGGTCGCCCTTCGACTACGGCAAACAGGGCATCTTGTACGTCGCCAAAGACTTGCCGAAGCCGGGGCGCGACGGCATCGCGCCCGAGACGCTGGCCGAGGTCGCCGAGCTGGTTTGGGCGGCGGGCGGGCGGACGCTGGGCCTGTTCGCCTCCCAGCGGGCCGCCGAGGCAGCCGCCGCGCACTGCCGGGCCGAGGTGCCCGGGCATCGGATACTGTGCCAGGGCGAGGCCCAGTTGTCCGAGTTGACCAGGCAGTTCAGCCAGGATCCGACGACCTGCCTGTTCGGCACGCTGTCGCTGTGGCAGGGTATCGACGTGCCGGGCGAGACCTGCCAACTGGTGGTCATCGACAAGATCCCCTTCCCCCGGCCGGACGATCCGCTTCTGCAGGC
>JAISUF010000164.1 GCA_031272195.1 Propionibacteriaceae bacterium
CCAAACGCGAGGTGGACGCCCTGTTCGCCACCATCCTCGACTTGAAGGCCCGCGGCGTCTCGACGCTGTTCGTCTCCCACAAGCTGGAGGAGGTCTTCGAGATCTCCGAGCATTTCACCATCCTGCGCAGCGGCGAGGTGGTGGCCGACTGCCCGCCGTCCGAACTCGACCGCCGCAAGTTCTCATTCTTCATGACCGGGCGCGAATTCGCCGACACCCGCTTCGAGCCGGGGCCAGTCGCCCCGCAGCCGGTTTTGGAGGCCCGCCACCTCGGCTTGAGGAACGGCTTCAGCGACGTCAGCTTCGCCCTCCACGCCGGGGAGATACTCGGCATCACCGGCCTGCTCGGATCGGGCCGAACCGAACTGGCCAAGACGTTGTTCGGGGCCCACAAGGCGGACTCCGGCGAGCTGCTGGTCTCGGGCCAGCCGGTCAAGTTCGACAGTGTGCGGCGGGCCGTCGCCCACGGCGTCGGCTACGTCCCCGAGGACCGCATCACCGAGGGGTTGTTCTTGGACCGGTCGATCGCCGACAACATCGTCATCGCCGAGATCGACGCCTCGCTGACCCGCGCCGGCCTGCTCGACCGGGCCAAGAAGCGCGCCGAGGCCGCCCATTGGGTGGACGCGCTGAAGATCGCCACCAACGACCCCGAGAACGCCGCCAACACCTTGTCGGGCGGCAACCAGCAGCGCATCGTGGTTGCCAAGTGGTTGGCCACCAAGCCGTCCGTCCTGATCTTGAACGGGCCGACCGTCGGGGTCGACATCGGCTCCAAACACGACATCCACCAGATCCTGCGCCAACTGGCCGCCGACGGCATCGGCGTCATCGTCATCTCCGACGACATCCCCGAGATCGTCCAGAACTGCTCCCGCATCCTGCTGATGAGGGCCGGGCGGATCGAGCGCGAGTTGGACCCGGCCCAGACCGACGAGGCCGAGTTGGCCCGTCTGATGACGGCCGAGGAGGCGGTCGCATGAAGTGGGTCGACAAGGCCGTGCGCTCCAACGAGACGTACGTCTTCGCGGTGATCGTCGTCGTGGCGCTGGTCATCCAACTGCGCTCGGGCCAGTTCTTCACCGCCAACAACCTGGTCGACTTGTGCAACGCCATGGTGGTGCCGGGGCTGTTCGGCATCGGGGCCTATCTGGTGCTGGTGTCCGGCGGCATCGACGTGTCCTTCCCGGCGCTGGCCTCGCTGGCGGTCTACGCCACCACCCGCTGGCTGGTCGACACCGGCTACCAGGGCTCGGTGGCGCTGCCGTTCTTGATGGTGATCGCGCTGGGCAGCCTGCTGGGGGCGTTCAACGGCATCTTCACCGCCCGCCTGGCCCTGCCGACGCTGATCATCACGCTGGGCACGTCGAGCGTCTTCTCGGGCGTCATGCAGGGCGTCCTCAACTCCGTCCAAATCCCCAAGCTGCCGCCGGGCATGGCCGACTTCGGCCGGGCCGTCATCTTCGTGGCGCAGAACCCCGAATCGGGCCTCACCTCGGACATGCCGATCGCCTTCTGGGTGCTGGTGGCGGTCGGGCTGGCCGTCTTCTTCCTGATGCGCTACACGATGTTCGGGCGCGGCGTCATGGCGATCGGCGGCGACGAGTCGGCGGCCGCCAGGGCCGGCTTCAACGTCAAACGGATCAAGTTCTGGCTCTACGTCATGGTCGGCGCGATCGCGGCCCTGGCCGGGCTGATCCGCACCTGCATGATGGGCCAGATGCATCCCACCAACCTGCTCGGCATGGAGATCATGGTGATCGCGGCGGTGGTCCTGGGCGGCACGGCCATCACCGGCGGCACCGGCTCGCTGACCGGCGTCATGCTGGGCACGCTGCTGATCGTCATCGTGCAGAACTCGATGATCCTGCTGGGCATCCCGACTTTCTGGCAGCAATTCTCCCTGGGCGTGCTGATCATCCTCGGCACGGGCGTCTCGGCGGTCCAAACCTCGAGGGCCGGCCGCGGGCTGACGACGAGGGCGAGGTGAGCGGCATGCCAGCGACACTGACGCAGCGGCTGCGCGGTTTGACCCGCGACACGCACCTAACCAGGCTGGTCGTCTTCTTGATCGCCATTTTCGCCTTCTTCGCCGCCGTCAAACCGGGCTCGTTCCTGACCGCCCGCACCTGGCAGGCGATGGCGGTGCAGTTCCCCGAGTTCGGCCTGATGGCGCTGGGAGTCATGCTGACGATGATCGCCGCGGGCATCGACTTGTCGGTGGTCGGCATCGCCAACATGACCTCGATCGGCGCGGCCGTCATCATGTTGACGATGGCCCCGGCCGGTTCCGACGGGTCGCTAGCCCCGCCCGCCATCTTGGCGGCGATCGCCTTCTCGCTTGTCACGGGCGCCGCGGCCGGGGCGTTCAACGGCGTCTTGGTGGCCTATGTGGGCATACCGCCGATCTTGGCGACGCTGGGCACGCTCGAGCTGTACACCGGCATAGCCATCGTCATCACCGGCGGCAAGCCGAAGAGCGGCCTGCCCGAGCTGTACGGCGACCTGTTCGCCGGGAAGATCGCCGGGGTGCCCGTGGTGCTGGTGGTCTTCGTCGCGGCGGCGGTCGTCGTCGGCCTGCTGATGAATCTGACGGCCTTCGGCACCAAGCTGCGCATGCTGGGGACGAACGAGCTGGCGGCCCGCCTGTCCGGCCTGAACGTCCGCAGCCTGCTGATCCGCACCTACACCTGTTCGGGCGTCTACGCGGCCCTGGCGGGTTTGGTGATGCTGGCCAACTACAACTCGGCCAAGGCCGACTACGGATCGACGTACACGCTGCTGACGGTGCTGATCGTCGTGCTGGGCGGCGTCAACCCGGACGGCGGCTCGGGCAAGGTGACGGGCGTCGTCTTGGCGATCGTCATTCTGCAAATCCTCTCCTCGGGGCTGAACATGTTCCCCAACATCTCCAATTTCTACCGGCCGCTGATTTGGGGCGGCGTGCTGTTGGCCGTCATGGTGGCCAACTATTTCTCCCATCCAGGCGGACGCAAACACAGAAAGGCCAACAATGCAGACCACGCGCGATAGGCAGGTCGTCGTCGGCGCAGACTTCGCCGGCTTCCCCCTCCAGGAGGCGGTCAAGGGGCATTTGGAGGCGCGCGGCTGGACGGTCACCGACCTCACCCCCGTCCTGGAGGAGGCGCCGATGTACCAGCGGGCCGGCTTCCTCGTCGGCAAGGAGATCGCCGAGGGCCGTTTCGAGAAGGCCCTGGCCTTCTGCGGCACCGGCATGGGCATCCACATCGCCGCCAGCAAGTGCCCCCACGTCCACGCGGCCGTCTGCGAGAGCGTCCAAGCGGCCAAGCGGGCCGCAGCCGCCAACAACGCCAACCTGCTGGCGATGGGCGCGTTTTGGACCGGCCCCCGCCTGGCCATGGCGATGGCCGACGAATTCCTCGAGCACGCCCTCGGCGACGGCTACGAGAATTGGGACGGCTTCTACGAATACCACAAGATCGGCTACGACGAATGCGAGGCCTTCGACTACGAGGCCTACAAGGCCAACGGCTTCAACGTCGTCGACCCGCAAGAGCACCCGCTTGGCGCGGAGCCGCCCGGCTTGGCCTATTGAGGCCGCCCTTCGTCACCCAGTGGCCGTGAGCTGCGGCTAGGCCAGGCGCGAGCGCAAGTATTCGCGTATCTCTTGCTCGATCTGCGGTTGAGTCTCGTCGCGCTGGGGATACTTTTCGGCCCAAGTCCTGCCCGTGTGGAGGGTGTCCCAACGCGACCGCAAGCCTTGGCCGCGACTGCTGCCCGGATCGTGGTTGCCGAAACCATCCACGATCACATTCCAAACAGGGCGGTGCTGGCGGATCATCGCGGATTCTCCCAGGGGGATCCAAATGTCTTCCACCACCAGCCAGCGCGCCACGAAGTCAGCGATATCGAGGTTGG
>JAISUF010000179.1 GCA_031272195.1 Propionibacteriaceae bacterium
CCTTGACAGCCCCGACATCGCCGCGCACCATCACCGTCACCAACCCGCCGCCGACGTGCACCTTGCCGATCAGCGTCACATTCGCCGCCTTCACCATCGCGTCGGCCGCCTCGATCGAGCCCACCAGGCCCTTCGTCTCGACCATCCCGAGGGCGATCTGCGCATTGTTGTCAGCCATTGTTTCTTCCTATCTGTGTTGTTGTTGCCATTGTCTTATTGTCGTGGCCGTCATGAAAGCCTCTCCAAGACCTTCTTCAAGACTTGGGAGATCAATTGCTCCTCGTCCAGCCCGGCGGGCGGCCTCGCCGCCGTCTGGGGAGCGGCCGCCGACTGGCCGACTTGGGCGCGCAAATCCTCCAACTCGCGCGCCCCGCGGGCCATCCGGCGGATGTTTATCAAGTTGAGCGGGCCGATGTTGTCCGACGACGACGACCCGCCGACCGCGCCGCACCCGAGGGTGAACGACGGCATCAGGTTGGTGGTCGCCCCGACGCCGCCCAGGGCGGCCGGGGTGTTCACCAGCAGGCGCGAGACCGGCTTGCGCAAGGCGAACTCGCGGATCACCGCCTCGTTGTTGGAGTGGATCGTCATCGTGTGGCCGGCCCCCTCGTGCAGCAGGATGCGGATGCAAAGCTCGCAGGCGCTCTCCCAGTCCGGCTCGCTGTAAAAGCCGAGCACGGGGCACAGCTTCTCCTTCGAGTAGGGCACCTTGTCGCCGACCTCGGTCTCGAAGGCGATCAGGACGCGGGCGTCCTCCGGCACGGCGATCTGGGCCAGCTTGCCGATGTACTGCGGCGTCTTGCCGACTATGGCCGGATTCATCGTGCCCGAGGAGCGCATCAGGATGGCCCCGACTTTGGCCTTCTCCTCCGGGTCGAGGAAATACGCGCCCTGGCGCTTGAACTCCGCCACCACCGCCTCGCGGATCGAGTCCTCGGTGACGACCGACTGCTCGGAGGCGCAGATCGTGCCGTTGTCGAAGGTCTTGGAGTCCAAGATCCGCTTGACGGCCAGCGGGATGTCGGCGGTCCGCTCGATGTAGGCAGGGCCGTTGCCGGGCCCGACGCCGATCGCCGGGTTGCCCGAGGAATAGGCCGCCTTGACCATCGCCCCGCCGCCGGTCGCCAGGATGAGCGCGATGTCGGGATGCTTCATCAGCTCGCTGGTGGCCTGCATCGTGCTGATCTCGACGCACGAGATGGCCCCGCGCGGACACCCCGCCGACTCGGCCGCGGCCGCCATCAGACGGGTCGCCTCCAGCGTGCACCCCTTCGCCGACGGGTGCGGCGAGAAGACGATGGCGTTGCCCGACTTGATGGCGATCAAGCTCTTGAAGAAGACCGTCGAAGTCGGGTTGGTCGAGGGGATGACGCCGGCGACGACGCCCATCGGCACCCCGATCTCGACCACGCCCGCGGCGGCGTCCTCCCTGATGACGCCGGTCGTCTTGAGGTCTTTGATCGCCTCCCACACGCCGGCCGAGCCGAAGTGGTTCTTCAGCGTCTTGTCCTCGACCTTGCCGAAGCCCGTCTCCTCCTGCGCCATTTTGGCCAGCCGCGGCGAATCACCGGCCCCGGCCGCCGCCATCGCGGCGCAGATGGCGTCGAGCTTCTCCTGCCCGAAGGTCGCCAGCACGGCCTGCGCCTCTTTGGCGGCGCGGACCTTCAGCCGCACCTCCTGGATCGACTGCAAGTCGCGGTCTATCAGTTCCATGAGACCTCCTTCCACTCCGACGCCGGCCGCTCACAGCGACAGGTCGACGCCGGACACCCTCTCGTCGAGGATCTTCTTGATGATGGTCGCCACATGCGCGCCGGCCTCGGCCGGGGCGGTGCCGCCGGCGTAGATGTTGGACACCACCGTGCGCCACGACTCGGGCCGGTCCGGGTTGGGCTGGTAGGCCAGGTAGGCGCTCATCGACTCGCCGGTGGCCAGGCCGGGGCGCTCGCCGATCAGCAGGCAGACCACGTCCGAGCCGGTGATCTGGCCGACCTCGTCCATCGAGCCGACCCTCCCGTACTTGACGTACGGAATCGGCCCGACGTCGATGCCGTAGCCCTTCAAGCCCTGTTTGATGGCCGGGACGATGTCGGGGATATTGACCATCGCCGCCGACGACAGGCCGTCGGCCACCATGATCGTCACCTTCGCGCCCTTGGGCAGCTCGCGGGCGAACTTGGCCTTCGTCTCCTCGTCAAGCTGGCGGCCCAGGTCGGGGCGGGTCAGGAACTCGTCCTTCGAGGTGCACAGCGACTGCCCGGCGACGAACCCCTGGCTGGCGACGAACTCGTCGGGCACGTCGGTGAAGACGGCGTCCTGGGCGGTGGCGTGGTCGGCTCGGAAATGCAGCATCGACCAGGTGTTGTAGCGCGGGCCGGCCCGCCACACGCCGATCCGGCCGACAGTCGAGCGCTTCATGGCCAGATAGCCCTCGCGGTTGGCGGGGTCGGGGACGTGGAACTCGTCTTTGGTGGAGACGGCCGTCACATCCGGGACGAACCCCTCCTCGACCGCCGTCGCCGAGCCCCGTCCGGCGGCCTGGCCGGGCCGCGACGGCGACACCGCCGCGGCGCCTTGGGCGGCCAACAACTCCGACAGGGCGGCCCGCACCATGTCTTTGACTTCGTTCTCTTGGTACATCGTGCCTCACTTTCATCAGGGGCGCCGCGACGGCGCCGGGGGTCTCAGCTCAGGAAGATCGAAGCGTCGCCGAAACGCTTGGTCAGCTTGCGGGTGCCGGCCTCGATCAGGCCCGTGGCGACCATCCAGTCCTCGAACTCGGGGATGGCCGTCTTGCCGTAGAGCTGGCGCAGCGACTCGGCCTCGTGGTAGCCGGTGCACTGGTACATCAGCATGATGTCGTCGCCGTGCGGGATGCCCATGACGTAATTGCAGCCAGCCGCCACCAGCAGGGCGGCCAAGTTCTCGATGTCGTTCTGGTCGGCTTTGATGTGGTTGGTGTAGCAGGCGTCACAGCCCATCGAGATGCCCGTCAGCTTGCCCATGAAGTGGTCCTCAAGGCCGGCCCTGGTGACCTGCTTGGAGTCGTAGAGGTACTCGGGGCCGATGAAGCCGACGACGGTGTTCACCAGGAACGGCGAGAAGCGCTTGGCCAGGCCGTAGCAGCGGGCCTCCATGACCACCTGGTCGGCGCCGTGGTGGGCGTTGGACGACAACTCCGAGCCCTGGCCGGTTTCGAAGTACATGACGTTCGGCCCGGTCGAGGTGCCCTTGGAGGCCATCAGGTCTTTGGCGTCCTGCAGCATCTGGGCCGTCACGCCGAACGCCTCGTTGCCCAACTGCGAGCCGGCGATCGACTGGAAGATCAGATCGGACGGCGCGCCTTTCTCGACCGCCTCCATCTGGGTGGTGACGTGGGCCAGCACGCAAATCTGGGTCGGGATCGACCACTTGTTGCGGAAGTCGTGGAACATCCGCAGGATGCGGTCGACCGAGGCCAGCGAGTCGTCGACGGGGTTCAAGCCGAGCACGGCGTCGCCGCAGCCATAGGCGAAGCCCTCCATGACGGAGGCCAGGATGCCGTCGGGGTCGTCGGTCGGGTGGTTGGGCTGCAGGCGGGTGGCGAAGGTGCCGGGCAGTCCGACGGTCGTGTTGCAATGGGCGGTGACGACGGCCTTCTTGGCCCCCAGCATCAAGTCCAGGTTGCTCATCAGCTTGCAGACGCCTGCCACCACCTCGCTGGTCAGGCCGCGCGACAGGCGCTGCATGTCGGCCGCGGTGCGGGCGTCGTCGAGGATGTACTCGCGCAGCTCGGCCATCGTCCAGTTCTTGATCTCGTCGTAGATCCGCTCGTTGACGTCGTCTTGGATGATGCGCGTCACCTCGTCGTCCTCGTAGGGCACGACGGGGTTGTTGCGCACGTCGCAGACGAGCATGTTGGCCAGCACCACTTTGGCGGCCACCCGCTCCTGGGCGCTCTCGGCGGCGATGCCGGCCAGTTGGTCGCCGGATTTCAACTCGTTCGCCTTGGCCAGCACGTCCTTCACGTCGCGGAAGGCGTACGCCTTGCCCAACAGGTTGGTCTTCAGTTTCACTGTGCCACTTCCTTTCTGCTTGGTCTGCTCCGACTGCTATCGAAACAGCAACGTCTTGACGACCACCGGCAGGACACGCCCGCCCGCGGCCGGTTCCCCGATGTCCACGTAATCGCCCGCCTCGACGCCGACCGCGTCGATGCAGACGAAGCCGCGCTGCCCGGGCATGGCCCCCCGGATGGCCTGGCCGAGCACTTTGGCGATGTCGTTCTCGCTGACGGTGACCAGCGGCAGGCCGCGGCCGACCAGCGACGCCGCGCCGCCGACGATGGCCGAGGCCAACTCCTGGACCTGCTTGAACGACGGCGAGCGCGGTCCCCGGAAAGCGATCGCCACCGGCTGGACCTCGCCGTCGAGGGCGTACCACTCCAGCTTCTCGCCGATGGCCCGCCGCATCGCCGTCGGGCTGGCCTCGTCGGCCGGGTTGAGCTTCAAGATCGGCAGGTTCTTCAACGGCAGCAGCGCGGCGTCGTACTCGATGGTCGAGCCCGAGATCTCGGCGATGTGGGTGCCCGCGCCGACGACGGTGGCCCGGATCGTCTCGACGGGGGCGAACTTGGCGATGGCGTTGATGGCGGCCGACTCGCGGATGGCCTGCCCCAGCAGCACGCCGATGTCGCCCCAGCGGAACGGGTCGGAGTCGCAGGCGTCGGAGTAGATGTGGTCGGCCACGCCGCCGGAGAACGAGATGCGGGCCGGGATCGCCGGGAGCACGACGTCCTTGTCCTGCTCGGTGCGGATGCGGGGGTAGAAGGCCGATTTGGGGGCCAGCCCGAGCGACATCTCCAGCAGCCGCGTCATGGCCTGGCAGACCCGCTTGAGGACGGCGACGTCGGCCCGGTCGCCGACCTTCAGCGCGATGCCCTCCGATTGGCACAACTCGGCGATCTTCGGCGCGACGTAGGCCACCCGGCCCGCCTCGACGCGGACCAGCCGGCCGCCGATGTCCAGGCAGGTGGCCGTCACCAGCCGCCCCCGGTCGAACAGGGCCAGGTTGCTGGTGCCGCCGCCGACGTCGTAGTTGGCCACGGTCGTCGAATGCTCCTTGGAGAACTTGTCGGCGCCCGCGCCGCGCCCGGCGATAACGGCCTCCAGCTCCGGCCCGGCGGCTGCCACGACGAAATCGCCGGCCAGGTCGGAAAGCCGGTGGACGACCTCGTTGGCGTTCTCCTTGCGGGCCGTCTCGCCGGTGATGACGACCGCGCCGGTGTGGATGCTGTGCTTGTCGACCCCGGCGCTGGCGTACTCGCCGTCGACCAGGCGGCGAACGGCGTCCATGTCGATGCGGGTGGGCGACAGCAAAGGCGTGGTGTGGATGCCGGAGCGGTAGACGATCTGCTTGTCGACGATCTCGAAACGCGGCACCGAGAAGCCCGAGCTCATGTCCTGGATGGTCAACTGCGAGAAGACCACCTGGGTGGTGGAGGTGCCGATGTCGATGCCGACCGACAAGATGACGTCCTGCTTCATCGCCCGACCCCCGTCCGGTCGGCCGACTGGGCCTCGCCGGCCGGCGGGCCGCCGAGATATTCCAGCAACTCGGGGACGCCGTCGCCGGTGAAGGCGCTGACGGCGAAGACGCGGGCCGCCCCGCCGGTCTCGAGCACGCTGCGGGCGTACTCCAACTGCTCGTCGCCGACGGCCAAGTCGGTCTTGGTGACGACGCCGAAGATCGGCTTGGCGAAGGTCGTCCCGAAAGACGGCGGTATCCAGGTCTGGCCCGCGGCGCAGTCTTGGACCAGCCCGATCTCGTCGGCGTCGGCCGAGGAGATGATCAGCGCCCGGTAGAGGTGGCGGTGCTCCAGATACTCGCCCGGGGTGTCGATGAAATTGACGTAATGGCGCACGGTTTGCGTCTTGGCGTAGGCCAGCTCCTCGTGCTCCAGGCGCTGCACCAGCGTGGTCTTGCCGCAGCCGCTCATGCCGATCAGGATCGCCTTCTTCATCACGACCTCGTTATCGGGGTCGGGGCGTAGCCCATCTCGTCGCCCAGCAGGCGCAGGACGCCTTGCAGGGCCGAGTTGACGGCTTCGACGTCGCCGGTGATCAGAACCGCCCCGGAGAAGCGGTCGACGAAGCCGATGTCGACCGCCGCCGTCTTGGTGGCGATGTCGGCGGCGATGATGGCGGCCTCGGACGGCGTGATCGTCAGGATGCCGATGGCGTTGGAGATCCGGTCGGCGGGCAGGCCGAGCTTGAGCGTCAGGTTGTCGACGGGGTTGGCGATCAGGTGGGCCAGCGTCACCTGCTTGCCGGGGACGAACTCCTGGATTATGCGCTGCTTGACCTCCGCCATCAGACCGGACACCCCCCTGAGCGCAGGTCCTCCAGGATGCCCTCGACCTGGGCGGCGGTGACGGGGGCCGGGTTGGCCCGCGTGGTGATGTCGCGCATGATCTTGGCGGCCATCTCGGCCCGGTCGCCAGACAGCCTGTCCAAGTCGACGCCCGCCCCGGCCAGCGAGTCGGGGATGTCGAAGGCCTTGTCGAGGCGCCCGACGCCGCGGATCAGCTCCTCGACGGCCGCCTCGTCGCCGCCGGGGGCGCCCGGCGCCAACAGGCCCAGCGCCCGCGAGAAGGCGGCGTAGCGCCCCAGCAGCTCCGGTCGGCGGTGCTCGCGGTAGCGCCCCACCCCGGCGTTGAAGGCGATCACCCACGGCAGCACGATGGCGTTGGCGTAGCCGTGCGGCAGGTGGAACTCGGCCCCCAAAGTGTGGGCGATGCCGTGCGTCAAGCCGAGCGACGAGTTGTGGAAGGCCAGCCCGGCCATCGTCGCGGCCAGCATCATGTCCTGGCTGGTCTCGTCGGACCGGTCGCCGGCGTAGAGGCGCGGCAGGCAGCGCAGCACCGTTTGGGCGGCGTGGACGGCGTACAGGTCGGTGAAGGCGGTCGCCTGGCGCGAGACGTACGCCTCGGTGGCGTGGGTCAGCACGTCCATGCCCGGATAGGCGACCAACTCCTTGGGCAGCGTCTTGAGGAACTCCGGGTCGAGGATGGCCGTGTCGGGGATCATCGCCCGGTCGCTGATCGGGATCTTGACGTCGTTGTCGGTGTCGGTCAAGACGGTGTAGCTGGTCACCTCCGAGCCCGAGCCGGCCGTCGTCGGCACGGCGACGAAGTGCGGCCGGTGGATGTGGCGGCGGTCCATCAAAGCCTCTTTGTACTTCAGGCAGAAGTAGACCACCGCCTTGGTGGTGTCGATGGCCGAGCCGCCGCCCAGGGCGATCAGGACGTCCGGTTTGGCGTCCAGCATCAGCCGCATGGCCTTGGCGACGGTTTGGATGGACGGGTCGGGGGCCACCTCGCCGAACATGACGTAGTGGCGGCCGTAGCGCTCCAACCGGTCGGTGACCTTGCCGACGATGCCCGAGGAGACCATGAACGGGTCGCACAGCACCATGACCTCGCCGTCGGGCAAATCGGCGAGGGCGTCCAGGCAGTGCCGTCCGAAGTGGAGCTTCGGGCAGGCGTCCAACTGGCTCATGGCGCTCAACTCCTACTGGTCGGACCAGTTGGCCGGGTAGCAGACGTACAGGAAGCGGACGTGGTCCGGGGTGGAGAAGCGGACCGTGGTGTTCTTCGGGATGAAGATCACCTGCCCAGCGGTCGCCCTGGTGGGGCGCCCGTCGGTGATGATGTCCAGCGTTCCGTCGACGACGAAGTCGATCTCGTCGTAGGTCAGCGTCCACTCGAACGAGCAGGCGTCCAGCTCCATCGTGCCGCAGCCCAGGCGGGGGCTCTCGTCCAGGGTGAGCAGGTCGATCAGTTTGACGGCCGACGCCCGGCCCGGCGGGTCGGTCTCGATCGGGAACGGGAACACCTCCAGCGGCACTCGAGCCGGGTCGACGCCGATGACGCCAGACGGGTCGAGCGTCTTGGCCGGGCCGCCAGCCTGGCCCAGCTCCTCGCGGATAACCTCCCGGATGATGCCCTCGATGGCCTCTTTGCTAAGTTTCATTTGTTCCTCCCCAACGCCTCGTGGTCCATCTCGGTCCAGGCCTGGCCCATCGACGCCTCGTCCAACTCGACCTTGTCGACGATGCCGACGATGACGTGGTCGATCGGGCCGTCGCCGTGGCCGACGCTGACGCGGGCCGACGACCCCGACACCACCAGCACGACTTCGCCTATGCCGGCCCCGATCTGGTCGACGGCCACGATCGGCGAGGGCTTGTCGTGGCCCGGATAGTCATAGGGCTCGACAATCATCAGCTTGCAGCCGTTCAAGTCCTCGTTCTTGCGAGTCGCCCAAACGTGCCCGATGACGGTTCCCAACTGCATTTGGCTCTCCTAGTTCGTCTTGTTCGTGTCGTTGACGGCGATGCCCAGCGGGGTCACCATCATGGGGTGGGGCGGGATGACGACGCGGCGCCCCAGCTCGTCGGCGAACACCTTGTCGATCCCCTTGAGGGCCGACGTGCCGCCGACTAGATAGGCCGGGCCCGGATAGCCGTCGGCGTGCCGGGCGACGATGCCGGCCATTTTCTGCATGACCGGCAGCACCGCCCGCGACACCTCGTCGCGCTTGGACTCGTCTTGCTTCATCGCCTCCGCCTGTTCGAAAGTCAAACCGTAGCGGCCCATCAGCACCAGCGAGACGTGCGTCCCGCCGGTCGCCTCGTCGGCCACCGCCACCACCTCGCCGTCTTGGAAGACCGACACCCCCGTCGTGCCGCCGCCGATGTCGACCACCACGCCCTGCCGGATGCCGAGCAGCGAACCAGCCGCCGTCGGCTCGTCCAGCACCCGGCTGACCGCCAGCCCGCTGGCCTCGACGACGTGCCGGTGGGCCCCCGACTCGACGGGATTGACGCCCGGCGGCATCGCTATCGCGGCGGTCTCCAACTCGACGCCCAAACGCTTGTTCAGGTTGGCGACCAGCCGCCTGGTGATATCCACCGCGCCGATGTAGTCGACGACCAGCCCGTCGCGGGCCACCTGGGCGGTTTGCAGCTCGGTGGCCAGCGGCAGGCCGTCCTCGCCGACCACCGTCACGATGATCGAAGCGGTCCCCAGATCGACCCCGGTGCGCAGGCGCTCCCCCTCTTTGGGCTTGCCAGTCGACTTCAGCCGCTTGACGGCCCGCTTGAGCGCCTTGTCGGGATCGGTCACTGCAGCGTCGGCAGGATGTACTCGACCTCGGCGTGCGGCCGCGGAATGACGTGCACGCTGATCAACTCGCCGACCCGGTCGGCCGCCGCCGCGCCCGCGTCGGTCGCCGCCTTGACAGCCC
>JAISUF010000208.1 GCA_031272195.1 Propionibacteriaceae bacterium
GCACGGCATGAGCGTCATCCTCGCCAGCCATCTGGGGGCCGACCGCATCGCCACGGCGCTGGAGTCGTTGCGGGCCCAGACTCTGCCGATGTCCCGTTTCGAGGTCGTGGTCAGCTGCAACGGCCCCGACGACGGCACCAGCGAGGTGGTGGACGAGTTCGTCGCCGCCAACCCCGGTCTGCGCGCCACCACCGTCACCTCGCAGGTGGCCGATCTCGGCACGGCCCGCAATTTGGCGCTGGACGCCGCGTCATTCGCCTATTTCACGATCTTGGACGACGACGACTGGCTGTCCCCCACCTATTTGGAGGCGATGCTGGCCCGCTGCGCCCCCGACACGATCGCGCTGACCTATATGGCCAACGTCGCCGCGGCCGGCTCGCGCGACAAACCGAACTTCTCGCACTACCTCGGCGCGCCGCTGTTCAAATGGGCCGGGCTGAAAGTGCCGGCCTGGGAGATTCCAGTCTTGACGGAGGCCGACGGCGGCAAGGCCGCGCCCACCGAGTTGGCCCGGCGGGTCCGCTACGACGAGGGGCTGCTCAGCGGGCTGGACGTCGTCTTCTGGCTGCGGCTGGCCGCCCATGGCGTGCGCTGGGGGACGGTCCTGCCGCTGGCCGACCACGCCTTCTACTATCGCAGCGTCCGCACCGGCTCGATCTCGCGGCGCTCGGACGACCTTTTCGTCCAAGACCGCTTCACCGTCATCCGGCGCATGCTGGAGGTGGCCGAGAAGTATCCGCCTTGGCGGCAGCGGGTCGAGGGGGCCGTCAAGGGGCAGTGCACGCATTTGGGCCGGGTGGCCTATCAGCGTCCCGAGATTCTGGACGAGTTGGCCAGCCGCATTTCAGCTTTCGCCACGCCCGCCCAGTTGCGGGCCTTCAACCACCAGGCGGCCCGCAAGCTGGCGGTTTGCTACATGTACTTGCCCTACAACGACCCGTCGGCCATCACGGCCGCCAAACGCCTGCGCTTGGCCCAGGCGCCGTTCGACGTCATCTGCCACGACCTGTCGGCGGTACGGGCCTGCGACGCCAGTTTGCGCGACTTCGACCAGGCGTCACGCGGCAATCTGGTGCGTTTGGAGGGGCGTGACGCCTTCCTGGGAGCGCGCGGCATCTCGGCCTTCTGCGAGCGGGGCGTGGCGGCCTGGCAGAAGTTGGAGCGCGACCACGGGCACTACTTCGAGCTTTACAGCCGCCACACCTGGCCGGCCTCGCACGCCTTGGCGGCGTTGATCAAGACGCGCCAGCCGGACATCAATTGGACGGCCGAGTTTTCCGATCCGCTGTCGGTGACGGTCGAAGGCGTCCAGCGCGGCGGCAACCTGGCAAATCTGGCGATCCGCCGAGAGGTCGAGGAGGCGATCGCCCGTGCCGGTTTCAACCCCGGCGACGCCGAGAATCTGGGCCAGTGGCTGGAGTTGGCCGTCTACGCGCTGGCCGACCACGTGCTGTTCACCAATCCCAACCAGCGCGCGGTGATGTTGCGGGCCATCAAAGACCCGGCCTTGGCGCGGCGGGTCGAGGCGGTGGCGCTGGTCGAGCCGCATCCGGGAGCGCCCGCCGAGCTGGTCGCCTCGGGACGCAGCGCCGCGTTGGCGTCCGGACGGGTCAATTTGGGCTATTTCGGCCGTTTCTACGCCGGTCGCGGCATCGGCGCGGTGTTGAACGCCGTGACGCAATTGCCGCCCGCCGAGCGGCGGCGGCTGGCGTTACACCTCTTCTTGCCCGCCGACCAGCTCCAGCCGACCCGCGGCGAGATCCGCCTGCGCGGCGCCGCCGACGCCGTCTTCGCCCACTCCCAGGTCGGCTATGCCGATTTCCTGGCCACCGCCGCCGCCATGGACTGGCTGCTGGTGACCGACACCCGCGCCGCGGCGTTCTTCGGCGGCGTCAACCCGTACCTGCCGTCGAAGTACGCCGACTACGCCAGCGTCGGCACCAACATCTGGGGCATCGTTGAGCCGGGCAGCCCGATGGCGAGCCTGCCTCTCGACGAGCGCTCCGAGCTGGACGACCCAGCCGACACCCTGCGCGCCCTGCGCGCGATCCTGACGCGCCACTGACCCCCGTCCAGTGGGTGCGTGGAGCCAGAGCCACGCCTGCCAGCCGGGCCGCCGCAACAGCGCTGCAAATCATGCCGCCGCCGAAGTCGAGTTGTTGAACCACTCGGTCGTGCCCCTGCCCGCGGTTGGCGAAGCCCAGGTGGCCGCCGACCGCCACCGCCAGCTCCGCCTAGCGACTTCGGCGGGCTGCGTCTGTCACCCTGTGGAAGGGCGTCCCAACTCCAACACGGTCGCTCAACTGCGATGCACAAGCCCGCTCGTCGCGCGGATGGGACTGCGCTGTCGCTGGGAAGCGCCGCACCGGATGCGCCCCTTGGTGCTCGATCCAGATGGGACTGCGCTGTCGCGAGGGAGAGGCCCGCCACTCGTCGCGCGGATGGGGCGGCCGAGGCCGGGCTGGGACGACGCGCCCACACGCCAATGCCCCGGCTTTCGGCGGGGACGCTACCATGAGGGCGTGGCTGATAAAGGCGGTGGTTCGCGGCGGCTGGCCGGACGGGCGGAAAAGGCGTTGCGGCGACGGCTGAAGGCGAGGGCCAAGGGGCGGGTGTCCGTCGTCATCCCATTTTATAATGTGGCCGACTATCTAGACGAGTGCCTAGCCTCTGTTCGCGCCCAGACGTACAGCGATTTGGACATCGTGTTGGTGGATGACGGCTCCAGTGACGGTTCGGCTGACATCGCCAAACAGGCCGCCGAAGAAGATTTCCGTTGCACAGTGATAAGTCAAACCAATTCCGGGCCAGGGGTAGCCCGCAATGTTGGGGCGAAAGCGGCGACCGGCGAATTCTTGACGTTCGTCGACTCCGACGACCGCCTGCCACCCGACGCGGTCGAGGCGCTGGCCGGATCGCTGGGCGAGGCCGACATGGCCGTCGGGGGGCTCAACCGCTTCGACCAGAACAAGCAGTGGCTGTCGCCGTGGATGTCGGCCGTCCACGGACAAGCGCGCGCCATGGCGAGCGTCGAAGAGTTCCCGATGGCGATCCGCAACTTCTACAATCCCTCCAAGCTGTTCCGCCGCTCGTTCTGGGACCGGACCGGCGCGGCCTTCCGCGACGGCGTCACCTACGAGGACCAGCCGTTGATCACGCGACTGTTCCTGCGGGCGCGCGGCGTCAACCTGCTGGCGCGCAGCGTCTACGGCTACCGCCAACGGCCCGACTCGTCGTCGATCAGCCAACAACAGCACTTGGTGGAGGACGTGCGCTCGCGGATCGCCGCCTGGCAGGCCACGCTGGCGATGTTCGACGAGGAGCGGGCCGGCCAGGCAGTGCGCGACGCCTGGCTGCTGACGGTTTACGGCACCCACCTGCACTGGTATCTCAACAACGACTCGGTGGCCGACGAGGCCTACTGGGCCGAGCTGCGGCGCGGTTTGGAGCTGGTTGACGCGGCCGGCGGGCGGCGCGTGGAGCAGTTCGTCTTCCCGACCAGGCGCCTGGCGATCGACTTGCTGCGGCGCGACGCCCACGAGGAGCTGGTCCGGCTGCGCGAGGAGGGCCTGTTCCGCGTCGGTCCAGACCTGGACAACGCCGGACGCCCCCTGTGGGAGGGTTGGTGTCCGCCCGGTTCGGAATTCTGGACGCCGGTGGCCGACCGCCTGGCCGGGCCCGACGCCCACGCCGTGCGGCTGGAGGCGCGCGTCGCCCGCTGGCTCGACTCCGGCGAGCTGCAAGTCGCCGGGACGGCCAGCCTCGACGGCCTGCCCCCCGGGGACGTGTCGGTGGAATTGATCGCCCGTTGCCGGGGCCGCGAGCGGGCGTATCCAGCCGTGCGCCCGGCCGACCCGTACTGGACGGACAACCCGTCGCAGCGCCAGCGGGCCTTTTCGGCGCTCGTTCCGGTGGCCGAGTTGGTCGAGTTGGCAGCGGGGGATGACGACGGAGCCCCGCCCGGCGGCGTCGTCACTTTCGCTGTCGGTTTCCGGGTGGACGGCGTACCCGGCTACGCCCGCCTGTGCCCGATGACGCGCGTCTATCAGTGGGCCTCGGCGGCCCGCCTGCCCGCCTTGGATCTCGCCGGGTCGCGCCTCAGCCGGGAGGAAGGACCCTGGCTGGCGGTCCGCGTCGAGCCAGCCGTGGGGGATGTCAAACCTCGCAAAGACAAGTTCGAGTTGGTCGGCTGCTGCTTCACAGCCGACGGCTTGCTCTTGCAGGTACGGGCCAGCAAGGCCGCCGCCGCAGCCGGCTTCCAGCTCTTCTGTGGCGCCGACGAGCCGCTCGAATCCGAGACGGTAGCTTTGGACGGCGACAAGTTCGCCGTCACGTTGCCCTACCCCGACCAAGCCGCAGTTGTCGGCCACGCCAAACGGCAGCTCCGCGTCAAGGCGACCTCTCCCGACGGCCAAGCCAAGACTCACGCCCTGGGCATCGCCCAAAGCGTCGTCGACCAGACGCCCATCATCGCCCAAAAGGGCCCCTTGACGGTCAAACTCCTGGTGTCGCCGGGCGGGCGGCCCACACTGGGATTCGGCCCCAGCAGCGACGCCTGAGCCGCCGACTGGGCGGGCGGCGCGCACCGAAGCCACACCGACCCGCCAACCCCACAGCCTGCCCTCCGCTCTGGGGCGAGAGCGAGCCGCCACGCCCAACCAAATCAGCCCTTGCGGCGGACGTCCACCACCAGGCCGGTCAGGTCTGAGGCGATGGTCTCCAGCGCCGCCTGGGCGACCTGCTCGGCGGGCAGCAGCGTCCCCTCCGGCTCCTCGCCGAAGGCTTGGAAACGCATCGGCGTGGATGTCCGCTCGGGATTGACGACATTCACCTTTATGCCCTCCGACGCCCATTCCTCCGACAGCGCCTGCGTCAAATTGACGACTGCCGCTTTCGACGACGAATATAGGGCGTAGTCCTCCCGGCCCCGCGTGTACGACGACGACGTGAAGAACATCAAGTGGCCACCGCTCGCCTTGAGATATTGGTGGGCGGCTCGGGCCACGTTGACCGGGGCGACGTAATTCACTCGGATCGACTCCGCGACGGTCTTGTCATCGGCCTCGGCCAACTTGCCGATCTTGAGAACGCCGGCCGTCACAACGACCGCGTCGATGCCGCCGAATTGTTTGGCGGCCTTGGCGAGGGCTTTGGCGATGGCCGTCTCGTCCTCGACGTGGACGCCGGTTGTTGAACGCCCGTGGGCCACCACATTCATGCCCGCACCACCGGCCAGACGGCCGATCTCGGCGCCGATGCCGTACGACCCGCCGAAAATCACCACCGTCTTGCCTTGGAGGGCGTCCTTCAACTCGTCAGGCGATTTGTGCGGGGCGTCCTGGCTGGCCAGTTGGAACAATTTGTCGGCGATGAACAGATCGACAGGATAGGTCACCTTGATGTTGTGCTCGGCGCCGAGCACGCACTTGATCTTGACGTCGGGACGGTATTTCAAAACCACCCCGCAGTCGTCGGTGGCCGAGAAATACGGATCGTCGACGGCCTTCTCGTAGGCGCTGCGCAGCACGGAGATGCGGAACGCCTGCGGCGTTTGGCCGCGCCGGACATGGCTGCGCTGGGGCATCGTGGTGATGATGTCCTCGTCGTCGACGGCGACGATCGTGTCGGCCGACGGGATGACCACGTCCACGGCGGCGTAATTGTCCAAAGTGCTGGCGCAGTCGGCGATGATCCGCTGGTCGAGCAGCGGGCGGACGGCGTCGTGCAGGATGATCTTGCACTCGTCCTCGGCGATAGCGTCCAACACCCGCCGCGTCGTCTCGTTGCGCGTCGAGCCGCCCTCGAGGATGCGGCTCAGCTTCGGATAGCGGTCGCCCAGCAGCGTCGCCACCTGCTCCGACCAGCCCGGCGCGATCATGACGATCAACTCGTCGATGTGCGGCGAGCGGTCCATCAACGCGACGGTGTGCTCCAGGATCGTCTTCCCGGCCACCTTGATCATCTGCTTGGGGACGCTCAGCCCGAGCCGCGCTCCGACGCCCCCCGCCAACACCACGCCGTAAGTCTTCATCAACGTCCTTCCTGTGACCTCACCCAGTGTAGGGCCGCCGGGGATTGGGCGTTGGCGAAGTCGGGCGCTTGTGGCACGCGCGCAACGGCTCAGGCGGGGAAAGGGCCGGAACCGAACACGCGCTCGACTAGGCGGGCGGCGGCTCGACCGTCTTCTAGCGGGGTGTAGTCGCGGCGGAAGCGGGCGCGGGCGTCGGCGTAGTCGGCCCGCAGACGGCCCAAATCGGAGAGCTGGGCGAAGGCTTCCGGCCAGGTGTTGACGAGCGGCCCTGGGGCGGTCGGCTCGTAGGGGATCAGGGCGCCGCGCATCTCGCCGACGTAATTGGCCAAATCCGGCACCAGGAAGACCATCGGCTTGCCGGTTTGGGCGTAATCGAACCGCAGTGACGAATAGTCGAGCACGGCGGCGTCGGAGGCCAGGCATAATTCGGTGATCTCGGGATAGTCTGTGACGTTGACGACGCGCGACCCGAGCTGTCGGCGCTCGCCCAGACGCGAATGGAAGGCGTGGCCGCGCAATAATAGCAGGCTATTTTCTGGAAGCGACTGAATTGCGTCATCCAGACCGAAATCGTCCAGTTGTGCAGAATATCCGGCGGATACCATCAATTCGTCCCTGAAAGTCGGCGCGTAGAGAATTAGCGTCGTATTGCCGTCGTCAATTCCAAAATATGACCTAACCCGGTTGCGCAGATCTGCGGCCGCATCCGAGAAGAATATGTCGTTACGCGGATAGCCGATTTCCAAAATCTCGGCGCCACTTGGAAACGTCTCTTGCAACAACGGCGTCGCATACAGTGCGGGCGAAACCAGGAAATCCCATTCTCCAAACTGACGTAGACGCCTTTCTAATAGAACCTTATTGCGGCCTTCCCGCCGCCATTTAGAAAAGCCCGCGCTCTTAAAGGGGTAGCCGTGTAGAGTCTGAACGAACACCTGACCTTGCCGCTTGGCGAAGTATTTGGGCTGATACCAGTTGTCGACGATGTAGCGGGAAGTTGCCAGCACGTCGTACCAGCGAGGCGATCCGACCAGCACGGGAGTCCCGCCTGCTGGAACGGGCACCGAATGGTCTTTGACGGCCCAGTAGAGCGGGCCGTCCCAGCCTCGGGCCAGCAGCTCCTGGTGCACGGCCAAGCCCGAGTCGGTGCACTTCTCCCCGCCGTAGGCGCGGAAGACCACGGCGTCCACCAGCGGCGCGGTTGAGGCGGCGTAACGCTGCTGCAAGCGGTGCTGTTCGACTGGGTTGTCGGGCGCCGGGCTGCGCAGGATCAGCAGGAGTCCTTGCTTGTCGCGGGTCAATTCGACGCGGCAATCGGCGCTCTGGCGGCGCACCGGCAAAGCGTTGGCCAGCTCGTTGGCGAGGTCGGCCGCGATAGCGCGCCCCGCTGGGGCGGCCGGCTGAAAGCGGTCGAGCGGGGCCTGGCGGAACGGCGTCTCCGGTTTGACCGAAGCGCTGGCGGGCCCGGCGGTTGGGTCGTCCACCTGCGTGCCGCCGACAATTCCGGTCGGCCAACCGGCTTTGGGCGCGGCAAGGCCCTCGAAGACGATGCGGTAGCGTCCAACCGGCAGCGGGTGGGCGCCGCGCAACGGCTGGTCGATCCGCAGCGGCAGGCTGGCCTGCCAGGCCAAGCCGTCCCAGACCAGCGGAGCCGACAGCCAGTGACGGTCGTCGGCCAAAGCGACGGCGGCGTCGCCAGCCTTCGCGCCGACCCCGCCCAGCGTCAGGCCCTCGTCGTCGGCCGAGAAATGGGTGACGGTCAACTCCCCCGGCTTGGACGCGGCCGCCGGCCCCAACACCACGGCGACGGGGCCGTTCTTCGGCAGCTCGACCGTCAGCCCAATTCCCGCGCCGACCCAGACGACGGGCGGGTTGGCGTTGCCGCCCAGGCGCGTGAAGTCGTCCAGCCGCCGCGATCGCGAAACCCCCAGAGCCGACGCCTCGACCTCCAACTGCCAGCGCCCCTGGCCTGGCACGTCGTCGGTCCCGACCAGCACCCGCCAGCCGCATTGTGTGTAGTCGTTGAAGGGATGTTTGCTCCTGACGTCCACGGGATCGATGCCGATGGCCTCGACCGGCAGCTCCTTGCGCCAGCCGTCGCCGACCAGGCTGACGCGGGTTTGGAAGGGGTGGGCGAGCGGGTCGACGCCGGTCAAGTAGGCGAAGCCGGACAATTCCAGCGCCTGGCCGAGCCGGGCCGTCTTCACCAGGCGGCATTCCAATTCGAGCTGGTCGTCCGACTGCTGGACGACCTCGGGCGGGTAGGCGACGGACGGATCGTCGAAGAAGGGAATCTTGATTGCCGGACGACCGCCGACAACGGCGCATTCCAACAGCTGGGGGCTCTGCCCGCCCTCGGCCAGGTAGCGCTCGACCAGCCCGCGGTCGCCGAGCGACAGCAGCCACAGCGAGCCGGCCACATGGCTGGGCACGCGCTCCCATTGCACCGCGTCGGCGACCTGCCGCCAATAGTCGAGCAAGACGTCCCAATAGGCGTCCTCGGCGCCGGGCAGCCCGCGCACCGCCGGGCCGATGTCGTCGCGGGCCAATTGGGTCAACCGGGCCTCGGCCGCCTTGAGCCGCCCGGCCTGGCGCAACTCACCCAGCGAGGCCAGGCCGCTCTCGGCTCGTCCCCGCAGGTCGGCCGCGTCGCCGACGGCGTTGGCCACCGGTGTCAGCGAGGCGCTGCGCGGCCGGTGGAACAGCACGTCCGGCAGAACGTCGAAACCGCTGGCCAGCGCGTGGGCGCGGGCCACGACGAGTCTGCCGTCATGGCGTCCCCCCAGCAGGCGGAGCCGGGCCGAGTCGACGAACGAGCGTCGGAACAGCCTGGTCCACAACTCCTGATTGGCCAGCGCCTGCGGGAAGTCGTCGATTTGGGCATGCCGTCGGCCAAGCGAGTGCGCCCCCCGGACGGCCGGCCCGGCGGGCAGCTTCTTGGCCGCCTGCAGCCAGCCGAACGACGCCGAGGCGAACGCCGAACCCGACTGGCGCAGCGCCCGCACCAGGATCGAAACAGCGTCGGGGCGAACGGTCTCGTCGGCGTGGGCGACGATCACGAATTCGCCTTTGGCGGCGGCCAACGCTTCGCCCGCCGACGCCACCCGCACGCGGGCCCGGCCACGGGCGGCGTCGCGGAGGGCCAGGGCCGCGAGGTTGCCACCCGTCACGTCTCCACCGGCTTCCCCTGGCGCAGCGGCCCGGCCCGAGTCGGGATCGGCATCCAGCGCGACCCCTGTTGACGACGGCGGATCGGCGGGAATCAAGACGACTTCCAGCAGGCGGTAGTCCTGTTTCAGCCATCCGTCGACGGCTTGCCCCAGTCGGCGCTTGTCGGAGGGGTCGACGCGCAGCAGGACGCTGACCAGCCCGTCGGCCTGGCCGGCGAAGGCAAGTCCGCGCCGGGCCAGATATTCGGCGTCGCGCACCAGACGCCGCGCGACGGCCCGCCCCCGGCCCAGCGCCCGGCGCGCCCCGCCAACGTCCATCGTCGTCCTCCAAACTCGCAAGCCATTTTGGCACGGCCCAAGCCGGACGCCGGGGAGGCTGGGCGGTCCCCCGGCCAAACAGGCGAGCGTCCGCGACGTGACCGTCGGCGCAGCGGGGACGGCCAGCACACGCACGGCCAGCCCACTGACATGAGGCTTTGCTTGACGCCAGGCCGACCACGAGTGGAACGGGCCGCGGGCGGAGGAGACGCCAGTTCGCCGAGTTGACTACGCGCCGCCGGGATCGCCGGCCAGGCGTTCCAACATGGCCACGGTGGCGTCGTCGTCGCCTAGCGGCGTGGCGGCGTCGAGGGGTTTGCCCGACAAGATCGAGCCGTCCTCCGTCATCGCCCAGACCTTCGTGCCCGAGCCGCGATAGTCGCTCCACTTGGAGGGCAGATACGGGTTCAGCGGGTAGACGCCGCGCACGTGGGCGTCGGCCATGACCAGCCAGTCCATGCGGGTGCAGGCGTTCAAGAATTCGAAATACGGCAACGCCCGGGCAGCGAACACGCAGTCGTCGAGGCCCGCCTCGGCGAGCGTCTCGCGGACCCGTTTCGGCTTCTCGGTGAAGATGTGCAGGGCCAGACGCCGGCGCGCGGCGGGCGCCAGCCGGGACAGCGGCCCGAGCAGGTCGTCGGCGCTGCGGGTGGCGTAGAAATTGCCGAAGTAGCCGATGTTCGTCCGTCCCGGCGGCAGTTTGATGGGTGCCCGACGCATCCGATAATAGGCCGCTGGCAACGTCGGATGCTCGCTGACGCGGGCCAGCTCCCGTCCTCTGGCGGCCAGTTCCGAGCGCGAGCGCTCCAACCGCGACAGCATGAAGTCGCGCTGGTTGGGATTGGTGAAGACGATCTCGTCGGCCAGGGCGAAGGCGATGTCCTCCACCCACTCGAAATAGTTCTGGCTGGTGGTCACAGGCAGTCCTGCCCGCCTGATCGCGGCGTCGATTTCGGCCGCGCAGGCGATGGGCGCCCGATCGGCCTGGCGCTCCTCGCCGACCATGTTCAACAGCAGCGGGTCGGAGAACTCGGCCTGCCAGAAAGTCTGCGGAAAACGCGCCTTAACCAGCGCCGCCACCACATTCGAGGCCGGCCACTGGGCGCGCGAATAGAGTTGGCGATACGGCCCGCGCGCGTCGAGGCGCGGCTGGATGGCCAACATCGACTGGCGGGCGAACTCGTCCACGCCAGGCGTGTCGGCGGGGTCGGCCGGCCCCAGCGTGCGGTAGAGGTGTCCGAGGGTGTCCTGGACGAGTCCGAGCAGCCCGGCGTCCTGTTTGACGTGGGCCCGCACCGAATGCGACACGGCGTCGAAGGGCGCGCCTTTGGCCATCATGCGTTTGGTGGCGACGATCCCGGCGGTGTCCATGAACGGCGCAAAGGCGTACGACACGGCCAGCGTCTCGGCGGCGGCGTGGTTCAACTCGGAGGCGACGTATTGCAGGCGCGTGGCGGGCGTCTCCTTGCTGGGACGAAGCAGCCGCTCGGAGCCGCGCCAGGCCAGCTCGTCGGCGACTTGCGAGACGGCCGTCGGCAGGCGGCGACTCCGGTAGACGGCCCCAGCCGTCGGCGGGCAGGCCGCCAGGGCGGGCGAGCGGCGCGTCTTGATCCACCGCCAAAGATCCGTCGCGGTGAGCCCGCCTGGTTCGGCGGCCGGTTCGCGCCCGCCCGGACCCGCTTCGGCGGACGGTTCGCTCCACCCGCGACCCGCTTCGGCGGCAGCTCCCGTCGGGCCGGAGCCCAGTTCGGCGGCGGCTTCGAGCAGCCATGACGACGGCAGCAGCCAGCCGTGGACGAAGGGCGGCAGCTGGCCAACGACGCGCGACGACGGTCCCGCGTCGACCGGGGGCGCCGCCCCCTCGCCGCCGCCCACGGCAACCACCCCTTCGCCACCAGTCGGGGCCGCCACCCCAATCAGTCGGTTCAAGGCCTGGTCGAAGCCTGCCCTAGAGCCGTCTGGCGTTGTCAGAGCGGTGTAGCCAAGCGTCACGCAACCGGGGTGGGCACTCGCCAACAACGCCTCCAGCAGCGGCGGGTCCAGCTCGTCGCCCGCCGCCACCAGGCAGGCCCAGGGCGGCAGTTGGGCCGGGAGCGCGGCCAGCTCCAGGTCGCCCAGCTCCACGACGGCGAACCGCGACGATTCCAGGGTTTGGCGGGCCAGCGAGGCGGCCGTCCGCTGGCGTTCGACCTCGACGACGTCGGCTCCGGCGTCATAGACGATTACGACGACGTCCGCAGTCTGGCTCGAAGGCGCGACACCGCTGGCGCGCCCTTCGCTGTCGGTCGAGGCGGTTTGGCGATTCGGGGCAGCCCCGGCAGATCCACCAACCGGGGGTGGGTTGGACGCGCCTGGCAACGGGGGGTCTGATAATGTGGCCGGGACCGTCACAGCCAGCCAGTATAGTCTGACGCCCCGACGCAGGGAGGGCAATGAGGATTCGAGTGATTACGGCCGCCGCCGGGTTCGCGGGCGCTTTCGCCCTTGGCGTGTTGGCCCAATTGGCTTGGCACAACCCCTTCGCCACCGCCGTCGTGGCGCTGTTCGCCATCGGGGTCGGCTGGCTCGGGTGGCAGGTTGGCCTCCTCGGCCGGCGCCTGGCGTCACGCCAACGCCAACTGTCCGACGAGTTGAAAGCCGCTTCCAACCAGGCCCGCGCCGAACTGGCGCTGGCCCGCCAAGACCTCGACCACCTGACGGGGACGGTCAACGCCGCCCTGGTTCAATTCACCGCCCAGGGCGCCTCCAAGCCGGGCCAGCCCACCCAATCGACCATCGACGACGCCGGACGCCCCGAGCGGCTCGCCCAACCCGGCCAGACTGTTGTCGCCAACCTGACCAGCGGCGACGCCCAACCCGACCAGCCAAGGGAGCGGTGATGACTGCATTCAGCGAAGTGTTGGTGACCGGCGGGGCCGGTTTCATCGGCTCGACCATCGCCTCGGCCTGCTCCGACGCCGGCCTGCGGCCGGTCATCCTCGACGACTTGTCCACCGGCCTGCGCTCCTTCGGCGAGCGCTTCGCCTTCTACGAGGGCGATTACGGCGACGCCGCCCTGTTGCGCCGCGTCTTCGCCGAACATCCCGGCATCGGGGCCGTCGCCCATTGCGCGGCCAGCATCGTCGTACCGGAATCGGTCGCCGAGCCGTTGAAGTACTACCGCAACAACGTCGCCAAGGTCGTCACGCTCGCCGAGGAGTTGCTGCGGGCCGACTGCCGGCGGGTGCTGTTCAGCTCGACGGCGGCGATGTACGCCCCCAGCGAGACGCTGGTGGTGGACGAGCAGGCCCCGTTGGCCCCCGGCAGCCCGTATGCGGCCAGCAAGCAGATGGTCGAGCGGATCTTGGCCGACACCGCCAAAGCCAGCAGCCTGAAGGTGATCGCGCTGCGCTATTTCAACCCGGTCGGCGCCGATCCTTCGCTGCGCACCGGCCTGCAACTGCCCAACCCGACGCACGTTCTCGGCATGCTGCTGCGGGCCAAGCAGCAGCGCCAGCCGTTCACGGTCACCGGCACCGATTGGCCCACCCGCGACGGCTCCGGCCTGCGCGACTACGTCCACGTCTGGGATCTGGCGCTGGCCCACGTCGCCGCCCTGGAGCGGTTCGACGAGGTCATGGCCGGACCGACCCTCGGCCCCGGCTACGACGTCGTCAACTTGGGCACCGGCCGGGGGACGACGGTGTTCGAGCTGGTCGAGGCTTTCCGCAAGGCGGCCTGCCCCGACTTGGAGGTCCGCACGGCCGGTCCGCGCCCCGGCGACGTGGCCGGCGCCTGCGCCTCGGCCGACAAGGCCGCGCGCGTCCTGGGCTGGCGCGCCACCCGCACCCTCGAACAGGGCATCGCCGACGCCGAAGCCTGGTCGCGCAAGATGAACGGTTGATCAGCCGACCCTCGCCCTCTGAGGTGCCCGCCGCGCGGCGCCCACGCGCCACCGAGGGAGACACTCCTGTCTGTGCTCCACCACCGCTCGCCCCGTCGTCGCCCACCCTCGAATCAACCCTCGGCGATCGGCACGGTATCCTTTGGTCGTGGCAACGCGCGGTGACTTCGGCCCGGTCTTGGCCGAGTCGGCCCCCGGCCGCCTGATCGCCTTCGCCGACGGCCAGTCCGCCCGGCATCCGCTGTTGTGGGAGGGGCTGTTCTGGGCGGCGGCGTTCGTCTATTTCGCGCTGGCCTCGCGCAGCGACGACTCGGCCTGGAGCACCGTCTCGATGCTCGTGACGCTGCTCGTGCCGTTGCTGCTGTGGCGGGCCTCGAAACTAGCTTTCTTCGCCTCGATCCTCTTCATCGTCCAATGGATTTGGGTGGCCGGCTCGATCCGCTACATCGAGACGGGCATCTACATCTCCGAACAGGACGCCTACGGCGTGGCCACCAATTCGGTGTCGCGGCTGGGGCTGATGACGCTGCCGTTCCTGTTCGGCATCTGGCTGGTGTTGCGCAGCCCAGGCCTGCTGGCCGACTTGCACAAGACCCTGACGGGCCGCTGGGACCAGGCGACGGCCGCCCCGCCGTTCAGCCTGCGCACAGGACGCTTCCGGATGTACGTGTGGGCGTCGATCGCCGCCATCGCGGCCGCCTTGCTGCTGCAAGGCCTTGTCAACGGCTTCCCGCTGTTGGGCGCCGTCGACCGTTTCGCCTACTGGGGGGCGCTGCCCGACTTGAAACGCCTGACCTATCTGGTGCCCATCGTGACGATGATGCTCGGCTTGGTGCTGGCGGTGCGGCGGTCGGTCAAGCCGCTAGTAGTGTTCGGCGGCCTGTGGGTGGTCCAATTCCTCTACTCCGACAAGTTCAGCGGCCCTTATTTCGGGGCGCTGCTGGCGGCTACCGCGTTCTTCCTGGCCCAAACCATGAAGCGGCGGGTCGCCGGTTCCCGGCTGAAGGGCGCGCTAGTCGTCATCCTGGTCGGCGCGGGCCTGTTCGCCACCGTCCTGACCGGCTATATGGTGTTGAACGACTTGACGCTGGAGGACGCCCTCGGCAAAGTCTTGCAGCGCACACTGGCCTTGCAGGGCCACGTCTTCTACGGCGTCGACTTGGGCATGAACGTCAACCACACGCTGGCCGCCGACCCGTCGCTGTTCCTGCGCCCCAACAACGAGCCGTCCGCGCCGGGCGGCCTGATCCAATTGATGTACGACGTCTCCCCGGAGTGGATCGTCACCGAGCTGCGCGAGGCCGGCGTCCGCTTCACGGCCGGCTTCCCGGCGGTGACGATGGCGTCGTTCGGCCCCGTGGCGGCCATCCCCGTCCAAGTCGCGCTGGGCTTGGGCTACGGCGTATTCGCCCGCCACCTGTGCCGCAAGATCGCCGCGCTGGACTTCGTCGGCTTGGCCATCGCCGGGGCGTTCCTGCAAAACGTCGTCTCCAACCTGCTGCTGATGGGCGACTCCTACTTCCTCGTCAAACCCCTGACGCTGATGCTGATAGCCGCCATGGTCGCCGAATCCGCCATCGCCGCCCAATGGTCGCTCAAACCCGTCTGCTTCCACCGCCCCGCCACGCTGCGGGCCGGCAACCGAGTCGTCTTCGCCAGCTGAGAGGCGCTCCCAGTCGCTGCCGGCGACTCGGGTCACCTTGGGCTGGATTGAGACGGCAAGTCGGGTTGATTGGGCGCTGCGGGAGTCCGACTCGCGTCGGGTGCCGCGTAGGCCGTGGCCCGGCCCGCGCCCGTCTTGACGACCACTCCTTGGCGGACGAGTTCGCCTAGGGCCGCCTCGATCGTGGTCGGGCTGACATCGGGTAAGAGGTCGGCCAGTTCGGATTTGCGTATGGCCACCGGATGGGCCAGCACGGCCGCACGGACCCGGTCTTTCTTGGTCGTCCGGCCTGGCCCGATGCCGGCCAGGCGGCGGTCGAGTTCCCTGTAGCAAGCCACGATGGCGCGCAACGAGTATTGCAGGAACGGGAAATAGTCGTTGGCGCCCTCGTGCCAACCGACCGAACTGGCCCGCAACGCCTCGTAGTATTCCTCACGGGTGCGGTTGATCTCGGCCTCGTAGGAGACGTAGCGAGTCACGTCCACCCCGGCCTGGTAGAGCGCCACCAGCGTCAGGAGGCGTGAAACCCGTCCATTGCCATCGAGGAATGGATGCACGCACAGGAAGTCGAGGATGAAACACGGCGCCAGCAACAATGGGTCGACCCCTTGGCCACTGCGGGCGTCCAGGTAGGCCAAGACGAGTTGGGCCATGGCCTCGGGCGTCTCGGCCGCTGGCACGGGCGCGAACCGGACCCGGCGGCTGCCGACGGCGTCGATCTCGAGGACGGCGTTATCCGTCTGCTTGTACGACCCGCCCGGAACAGGCCCGTACGCCAGCATGGTTTCGTGCAGACGGCGCATGGTGTCCTCGGTCACATCGAGGGCGCCGCGTCCTTCGTGGACCAGCGCCAGAGCGTCGCGGTATCCGGCGATGTCGAACTCGTCCTGGTCCAGCGGCTCGGCCCGCCCCTGAACCAGGGCGCGCAGGCGGGCGTCGCTGGTGACGATCCCCTCGATGGCGTTCGACGTGCCGACCGACTGGACGCGCGCGATGCGCTCCAGGCCAGACAGCGCGTCGCCGAACTCCCGCCCACGTCCCCGCTGCCGCTCGCGCGCCTCGGCGATGGCGGCCACAAGGCCAAGCAACCCGGCCGGCACTCTCCCGCTCTTGAGAAACCCATAGTCGAACGACCGCATCAGCCAACCTTTCTGCACAAACGATGGCATCCCATGTGCAGCTAACACTAGTGTTTCTGCATATATCTTGGCAACGACATATGCAGACAGCACCCCACCGGTCGCCGTCCTGCTCAGGCCGGGCACACCCCAGTCAAGCAACTCGGCCAAGTTCGTTATCAAACCGTTACCGCCTTGCCCGCCTCAAGGCCTATCCCGGCGTCGCGCCACACCCACAAGGCGCGGTGCTCCGCGACCGAATCACCCAACCTCGGCCACTGCGGGCACGGGGTTCCAGCCGCCGGACTTGGCGACTCCGAGGAGTTTGACGCAGAGCATGGCGGCGAAACCAGCCAGGACGCCCCAGGGGACGGCGGCGTCGACGCCGAGGGCGTGCAGGCCGAACGACCCGGCCAGGAAGCCGGCGAAGGCGACGACGTGGGAGGCGACGATCCAGCGGTCGCGGTCGCCGGCGTAGAGCACGTAGTGGGGGATCATCGACAGGTTGTAGACCGCTTGGGCGGCCAGCAGGATGTGGAAGTCGCCCAAGAACGAGCGGTAGGTCGGGTTGGGGATGTAGCCGAGCAGGATCGGCAGCAGAATGACGGCGCAGACGGCGAAGAACGCCACCACCACGGCCACCCCGCGAGCCATCGCCACCAGGGCCTTCGAATAGGCTTGGCGGTCGGCGGTGGCGTGGGCCCGCAGCAGGGCCGGATAGGTGTAGGAGAAGACGCCCGCCTCCAGCAGAGCCGTCATCGCCTGGGCGACGCCGGCGTAGACGGTGTAGGCGGCGACGCGGTTCTCCCCGGCGAAGCGCAGCACCAACTCGCGGTCGATGCTGAACAGCGCCCGCAGCATCAGCGTCGCGAACAAGAACGTCGCCGCGATCTTGATGCCGCGCCGGAACCACGGCCAGCCCAGGCGGGTGTGCCAGCCGACCAGCCGTTTGCGCCAGATGCCGACGACGCCCAGCCCGACGCCCAGCGCGTCCAACACCAGCCAGACGACGAAGACCGTCTGCACCGACCGCAGTCCCGGCACCAGCCAGACGGCCAGCAGCAGCGGCAGCGGCCACGTGCCGGCGCGGACGAAAAGCACGACGTTGGAGAAGAACGGCGAGCCCATCGCCGTCAAGATGCGGGCCAGGTCGAGGCCCAGCGCCTCGATGATCGCCAAGACCACAACCCAGCCGAACTGGCCGGCCGCCAGGTCGGTGAACAGCCAGATCGGCGTCGTCACCAGCAGAAAAAGGCCGGTTTGGACGATCAGGAATTGGACGTGTCCGCGCAGCGTGGCGGCCCAGGTGGAACGCTCGCCTTTGGCGATCAGGCGCGTCGAATAGGAGTAGAAATCGGCGTTGACGAGGTACGTCGCCAGCCCCGAATAGGCCGCCACCAAGCCGTAGGCGGCGACGTCGGCGGGCGTCAGCCAAAACGCCAAGCCGAACACCAGCACCGACTTGGACAGCAGCGTGACGAAGCGCAGGCCCGTCGTCATCAGGCGCAAGACAAGCTGGCGTGACGTGGCGACGCACCCCCTAAGCCCGCTCTGCCGGCATCGCGTCCGCCAACAGCTCGGCCCGGCTGGGGAAGTCCGCCCGATAGCGCGCCAGCAGGCGGCGGGCGGCGGCGGGCACCAGCCCGACGAAGCCGCGGGTGTGGGCCAGCAAGTCGGCGGTGATGGCGCGGATGTCGGCCAACTGCTGCGGCGTCTTGAGCTGGTCCAAGCCCCAATACTTGTTGGCGGCCGCCAACTGCTCGGGGCCGATCCCGTCGGGATGGGCGAACGCCGCCTCCAGCTCGGCGACGATCGTCTCGTGCACGCGGGCCTGTTCGGCGTCGAGGCGCTCGTCGCGCGTCCGGCGGGCGACGACGGCGTCCGCTCGCCGCCCGGTGAACGCGAACGGCTTGCCCAGCGCCACAGCGTAGCCGACGTGGGTGCCGATGCCGTCCCCGGCGACGGCGTCCGCCAGCTCCAGCGTGGTCCGCTGGCGCGACAGGAAACGGCGGTCGTGCGTCATACCAGAGCTGACCACGCGATAGCCGGCCGCGACGAGCTGGTCGACGTAGGGCTCGGTCAAATCCCACCAGTGGACGCTGACCAGCACCGAGTCGAAGCCGGCCGCCGCCTTCTCCACCCAGGCGAACCGCTGCGGGTCGTGGCGCATGGCCGAGTCCTCGGTCGAATGGCTCGGGTAGACCAGCAGCGTGCGGCCCAAGGCCCACTTCTCGGCCGCCGTGCGGGCCCGGTCGTAATACGGCTCGGCGTAGCCGACGTACGGCCCGACGCAGAACACCGGCTGGCTTTGGCGCTTGTGGATGGCCACGCGGCGGAACGGGCTGAAAGTGGCGCAGGTCATCGGGGCCGAATAGACGGTGTCCTGGGGGTAGGTGTAGTCGCCGAGGAACAGGCCGTGCTCGACGGCCGGCGTGTCGGCGGCCTCCGCGGCGTCGCCGAACAGCGCCGGTTTGATGCCGTAGATACGGGCGGCCGAGCGCAGGCGGTTCGGATAGCGCAACTCGATGCCGTCGCGGGCGATCCGCTCCCGGATGGCCCGCAGACCGGCCACATCGGCGATCGAATCCTCCCGCTCCCCCAACTCGACCAGCTCGACGTAGGCGCGTTTGCCGAAGCGTTCGAAGGCGGCGTTGAGGCCCCGGTTGACGTGCGCGTTGAACGACCCCAAGCGACGGACGGCGTTGCGGACATCGCCGGCCACGCCCGCGGCCTTCGGCGTCATGCCGCCAAACCCTGCCGGGCGAACAGTTCGGCGTAACGCCGCTGCAGCCACTCGGCGGTGGTTTGACGGTCGTAGCCGGCCGCCCGCACCTCGTCGGCGCCAGTCGAGCGGTCCTTGGTCGACGGGGCGGCCAAGGCGGCGGCCCACTCGGTCAGCGGCTCGTCCAGGGCCATGAACTTGACCCGTCCGGTGATGTCGACCTCGCGCGGGAAGGCGTCCGACACCAGGCACGGCAGGCCCGAGCACTGCCACTCCAGGGAGCCCATCGCGAAACCCTCGTGACGCGACGGGGCGATGATGACATCGATGGCGCTCAACAGCCGGGGCACGTCGTCGCGCGCCCCGAGGAACGTCACCGAATCGTCCAAGCCCAGCTGGGAGCACAGCTCGCGCGTCGAGGCGAACGTCACACCGTCGCCGACCAGCAGCAGCTTGGCGTCGGGATTGGTCCGCAGCAGCTCGCGGAACACCAGCAGGCTGAAGCGGTGGTTCTTCTGTTTTGTGAAACGGCCGACCTGCCCCACGACGAGGCTGTCGCCCAGCCCCAACTGCGCCCGCAGCTCGGCCCGCGCCACCGGGTCGTAGGCGAACTTGGCGGCGTCGATGCCGTTGCGCACCACCGTGTAGCGGTGCTGCTCGAAAGTCCGGCGGGTGAACAAGTACTGAGCCGTGCTGTCCGACGAGCCGGCCCAGAACTCGTTGCCGACGACGTCCAACAGCGGCGTGAAAGCCCGCTTCAGAAGGTGCTTGTAGACGGCCTCGGAGGCGACCGCGTCATGGGAGTGGACGATCCGCACCTTGGCCCCGAAAACCATCGCCATGAAGGCGCACTGCAAGCAGATGAACAGCGAACTCATGTTGATTTCGACGACGCGGTAGCGGTGCGTCTTCAAGAACGCCCACAGCCTGGGGATCTCCAAGAAGTGGCGCACCAACGGGTTGGCCTGCTCGGGCACGTCCAAAGAGTAGACGCGGGCCCCGCTGGCGCCCAGCTCTTTCGTCACCGGGCCGAGCGGATTCTCGTAGCGGAACAGGAAGTCGAATTGGACGCGGTCGTGGTCGAGGGCCCGATAGGCCTCCAGCAGGTAGGTGTCGATACCGGACAGGAAACGCCCGCCGTAGGAGTATTGCAGGACCCGGTTGTCCGGCGGGTACTGTTTCAACACCTGAGTCCTTCCTGCCTGCCCCGAGCGCTTGCGGAAGCCGCCAAACCCCGCGCCTGCCGACTCCCGCGTCAAGTGTAGCGGCCCCGCCCACAGCCAAGCTGTGCCCGGCGGCTGCGGCGCCGCGACTGGGGCGGCGCGGCTTCAGCGCGACGAGCGGTGGCGCGGCCCGGAGAAATGGGCGGCTCACGGCGCGGGGAATGGGTGTGGCCCCGCGGATCCGGCGAATGACGCCAGGTTGGCCGCCTTGCCCGCCGCTGGACCATATGCTGGGGGTTGGAGGCTGCCATGGGCAGCGCAAGCCGAAGGCGGGAGGAACATGGACCTGCAAGTTTTCGTGGCCGCCCACAAGCCGTACCAATTCCCCGACGACCCCGCCTACCTGCCCGTCCAGGTCGGTCGGGCGCTGTCTGAGGCCGACCTCGGCATCACCGGCGACGACACCGGCGACAACATCTCCGGGCGCAACCAGACTTATTGCGAGCTGACCGGCCTCTACTGGGCTTGGCGCAACACCTCCCACGAGGCCTACGGGCTGGCCCACTACCGGCGCTACTTCGCCGGCCAGGCGGGCATCGCCAGCGGCGACGAACTGGCCTCCTGGCTCGACCAGGCCGACGTCGTCGTGCCCAACAA
>JAISUF010000017.1 GCA_031272195.1 Propionibacteriaceae bacterium
CCAACCGGGTGGACATGCCCATGGTTTCCCTCTCCCGAACAGGCACCGCCGTGGCGCCGCGTGGCTCAATCCTAGCGTCGCGGCCAGGCGTCGAACCGATCCTCGGGTCGGGGCTGAGACGGGGCCGGTCGGCCGAGGCGACGTTGTTAGGGGAAGGGGTTGTCGCCGACGCGGGCCGGTGGCGGTTTCGCGGCGGTTTGCACTCTCAGGGGTTGAGTGCTAAACATGAGTTAGCACTCTCACCGCGAGAGTGCTACCGATGAGGCCCCCTGCGGGCCGTCCGTCGCGGGCATCGGCGAACAACAGTCCACCAGGGGCTCAGGCCCCGAACTAGACGAAAAGGGATTGCCGGATGGCAAAACTGATTGAATTCAATGTTGAGGCGCGCCGGGGCCTGGAGCGTGGCATGAACACGCTGGCCGACGCCGTGCGCGTGACGCTGGGCCCGAAGGGCCGCAACGTCGTGCTGGAGAAGAAGTGGGGCGCTCCCACGATCACCAACGACGGCGTGTCCATTGCCAAAGAGATCGAACTGGAAGACCCCTACGAGAAGATCGGCGCCGAGCTGGTCAAAGAGGTCGCCAAGAAGACCGACGACGTGGCCGGCGACGGCACGACGACCGCCACCGTGCTGGCCCAGGCGATGGTCCGCGAGGGTCTGCGCAACGTCACCGCCGGCGCCAACCCGATCGAGCTGAAGAAGGGCATCGAGAAGGCGACCGCCGCCATCGTCGAGGAACTGGCCAAGCAGGCCGTCGACATCGAGACCAAAGAGCAGATCGCGGCTACCGCGTCGATCTCGGCGGCCGACTCGTCCGTCGGCGAGATCATCGCCGAGGCCATGGACAAGGTCGGCAAGGAAGGCGTCGTGACGGTCGACGAGTCCAACACCTTCGGCCTGGAGTTGGAGCTGACCGAGGGCATGCGGTTCGACAAGGGCTACATCTCGGCCTACTTCGTCACCGACGCCGAGCGCATGGAGACGGTGCTGGACGATCCGTACATCCTGATCGTCAACTCCAAGATCTCCTCGCTGAAGGACCTCTTGCCGGTGCTGGAGAAGGTCATCCAGGGCGGCAAGCCGCTGCTGGTGATCGCCGAGGACGTCGACGGCGAGGCGCTGGCCGGCTTGATCGTCAACAAGATCAAGGGCACGTTCAAGTCGGTGGCCGTCAAGGCTCCCGGTTTCGGCGACCGCCGCAAGGCCATGCTGGGCGACATCGCCATCCTGACCGGCGGCCAGGTGATCTCCGAGGAGGTCGGCCTGAAGCTCGACCAGGTGACGCTCGACCTGCTCGGCCACGCCCGGTCGGTGCGCGTCACGAAGGACGAGACGACGATCATCGACGGCGGCGGCGACGCCGAGCAGATCGCCGGGCGGGTCAACCAGATCCGCAAGGAGATCGACAACTCCGATTCCGACTACGACCGCGAGAAGCTGCAGGAGCGGCTGGCCAAGCTGGCCGGCGGCGTGGCCGTCATCAAGGTCGGCGCGGCCACGGAGGTCGAGTTGAAGGAGCGCAAGCACCGCATCGAGGACGCCGTCCGCAACGCCAAGGCGGCCGTCGAGGAGGGCATCGTGCCCGGTGGCGGCGTGGCCCTGCTGCAGGCCGCCTCGTCGGTCAAGCTGGACAAGCTGGAGGGCGACCAAGCTGTCGGCGCCCAGATCGTGCTGACCGCCTGCGCGGCCCCGTTGAAGCAGATCGCCGTCAACGCCGGCCTGGAGGGCGGCGTGGTGGCCGAGAAGGTCTCCGGCCTGAAAGCCGGCCAGGGCCTGAACGCCTCGACTGGCGAGTACGTCGACATGGTCAAGTCGGGCATCATCGACCCGGCCAAGGTGACCCGTTCGGCGCTGCAGAACGCCGCCTCGATCGCGGCGCTCTTCCTGACCACCGAAGCGGTCATCGCCGACAAGCCCGAGAAGGCCCCGGCCATGCCGCCAGGCGGCGGCGACATGGGCGGCATGGATTTCTGATCCCCGCCAACCAAGCAAGTCAGGGGCGGCTCCGATTGGGGCCGCCCCTGTTTGGCTCCTGGGGGCCCACCGGACTGCGCCAACCCACACCGTCGCGACAAGGCCTGCAGAAATCCATCACAATTCGATCACAGCGGCCCCGCAGACGCCGCCGGGCGGGCGCGGCCGAGTGCCGCAGCGGCCCAGGCGCCTGTGTTCGGGGGGGTGGACGGGACGGCATCTTCCTGCCGTCGACGCGGCGGCCCATGCGATTGGGCGCGGGATGGGCGGGCGGGCTGCGGACAACGTGTGGACGCGAGTTGCTGGAAGCGATTCCAGTGATAGGATGGCTTACGCCGACTCCGGGCTGGCACACAGACTCCGCGCGGCGAATCCACACCAACCATGGACGCGGGTGCGTCCGAGAAACTGCCGCCATGACCAAGAACCTGACCGCCGGCCCGCCGACCCGCCTGATTGTGGGCTTCACGCTGCCATTGCTGGTCGGAAACATGTTCCAACAGCTTTACGCCTTCACCGACGCCGCCGTCGTCGGGCGGATGCTGGGCGTCGAGGCGCTGGCCGCCGTCGGCGCGTCGGGCAGTTTGCAATTCCTCCTCATCGGCTTCACCCTCGGCGCCGCCAACGGCCTCGGCATCCCGATCGCCCGGGCCTTCGGCAACGGCGACTTCGAGCGCATGCGGCGGTCGGTCGCGGCCGGCGTCATCGCCTCGGCGGGCATCGCTGCGGCCGTCGTCCTGATCGGGACGGTCTTCGCCCGCGGCCTGCTGACGCTGATGGCCACGCCGTCGGAGCTGATGGCCAGCTCCATCGCGTTCCTGTCGGTGCTGTTCGCCGGCGCGCCGGTGACGATGGCGTTCAACTTCCTCAGCGCCGCCATCCGCGCCCTGGGCGACTCCCGCACCCCGCTGATCTTCCTGATCGTCGCCTGCCTGCTGAACGCCGGGCTGGTCGTCGTCTTCGTCGGCGGCTGCGGCTTCGGCGTGGCCGGGGCGGCGCTGGCCACAGTCGTCGCCCAACTGGTGTCGGTGGCGGCCTGCCTGGTGCTGATCGCCAAGAAGATGCCCCTGCTGCGGCTGGGCAGGGCCGACTTCCGGCTGCGCCGCGACGAGTTCGGCGAGTCGGTCCGCATGGGCCTGACGATGGGCTTCCAGATGTCGACCATCGCCGTCGGCGCGCTCGTCCTGCAATACGCCATCAACGGGTTGGGCACCGAAGGGGTGGCGGCCGCCACGGCGGCGCTGCGCGTCGACCAATTCGCCGTCCAGCCGCTGGCGTCCTTCGGGCTGGGCGTCTCCACCTACGTGGCCCAGAACCGCGGAGCGGGCCAATGGCGCCGCATCCGCGTCGGCGTCTTCCGCACACTTCTGGTGACGTGGGGGGTGGCGGCGCTGGTCGGCGTCGTCATCACCCTCGGCGGGACGCAGATCGTCGGCCTGTTCGTCGGCGAGGGCGAGCGGGCCGTCGTCGGCATGGCCCACCAATACCTCGTCATCAACGCCGGGCTCTACGCCATCTTGGCGACGCTGTTCGTGCTGCGCAACGCCATCCAAGGCCTGGGCGCGACCTTCGTGCCGACTCTGGCCGGCGGCATGGAGCTGGTGCTGCGGGCGGCGGCCGGTCTGCTGCTGGTGACGCGCTTCGGCTTCCTGGGCGTCTGCCTGGCCGCCCCGCTGGCCTGGGTGGGCGCGCTGACGCCGATCCTGGTGTCGTGGTTCAGCCACCGCCGTCAAATGTTGGACGACGAGTTGCTGGCCGGGCGGGCCTTGGCCGACGAATGCCCCGAATGCCGCCAGCCCTGCGAGCCGACGCTGGCCCCTGCCTGATCGGCGCGCTTGGCCAGCGGCAGGGGGCCATCCTTCTTCGCGCCCGTGTCATGGAGCGTCCGAGGCGGTCGAGGCTGATGAGTACGAGTTGGTCTCCGGCGTGGAGCTGGTCGAGGGAGTGCTCAAGCTGAGGGCACCGGGTGTTCGGCGTCGGGGATCTCGAAAACCACGCGATAGCGGCGCGGCTTGTGGTCCGGCAAGTCGAACCTGAGCCGGTACAGGCCGGAAAGGTCTCCGGTGGTCTCTCTGGCTCCGAGCGCTTTGCCGGTCTGGCGGCAGTTCGCAAGGTCGTCGACCGCTGCTCGGGCCGCGCCCGCCAGTTGCTCGTCTGCTTCGTCCAGCTCCAGGAGGTCTTGCACGGCTCCGGCTTTCCACTGAACGGCGAGCGCTCTGCCGCCTTGCTTCACTGGCGCGCCTTGCGGCGTTCCGCGAGGAGTTTATCCACCTGCTCGGAGGTCAACGACGGGGAGTTGTCTCTGGCGCGCTCGGCGACGAGCGCCAAGTCTGCCGCATCCTCGCTGGAGGCCAGGTACTCGTGGACGAGACGGCGAACGATGGCGGTCATTGATGAGCCGCGTCCGCCCGCGGCCGCGACGAGTTTGAGCTCGGCGTAGTCCTGCGCCGGAAG
>JAISUF010000026.1 GCA_031272195.1 Propionibacteriaceae bacterium
GGCACGCCCAAGGCGGCCAGCATGGCGGGCAGAACGGGCCGGTGTCCGCAAACCGCCAGCGGGCGGCGCGAGGCGACAACTCGCCGGATCAGTTCCGCCATGGCCGCCGGCGCCCCAGCCGGGTCGGCGGCGTAACCCTCCTCGGACAGCGGCGGCAGTTGGGTGATCTTCAGGCCTCGCCGCCTGGCGTAGGGACGCAGCGTCTGAAGGCAGCGGGCCGACGGCGACGACGCCAACTCCTCCACCCCGTAGGCCGCCAGCAAGGCGACCAGCCGACGGCTTTGCGCCGCGCCCTTCTCGGCCAGGGGCCGCAACCAGTCGACCCTCCGCCAGCCGTCGCGGGCCACCGCCTTGGCGTGCCGCACGACGATCAGGGCCGTGGTCGAAGGCATCGCCAGCGCCTGGCGTATCAAACCGGGATCTTCGGGGTAGCTGGCCTTGAGCACCGCTTTGGAGGCGGGCAGCCAGCGGATCTTGTCCACCTCGTCACCCTTGGGACGCCGCCCCGCCCTCACGACGCTGGCCCGCCAATAGGCGACCGTCTTGTCGCCCGCGCCAACCTCGTAGCCGACCTGGTCCAACGGCATGCCCAGCCGGGCCCGGACGCCCGACTCCTCGAACGTCTCCCGCACCGCGCAGGCCGGCAGGCTCTCCAAGTCGGACAGCTTGCCTTTGGGCAGGCTCCAATCGTCGTAGCGGGGACGGTGGACGAGCAGTATCTCCGGCTCGGCGCCGCCGCGGTCGCGCACCGCCACCGTTCCGGCGGCCCGGATCACCTTGCGCGCGCCCTCAGCCATCTTTCCCCTCAGGTGAGTCTCAGTGGACCTCGTTGCGCCGGTTGGCGAAGACCGAGATCAGATGCTCTTGGATGTCCAGCAGCGGGTTGCCGTCGGCGTCGGCGGTGCGCTGGGTCCACTGGTCGCCGTTCAGCCACCACGACGCCGTGCCCTCGTCGAAGGCCAGTTCGAAAAGGTGCTCGATTTGGGCCAGGTGACGCTGGTGCGACAACGCCACCAGCACCTCGACGCGGCGGTCGAGGTTGCGGTGCATGCAGTCGGCCGAGCCGATGGCGACGCGCGGCCGGCCGGCGTTGCAGAACCAGTAGGCGCGCGAGTGCTCCAAGAACCGCCCCAGGATCGAGCGGACGCGGATGTTGTCGCTCAGCCCCGGCACGCCCGGCCGCACCGAGCAGATGCCGCGCACCCACAAGTCGACCGGCACCCCTGCTTGCGAGGCCCGGTAGAGGGCGTCGGTCAGGCGCTCGTCGACGATCGAGTTCATCTTGAACTTGATGCCGCAGGGCAGTCCGGCCTGGCAGTTGGCGATCTCGTTGTTGATGCCCGCCAGCAGGCCCTCGCGCACGCCTTGCGGGGCGACCAGCAGGCGGCGGTAGTTCTCCTCCTGGGACAGGCCCGACAGGTGGTTGAAGACGCGGGCGACGTCTTCGGTGATGAACTTGTTGGCCGTCAACAGGCCGAAATCCTCGTACATGCGGGCCGTCTTGGGGTTGTAGTTGCCGGTGCCGATGTGGCAGTACGTGCGCAGACCGCCCTCCTCGGCGCGCACCACCAGCGCCAGCTTGCAGTGCGTCTTCAGGCCGACCATGCCCCAGATGACGTGGCAGCCCGCCCGCTCCAGCTTGCGCGACCAGGCGATGTTGGCCTCCTCGTCGAAGCGGGCTTTGATCTCGACGACGGCCAGCACCTGCTTGCCGGAGCGGGCGGCCCGGATCAGGGCGTCGACGATCGGCGAGTCGCCGGAGGTGCGGTAGAGCGTCTGTTTGATGGCTTTGACGTTGGGGTCGTCGGCGGCCTGCTCGATGAAACGCTGGACGCTGGTGGCGAAGGAGTCGTAGGGGTGCTGCAGCAGGACGTCGCGCTCGCGCAGAGCGGCGAAGATGTCGGCCGCCTTGGCGGTCTCGACGCGGGCCAGCTCGGGGTGCGTCTTGGGCAGGAAGGCGGGATATTTGAGCTGTTCGCGGTCCAGGCCGGTCAGCGTGAACAGGCCGCTCAAGTCGAGCGGGCTGGGCAGCTTGAAAACCTCCGAATCGGACATGTGGAACTCGTTCATCAACTGTTCCAGCATGGCCGGCTCCATGCTCTTCTCGACTTCCAGGCGGACCGGCTGGCTGGAAGTCTTGCGCCGCTCGATCTCGCGTTCGAGGGCTTTGAGGAGGTTCTCGGCGTCGTCCTCCTCGATTTCGAGGTCCTCGTTGCGGGTGATGCGGAACAGCGCGTGGCTCTCGACCTGCATGCCGGTGAAGATGCGGTCCAGGTATTGCGCGATGATCTCCTCAAGCGGCAGGTAGCGGTCGTTGCCGATGGCGACGAAGCGGTCGACGTTGTCGGGGATTTTGACGCGGGCGAAGCGGACCTGGTTGGTCTTCGGGTTGCGCATCTGGATGGCCAGGTTGAGCGACAGCCCGGAGATCCATGGGAACGGGTGGGACGGGTCGACGGCCAGCGGGTTGAGGATGGGGAAGATCTCGTTGTCGAACAGCTCCGACATGCGCCGCTTCTCGCCCTCGGTCAGCTTGCCCCAGCTGACCAGCTCGATGCCGTTGGCGGCCAGCGCCGGGCGGATGTCGTCCTTCCACAGCCGGTAGACGTCCTTCATCAGCGCGCGGGTCTGGGTGAGGATGGCGTCGTGCAGCTCGCGCGGCAGCAGCCCCGATGAGCTGCGCGTGGCGACGTTGGCCTCGATGCGGCGTTTCAGCCCGGCCACCCGCACCATGTAGAACTCGTCGAGGTTGTTGACGAAGATCGCCAGGAAGTTGGCCCGCTCCAACAGGGGGATGCGCCGCGAGTCTTTGGCCAGGTCGAGGACGCGGGAGTTGAAGGCCAGCCAGCTCAGCTCGCGGTCGTTGAAGCGGTCGGCGGGCAGGTCGGGCAGTTCGGTGACCGGTTCGGGGGATTCGAAAGTCATGGTGCCTCCTTGGGCCTCGGCGCGTAGAGGACGTCTCGCCAAAGAGGGGAGAAACCGCCCGAGGAATATAGTCTCACAGCTTTGCCGTCGCGCCCGTCGACGTAGAGGAATACGCTGGCCGCGCCGCGCCGCGCCAGGTGGTCGAGGCCGGCTTGGAGGAGTTCGCGTCCGTAGCCGCGCCCTTGCGCTCTGGGGTGGACGCCGAGGACGTAAACCTCGCCGCGAGGCAAGTCGCCGCCGCTGGCGGCCAGTTTCGTCCAGTGGAATCCGGCCAGTCCCTCGTCGTCGAAGCCGAGCAGCAGGCCGTCGGCGTCGAACCAGGGCTGGGCCATGCGCTCGGCCAGGTCGTCGGCGCCGAAGCGCCCCTGTTCGGGGTGGTCGGCGAAGGCCAGGGCGTTGACGCGCAGGAACTCGTCGGCGTCGCCGGGCCGGAAACCGCGTATGGCCAGACGCCGTGCCCGGCCGTTGGACTTCGCTGTGGCGGTGGGGGGTTGTGACAGGGGGGCGGGCCGGTCGCGGGCGGCGGGCCGCTGTCCAGCGGGAGGCGAGGGCCGGGTTGCCCCGTCGCGCCGGTCGCGGCCGCGTGCTGAGGCCGTCATGGAGCCCGAGCCGCCCGCCGATGTGGCGGCGGCGTCGCGGCCGTGCGCTGGGCCCGTCATGGCGGACGACGCGCTCGGCGCGGATTCCATGACGAGCAGTTCGCGCTGGGCGGCCCTTCCGGTCTTGACGGCCAGGGCTTGGGCGGCGGGGGAGTCGCCGAAGGCCCAGACGGCGACCTCCTCGCCGACTTCCCGGGCCGCCTCGCGCAGCAGGGCCGACGCGACGCCGCGCCGACGCCGCGCCGGGTGGACGACGAGCTGGGCGGTGCCGAAGCGCCCGTCGTGCTGCAGGTAGCCGACCACATCGCCGGCTTCTTCGGCGACGAGGTGCAGCGCCGAGTCGGAGTCGAGGGACGCCAGCGCCGCCTCGTTCAACGGCCCGCCGCCGGGGCGGTCGCCGGCGGCGGCCTCCAGCAGTGGTCGCAGGCGCTCCATCCCCGGCCGGGCGGCGCGACGAACCATCCGTTCCATCGTCGCGACCTCAGGGCTCCGACAAGGGTCGAACGCGTCCACTTCGGCCATGGCGGGGGTTGGTCACCGGCACGAGCTGGTCGAGGCGGTGGCCGGGTCCACTCAAGCCATGGCGGCGGTTTGACAGCGGCAGTCGCGCCGACCGCCCGTCGCGCCCCGCCGAGCCAGCCGCCCATCGCATCGGCGCCTCCACGCTCAGGCCCGGACGGCGTCGGGGGAGAAGCGGTAGCCGACGTTGCGGACGGTGCCGATGAGCGCCTCGTGGTCCGGGCCGAGTTTGGCCCGCAGGCGGCGGATGTGGACGTCGACGGTGCGGGTGCCGCCGTAATAGTCGTAGCCCCAGACGTCGGCCAGCAGGTGTTCGCGGCTGAAGACCCGGCCGGGATGCTGGACGAGGTATTTGAGCAGCTCGAATTCGGTGTAGGTCAAGTCGAGGGCCTCGCCGTCTTTGGTCGCCGAGTAGGCGGCGTCGTCGATGGTGATGCCGCCGGCGCAGATGATGGCGTCGTTGGCGGCCTGGGCGATCAGTAGCCGGATGCGGGCGTCAAACTCGGCCGGTCCGGCGGTTTCGAGCACGAAGTCGGCCAGGTTCCACTCCGCCGACAGGGCCGCCAGGCCGCTCTCGGGCAGGATCAGCAGCAGCGGGACGGTGCTGCCCGAGGAGGCGAACAGCCGCGCCATGGTGCGGGCCCCGGCCAGGTCGGCGCGGCCGTCGAGCACCACCAGGTCGGCCTTGGCCGAGTCGGTCAGGGCCTGGGTGTCGGACGGGGTGACGGTGACCTCGTGCGGCAGCAGCTCCAACAGCCCGAAGCTGTGCTCGTTGCCCTTCTTCGCCAGCTCGTTGCTGACGACCAACAGTTGTGCCATCTCACCTCCCAGACTTTCGTAACTTTAGTGAAACCCGGCGGTAACTGGGAAATGTCCCGAATGGCGAGGCGTCCGGCGGGCGGTCTTTCAAGCGGTCTCGGGCGGGTCGGGCGGCCTTTTCGGGACGCCACTCCCTCGCCGCCGCCAACGCCGCACGCCAGCCGTCTGGGCCCGGTCGGGCCTCCGGCTCGGGCCCGCCTGGCGTATGGTTGTGGCATAAGCAAGACTTTCAAGGAGGCGCCATGACGGTGACCAGCGCGCGCAGCTTCGACTACCACTGCGGCGGCCAGGCGTTGCGGATCGTCGACGACCCGCCGGTGGCCATCGCCGGGCAGACGGCCGCCGAGCGCCGGGCTTCGGCCATCGCCTCGCCCCAGGTTGACGGGCTGCGCAAACTGCTCAGCTGGGAGCCGCGCGGTTTGGCGGCCATGTGCGGGGCCTTCGTCGTCCCGCCCGACAACTCCGGCGCCGACCTTGGAGCGGTTTTCTTCCGGCGCGACGGCTTCCCGTCGGCTTGCGGCCACGGCGCTATCGCGCTGGGTGTTTGGGCGGCCAATTCGGGCCAGGTGGCGCTGCGGCCCGACGGCTGGACCGACGTCCGCATCGACACGCCTTCGGGGCGGGTGGTGACGCGCCTGGCCTGCGAGGACCAGCGGGTGCGCTCGGCCGAGTGCGTGGCGGTGCCGTCCTACCACCTGGCCGAGGACGTCGTCGTCAAGACCGACTTCGGCGAGGCGGTGGCGTCGGTGGCCTACGCCGGCGAGATCGTCGTCCAGTGCGACGTGGGGCGCCTCGGGTTGGGCGTCGGCGTCGAAGACTTGCCCAAGCTGGTCGCCGTGGGGCGGCGGCTGATCGCCGACATCGGCCGCACCGGGCACGCCCAGCACCCCTCCGACCGGCGCCTGGACGGCATCGCCGCAGCAGTGCTGTACGAGGATCGCGGCCAAGTCGAATCGCCTTGGGGCACCCGCCGCCTGATGCAGCGCCTGGTGACGGTCTACGCCGACGGCGGGGTCGACCGGTCGGTTTGCGGCAGCGGCCTGGCCGCCCGTGTGGCCACGCTGACCGCCCAGCGGAAGCTCGACTCCTACGACGAGCTGGTGGCCGAGTCGGTCATCGGCCAGACCTCGACGGCCCGCTTCAGCGCGACGGTCGCCGAGGGGCGCTCGGCCGTCGTCCCCGTCTTCACGGGCATGGCCCACCAGCTCGGCAAGGCGACCTTCACCGTCGATCCGGCCGACCCGCTGGCCGACGGCTTCTGGCTGGGCTGAGGCTGGGGACGTGGGGGTGTTGGAGCTGACGGTGACCGCCATCGCCTTGTTGGCCGGTTGCGCGGCGGCGGCGGCGCTGGCGGTTTGGACGCTGGCGGCGGTGGTGTGGCGGGGCAAGCGCCCGCTGAGCGACGAGGAGAGCGATGTTCGAGATTCCCGGTGACCTCAATCCGGCCCTGGCGGGCCTGGCCTGGCTGCGCGGACGCTGGGAGGGGACGGGCTATCGCCAGTGGCCCGGCCAGGAGAAGGCGTCGTACTCGATCCAGGTCGATTTCACCGACAACGGCGGCGACTACCTCCACTACTTGTCGCAGTCCTTCGAGGTGGACGACGCCGGCGCGCCCCTCAAGGCCCTCGACATGGAGACGGGTTTCTGGCGGCCGCTGCCCGACGGCACGGTTGACGTGGTGATGTGCAGCCCGGACGGCTTCGCCGAGATCTGGTTCGGCAAGCTGTCGCCGGCCCGCCTCGACCTGACGACCGACGCCGTCGCCCGCACCAAGGACGCCAAAGTCGCCTACACGGCCGGTCGGCGGCTGTACGGCCTGGTCGAGGGCAAGCTGATGTTCGCCTTCGACCGCGCCACCGACGACCAGCCCCTTCAGCCCTATGTCTGGGCGACGCTGGAGCGCCGGTGAGCGCGGTCTACGTGGAGGCCGGGCCGGACGCCGGGGCGGTCTGGCATTGGGGCGACCCGCTGCGCGAGCAGCGCCTGCTGGAGAGCGGCCAGGCCGCGGCCGACTTGTCGCATTTCCCGCGCTTCGCGGTTTCGGGCCCCGACCGCCTGACTTGGCTGCACGCCATCACCGCCCAGGATTTCGCCTCGCTGCCGCCCGGCCGGCCGGTCGTCGCGCACATCCTCGACCCGCAGGGGCGTATCGCCCACACCTTCAGCGGTGTCGACGACGGCCGCGCCTTCCACGGACGCACCGAGCCGGGCTGCGCCGACGCGCTGCTGGCCTGGCTGCGCAAGATGGTGTTCGCCGCCAAAGTCGAGGTTTTGGGCGTGGATACTGCGGGCCCGCCCGGATTGTCGGGTGAGGACGGTGGCGGCCGCCCTCTGGCGTCGGCCGAAGGCGTGGCCGCCGCGGCCAAGGCGGGCATGTGGGCGCGTGAGGCCCTGCGGATCGCGGCGGGCCGGCCGCGGGTCTTCCTCGACACCGACGAGCTGACAATCCCCAACGAGATCGCCATGCCCGACGGCGACCGGCTGGGGGAGGGCGTCCATCTGAAGAAGGGCTGCTATCCGGGCCAGGAGACGGTGGCCCGCGTCCACAACCTGGGCCATCCGCCGCGCCGCCTCGTCAAGCTGCTGTTGGACGGCAGCGCCGACCGCTTGCCCGAGGTCGGGTCGCCGGTGCTGGCCGACGGCGAAGTCGTGGGCCGGATGGGCACTGCCGCAATCCATTACGAGCTTGGCCCGGTCGGCCTGGCCCTGGTCAAGCGGACCGTCCCAGTCGAGGCCCCGCTGAGCGTGGAAGGCATCGCCGCCGCGCAGGAGGTGGTCGTCGATCCCGATGTCGGTCTTCACTTCCGCCCCGCCCAGCAGTTGCGCTCGCTGTCGCTGAAAAGCGCCCGCTGACCCGTCGGCCTGGCAACGCCGTCGCAACGTCACAGCCAAAGCGTCACCCGGCCCTGACAAGTCCCGCTTTGACGGATCGTCCCGCAATTCGGGCACGGCCTGGTCACAGGGACTTGTCGAGCAGGAAGTCTGGGATGCGGAAGTGCTCGATTCCGCCCTCCAGCGGGAGCGCGACCGGTTCCATGGAGAGTACGCGCTTGGGATAGGAGTCTGGTATCGCCTGGAGGGGGCGCAGTTCCCTGCGCAGCGTCTCGGCGTTGTTGGCGAACGCGGTCGTCACCTGGTAATAGACGCGGGCGCCGTCTTTCTCGGCCACGAAGTCGACCTCCGCGTCGCCCCATTTCCCAACGCCGAGTGTCCATCCGCGGCGGCGCAACTCGGCCCAAACGACGGCCTCCAGCGTTCCGGGCAAGCGCAGCGCGCTGGGCCCCAGGACGGCGCTCAGCAGGCCGTGGTCGCCCGGATAGTACTTCTCGTGGACGGCCAGGCGCTGCTTGCCCTGGATGTCGTATCTGTGGCACTTGTTGACGATGTACGCCTCGCTCAGCGCCGACACATAGCCAAGGGCGGTGTCCGGGTCGATCTTGCGGTTCTGCGAGCGCAGATAGCGGGCGATGGAAGCGGCCGACACCACCGAGCCTGTTGTGTCCAGCGCGAATGCCGCCAATCGCTCCAACATGTCGGGGTTGCGGATCGCTTTTCGATGCAAGACGTCGCGCAGCAGGGCGGAATTGTAGATGTCGCGCACCGCCCGGTAGACGTCGTCGTCTCCAAGGGGTGCGACGCGGGTGCCGGGGAATCCGCCCCAGCGCAGGAAGCGTTCGAATTCGGCGTTGACGTCTGCGGTCGCGCCGAGGTGTTTGGCGAAGTCGAGGTGTTCGGCGAAGGACAGGGTGCGCACCTCGTGGGCGACGTATCGCCCCGCGATGTAGGTGGCCAACTCCGAGGACAACAGCTTCGAGTTGGATCCGGTCACGTAGATGTCGCAGCGGCCTTCGGCCAGCAGCGAGTTGACCACCTTCTCCCAGCCGTCCACCTCTTGGACCTCGTCCAGGAAGACCGCATAGCCGCCCGGCTCGGCCATGGCCTCGTCCAAATGGGTCTTGAGGCGGGCGCCGTCGGTCAGGGGGCTGAACGCCAAAGCGTCGAAATCCAACTCAATGACGCGGTCGGCCCCCAGCGACTCCTTCAGCCGCGAGGCCACCATCCGCAGCACCGTCGACTTGCCGGCCCGCCGCATGCCCGTCAACACCTTCACCATCGGCGCGCCCACGAACGGCTCGATGGCCGCCAACTGCTCCGGCCGCTCAACAATTCCCACAATGCTCCAATCATCGGAATATGTTCCGATGATACCATCAACTCCGCAATCTATCGGATTATATTCCGATCGTTTGCCCCCAGTTCCCTGATCGACCGCCCGAGGTCGCATCGCCGCCGCGCAAGAGGTGGTCGTCGATCCCGATGCCGGTCTGCACTTCCGCCCAGCCCAGCAGTTGCGCTCGCTGTCGCTGAAGAGCGCCCGCTGAGCGGTCGCGCTGCGGCGGCCGCCATGCCGCTACGCAATTGCTGGTAGTGCTCTGACAAGGGGTGTTGCCCTAGGCTCGCTGCCAGTGCCCGCCGACTGGAGATTCGCCCAGTCTCGACAATGGAGTAGAGCAATGACCGACACCACCACCCATGCCCCGCGCCCGCTGGCCGATCCCGGCCCCCTCGGCCTCGCCGCCTTCGCCCTGACCACTTTCGTGCTGTCGGTGTTCAACGCCGGCCTGCTGCCCGCCTCGGCCGAGGCCGTCGTCTTCGGGCTGGCGCTGTTCTACGGCGGCATCGTCCAAGTGGCCGCCGGCGTGCTGGAGATTTTCAAGAACAACACCTTCGGGGCATTGGCGTTCTGCTCCTACGGCGGCTTCTGGCTGGCCTTCTGGTATCTGGCCACGCAGGCGTCCTTCGCCGACGGCGCACCGAAGGCCCAGGCCGTCGGCGTCTTCCTGCTGGCCTGGACGATTTTCACCGCCTACATGCTGTTCACCGTCGCCCACGTCCAGATCGGTTTGACGGTGACCTTCGCGGTCTTGGAGATCGCCTTCATCGGCCTGACCGTCGGCGACCTGTTCGGCATCGAGGCGGCCACCCGCGTGGGTGGTTGGTTCGGGCTGGCGGCCGCCTTCGCCGCCTGGTACTGCTCGTTCGCCGGCCTCCTGCAGAACACCCTGGGAAGGGTCGTGTTGCCAGTCGGCCCGCGAACCCGCTGACGGCCGTCATTGGTAAATCTCGCGCCTGTGGGCAACCGTCACCAACTCCAAGACCAACTCGTCGTCGACAATGGTCGCGAAGAGGCGGTAATCGCCTATTCGGTAGCGCCAGTAGTCCTTCAACTGGTGCCTCAGCCGCTTGCCTCGCTGGCGCGGATCGTCTGCCCCTTCGAGATTCTCCGCCACCCAGCGCAACACCTGGACGGCGTTCGACCGGCCGATCTTGCGCAGGTCCTTCTCGAACCGCGCCGTGGGAACGATCCTATAGCCCATATTCGGCTTTCAGGCCGTCCCAGTCGGTCGACGCCGCGTGGGTGGAGTTGAAGCTCTCGGCCTCGGCGAGCAGGGCGGCCTCGCGGGCGTCGAAATTTCTGATCACGATCTCCTCGCTGTTGGCGGCGTTCTGCGCCACCATGACCACGAATGAGTTGACCGACAGCCCGACGCGCTCGGCGGCGGCCTGGATCGACGCCTTGATGGCGGGTGTGGTCTTGATGCTGAGTGTCACAGTGTTAGCCATAATCGACCTTTCCGGTTGATTTATGAACCATGATACGCCCGGTTCCGCTCCATTTTGGAGCGGAACTGGGCTCGCCCGGCTGGCGGATGGTTTGGCGGCGCTGACGGCCCCGCTTGACGAGGGTCGGCTGTCAGGCTGGCCGGGGGTATAGTCGCTGGGGTGACCATCAAGCCTTATCCGATTTCGGCCCGCCTGCCGGTGCCAGCGTCGATTCCGCGTCCCGCCTACGCCGGGGACATGGGGCCGGAGCGCTATTCGGGGCCGGACGTCATGACGCCCGAGGTGACGGCCAAGATGCGGCTGGCGGGCAAGGTCGCGGCGGACGCCATGGCGGCTGGGGCGGCCCTCGTGGCGCCCGGCGTCTCGACCGACGAGATCGACAAGGCCGTCCACGCCTACCTGATCGACCATGGCGCCTACCCGGCGACCCTCGAATACCGCGGTTTCCCCAAGTCTTGTTGCACGTCGGTCAACGAGGTCATCTGCCACGGCATCCCCGACGCCCGCCCGTTGGAGGACGGCGACATCGTCAAGATCGACGTCACGTCCTATCTGGACGGCGTCCACGGCGACACCTGCGCCACCTATTTCGTCGGCGAGGTCGACGAGGCCTCGCGCCTGCTGGCCGAGCGCACGCAAGAGGCCATGATGCGCGGCATCCGGGCCGTCAAGCCGGGCCGTCGTCTGAACGTCGTCGGGCGGGTCATCGAGGCCTACGCGGGTCGTTTCGGCTACGGGATCGTGCGCGACTACACCGGCCACGGCTGCCACGTCGCCTTCCACTCCGGGCTGGTCGTGCCGCACTACGACGAGCCGGCCGCCAACACGCTGCTCGAGCCCGGCCTGACGTTCACCATCGAGCCGATGCTGACGCTGGGCGACTACCGCTCCCACGTCTGGGACGACGGCTGGACGGTGCTGACCAACGACGGCTCGCGCTGCGCCCAGTTCGAGCACACCATCGTCGTCACCGAAGACGGCGCGGAGATCCTGACGCTGCCCTGATCCGCCGCCGCCCCAAGCCGCTGCCATGACGAGGAGCCGATGGCGGTCGGTGCGGCCATCAAGCTGACCCGCCGCCCCAAGCCGCTGCTGCGAGGTGTTCGACTGCTGAGCGGGCGTAGACTCGGCGCATGGGCACACCCACTCATCGGCTCAATGACGGCAACCTCATCCCCCAACTCGGTTTGGGCACCTATCTGCTGACTGGCCAAGCCGGCCGCGACGCCATTGCCCAGGCGATCCGGCTGGGCTACCGCCTGATCGACACGGCGTTCAACTATGAGAACGAGGGTGTCGTCGGGGCCGCCATCCGCCAGGCGGGCTTGCCGCGCGAGGAGCTTTTCGTCACCTCCAAACTGCCGGGGCGGCACCACCGCCACGACTTGGCCGTCAAGTCGGTCGAGGAGTCGCTGGCCCGGTTGGGGCTGGACTATCTCGACCTGCACCTGATCCACTGGCCCAATCCGCCGCTCGGGTTGTACGTCGAGGCTTGGCAGGCGCTGGTCGAGTGCCGGGAGAGGGGATTGGTGCGTTCGATCGGCGTCTGCAATTTCTTGCCCGAGCATCTGGATCGGATCATCGCCGCCACAGGCGTGGCCCCGGCCGTCAACCAAATCCAACGCCACCCGTATCTGCCGCAGGACGACCAGTTGGCCGCCAACGCCAGCCGCGGCGTCCTGGTCGAGGCCTGGAGTCCGCTGTATCGCGGAGGGGTCTTGGCGGACGTTCCGGCGGTGGCCGCCGTCGCGGCAAGCCACGGCAAGACTCCGGCCCAGGCGGTGCTGCGCTGGCACATCCAGTCCGGCGTCGTCCCCATTCCCAAGTCGGCCGATCCGCGACGCCAAGCCGAGAATTTGGCCGTCTTCGATTTCGAGCTGACGCCCGAGGACATGTCGGCGCTCGGCTCTTTCCCCGATCCTGCCAAGACGGTGGTGGCCGAGTCGCCGGAAGTCCACGTCGAGTTGTGAGACCTCGGCGATGACGGTGGCCCGGCGTCCCGCCAACGGCCGGTCTCGCGGCCAATGCGCGCCACCGGGGCCCGCCTGACGGCGTTCAACTGAAGATGATGGTGCGGTTGCCGTCCAACTGGACGCGCCGCTCGGCGAACAGCCGCACCGCCTCGGTCAGCGTGCGGGCTTCCTGCTCCTGGCCCATGGCGACCAGTTGGGCGACGTCCATCGAATGGTCGACGCGGCGGACGTTCTGCTCGATGATCGGCCCTTCGTCGAGGTCTTCGGTGACGAAGTGGGCCGTCGCCCCGATCAGTTTGACTCCGCGGTCGTGGGCCTGGCGGTACGGGTTGGCGCCCTTGAAGCCGGGCAGGAACGAGTGGTGGATGTTGATGGCCCGTCCGGCCAGTTCGCGGCACAGCTGCGGGGAGAGGATCTGCATATAGCGGGCCAGCACCACCAGCTCGATGTCGTGCTCGGCCACGGCGTCGAGGATCTGCCGCTCGACTTCGGCCTTGGTCTGCGGCAAGGCGGCGTGCTCGGCGAAGGGGATGCCGTAGAAGTCGGCCATCGGCTTGAGGTCCGGGTGGTTGCCCATGATCAGCGGGATCGTGATCGGCAGGTAGCCGGAGCGCTGCCGAAACAGCAGGTCGTTGAGGCAGTGCCCGGCCTTCGACACCAGCACCAGCGCGCGGCGTTTGCGTCCCACGTAGTCGAGCGACCAATCGGCGGCCAGCTCGGCGGCCAGCGGCGCGACGGCCCGCTCGAAAATGGAGCGGTCCATGCCGGAGTGGACCTGCACCCGCATGAAGAACGACCCCGAGCCGGACGTGAACTGCTGTAGTTCGGTGATGTTGCCCTCGGCGGCCAAGATCGCCCCCGTCACCGAATGCACGATTCCCGGCCGGTCGGGGCAAGACAGCGTCAGCAGCCAATGGGACGAGTCGATCACGGGCAGCAGTCTAGTGCGAGTCGACACCCGCCGCGGCGGGCAGCCCGCCAGCATGTCCGTTCCCTCCAAGACAGAGTGCTGTCGCGGGAGGTTTGGAGGACCGCGTGGAGGTGCCCCTGCCTCATGCTATGTTTGCCGCACGGATATGCGCATCGCTGCGCGGCACGAAGGGGAAACCGATGAGATTTGGCAAGGCGATCTGGGCCGGCGCGGCGCTGCTGGGCCTGTTGGTGGGCGGCTTGGGGGCGGCCGACGCGCAGGCGGCGTCCAAGGTGAAGGTGTTGAAGGTCGGCCAGACTGTGAAGATCGACGTCAACGGCGGGGCCAAGGAGCGGCTGCAGGTGGTGGCCTACACCGACGCCGAGTATGGGGTGGGCGGGATCCAGTTGAAGATCAACGGCAAGGCGGTGCTCTCCGAGGTGAACCTGCCATCGGATTGGGTGTACGCCGTGGTCGACTTCAACACCTCGGACAAGTACAAGGAGTTGCTGGCCTGCCAGTATCCGTCGGACGTGTCGAACATTCGCTGCCAGGTGTACCGCTGGACATCCGGAAAGCTCAAGGAGGCGGCGTACAAGTACGAGGTGCCCTACTCGTATGGGGCCCAGAACCCCGGACACGTGGTCGTCGGCTGGAAGCTGTCATCGCTGAAACCGACCGGCAAGGGCACTTTCACTGGCACTTGGGGCGACGGCAGCGGCCAGACGCACACCATCAAGCTGAAGCTGAACTCCAAATTCCAGGTCGTCGCGGTCGCCGAGAAGAAGGTGACGGCCAAGTCGCTGACCGTGATGTGGAAGGCTCCCGGATACCAGGACTCGTATGGCAAGCTCGCCACCACCAATGCCGACGGTGAGACGGTGACGCCTTACGCGAGCTGGCCCTGCGCGGGCGACTGGGGCATTTCGACGGTGACTTTCAAGGCCCTTCCCGGATCATGGAAGCCGTCGGGGGTGAAATACAGCTACCAGTGGTATTTCGAGGGAAAGAAGATCGCCGGCGCCACCTCGGCCACCTACAAGGACACCCGCCCTGGCGCCTACTCGGTGAAGGTGACGGGCAAGAAGAAGGGATACCAGTCGGCGTCCAAGTCGTTCGACTTCGAGATTCCCGAATCGGCGGGTGCTTGCATGTGATCCCCCGAGCTTGTATCGGTTCAACGGCAAGAAGCTGGTGAAAGTGGCTGGCGTACCATCGTTGCCAGGCTACGATTACGAGTTGGTGGCGGCTGGCTCGGGCAAGCTGGTGTTGCAGTACACCGGCGACTACGACGACAACGCCTATCAGGTGACGTTCAAGTATTCCAACGGCAAGTTGAAGAAAGGCACGCCCAAGCTGGTGTCCTGAAGGCCCAGATAGGAGAAGCGGCAATGAAGGGAACGGCAATGCACGCAACAATGAGATTTGGCAAGGCGATCTTGGCTGGCGCGGCGCTGCTGGGCCTGTTGGCGGGGTCGGGCGCTGCGGCCCACGCGCAGGCGGCGACTCCGGAGTTGGGCGGTGCGGCTCCGGCGAAGCTGTCGGCGAAGAATGTGGTCGGCGGGTTGAGCTGTGATGGCACGGTCTACAAGGTCAAGATGAAGGGCAAGACCCGCAAGTTCACATGTGGGTTCGAAAACCGCAATGACGCCACTGGCAAGGCGCAGCAGGTGTTGTACATCGATTCGAAGAAGGTCTTGTCCAAGGCGGTGGCCTTCGACCCCGAAACCGGGCTCGACTTCTACTGGTACAACATCCACTTGCTGAAGGTGACGGCCAAGGAGACGCTGGTCGACCTGCAGTACACGAACAACTCCGGCAACACGTCCAAGGGTGTGTACCGGTTCAACGGCAAGACGCTGGTGAAGGTCGGCAACCCCAAGCTGACCCCCACGCCTGGCGACAGCGACCAGGGCCCGACCTATCAATGGGACAAGGCCGGCTCGGGCAAGCTGGTGGCGAGTTACGGCAAGAACGGCAAGCGCTACCAGGTGACCTTCACCTACGCCAAGAACAAGCTGAAGAAGGGCAAGCCGAAGAAACTCGCGTCCTGACGAGCCCCATCACCCTCCCCAGCGATTAGCCTGGGGTGTTGTGGAAAGGGTCTTGGATGGTTACCCCGGCGATGGTCTGGCCTGGGTTGAGGTCTTCGCTCCAGAGGGTTTGGCAGCCCAGGGCGCTGGCGCTCTTGACGACCATCGCGTCCCAGAAACTGAGTTGGTGTTGGGCTGACAGCTCGGCGGCGGCTTGCACATCGGCCGCGGAAGGCGAGTGGGTCGGCCATTGCGAGAATACGCGCAAGCGCGCCAGCGCGTCTTCATGGGTTAGCGGCACCGCAATCTTGCGGGTGGCGTTCACGTAGAACTCTTGGAGGATTTGCACGCTCACAGCAGCGGAATGCTCTCCCACCAGCCGCGCCAGCAGGTCGCGGGCGGCGTTGTGTTTGGCCGCCGCGCTCGGGTCGTAGGCGTAAAGCAGGATGTTGGTGTCGACGAATTCGAGGCTCATCGTTCGTGCAGCCCGTCCCTGGTCCAGGTGATTTCCCCAACGCGCATCGGGCTGGTTTCCATGAATTCGAGCTCTTGCCGCCAGGTGGCGTCGAATCCGTCAGATCCAACCCGCTGGTCGAGCAGCTCGGCTACGAGCGAAGAGAGGGAGGTGTCGTGCGCAGCCGCGTAGACCTTCGAGCGGCGGAACAACGCCTCCGGCAGCGACAGGGTGACATTCCTGGTGGGCACGTGAACCAGTGTGTCACGGCATCACTGAATCTGTGATGCTCTGGGCGACGCCGGGCGTTAGGCACTTCTACTCCCGTGGCCGGGCCGAGCGGCGGCAGGGGCGCTGTCGGCGGCCCCGGCAGGGGCGTCATTGCGCGTTCGGACCGGCCGGGTTTCGGGTAACTTATGACGTGTTCCAAGCGCCCACCGAAGGGGGATCGATGTCCAAGATCAAAGTAGTCGGCAAAGTCGTCGAGTTGGACGGCGACGAGATGACCCGCATCATCTGGCAGTTCATCAAGGATCGGCTCATCCACCCGTATCTCGACGTCGACTTGGACTACTACGACTTGTCGATCCAGAACCGCGACGCCACCGAAGACCAGGTGACCATCGACGCCGCCAACGCCATCAAGGCGCACGGCGTCGGCGTCAAGTGCGCCACCATCACCCCCGACGAGGCGCGCGTCGAGGAGTTCGGCTTGAAGAAGATGTGGTTGTCGCCCAACGGCACCATCCGCAACATCCTGGGCGGCGTCATCTTCCGCGAGCCGATCGTCATCTCTAACATCCCGCGTCTGGTGCCCGGCTGGACCAAGCCGATCGTCATCGGCCGCCACGCTTTCGGCGACCAATACCGCGCCACCAACTTCAAGGTGCCAGGCGCTGGCAAGCTGACGCTGACGTTCACCCCCGAAGACGGCTCGGCCCCCATCGAGCAGGTTGTCGTCGACTACCCGGCCAACGGCGGCGTCGCCATGGGCATGTACAACTTCACCGACTCGATCCGCGACTTCGCCCGCGCCTCGTTCGCCTACGGTCTGATGCGCGGCTACCCGGTCTATCTGTCGACGAAGAACACCATCTTGAAGGCCTACGACGGGGCCTTCAAGGACATCTTCGCCGAGGTGTTCGAGAACGAGTACGCCGACCAGTTCGCCGCCGCCGGGCTGACCTACGAGCACCGCCTGATCGACGACATGGTTGCCTCGGCGCTGAAGTGGGAGGGCGGCTACGTCTGGGCCTGCAAGAACTACGACGGCGACGTCCAGTCCGACACGGTCGCCCAGGGCTTCGGCTCGCTTGGCTTGATGACCAGCGTCCTGATGACTCCCGACGGCAAGACCGTCGAGGCCGAGGCCGCCCACGGCACCGTCACCCGGCACTACCGCCAGCACCAGCAGGGCAAGCCCACGTCAACGAACCCGATCGCCTCGATTTTCGCCTGGACGGGCGGCTTGAAGCATCGCGGCAAGCTCGACTCCACCCCCGAGGTGACCGGCTTCGCCCAGGCGCTGGAGAAGGTCTGCGTCGAGACGGTCGAGTCCGGCAAGATGACCAAGGACCTGGCCCTGCTTGTCGGCCCCGACCAGCCTTGGCTGACCACCGAGGAGTTCTTGGCCGCCCTGGACGAGAACCTGTCGGCCAAAGTTTCGTAGGAGTTAGGCGACCCCTTCGACGCGCTTGATGGCGGCGATGACGCGGTAGGTGATCGGCAGGAAGACCACCTCGACCAGGCATTTGTAGATCCAGCCGTAGGCGATGTAGTTCACCAGCGGGCCCCACTCCAGCGACTGCCCGTCGATGAACGCCCCCAGCGGCCCGAACGCCACCATGCAGAAGACGGTCGTGTCGGCGAACTCGCCGACCAGCGTCGAGGTGATCAGGCGCACCCAAAGGCGGCGCTGGCCGAAGCGACGCTTGATCCAGACCAGCACGCCGGCGTTCAGCACCTGCCCGGCCACATAGCCCGATAGGCTGGCCAGGACGATGCGCGGCACGAAGCCGAGCACGGCGTGCCACTGGTCTTGCAAGTACCAGTCGGACGAGGCCGGCGCGGAGTCGACCGCCCAGAACGTCAGCGAGGCGATGACGGCCAGCGCGAAGGCGGTGAAGATGGCGCGGTTGGTCTTGCGGAAGCCGTAAACCTCGGCCAGAACGTCGCCCAAGATGTACGTCAGCGGGAAGAGGAACGCGCCACCGTCGGCGACGATCGGCAGCAGTTGGACGCCGCCGACGTCCCAGCTCGGGCCGAACTCGATCAGCTTGGTCGCGCCGATGTTCGAGATCAGCAGCAGGCCGCAGAAGGCTGCCAGGACAAGGTCGTACACACCACGTTTTGCCACCCGGTCATCATAGGGTCGGGCGAGAAACTTCTCGCCGCCTGCCCGAAAACCGGTCGCCTCGTGGCAGGCTAGGGGTATGACCGAATACGCAGCCGAGGCGTCGGAGCAGCTCGACCAGTTGCAGCCCGACGCCACATTGATCGACCGTGGCGTGGCGGACGTGCTGGACGAGGGGTACACCACCCCCGAGAACTGGTCGCCCGCCCAGGGCTTCGGCAACACGCCGGCCGAGATGCGCCGGGGCGAGACTCTGGAGCAGCGCGTGGTCCAAGAGCAGCCGGAGACGGTGCCGGACGACACGCCCTGGAATCCGGACCCGACCGAGGAGCGCGAGGTCGGCTCGCGGCGGGCGGGGCGGCTGGTCGACGTCCAAGGCGGCTACGACCAGGAGGACACCGTCAAGGAGACGGTCGCCCGCGACGTCGGCATCGACGGCGGCGCCGCCTCGGCCGAGGAGGCCGCCATGCACGTCATCGAGCCTTTCGACAACGAGGACGACTGAGCCCGGCATGGGGATCGACGACATTCTCTATCCGCGCGTTGCGGCGCGGGCCAGCGGGCGGCTGGACGTCGGCGAGGGCCAAAGCCTGTATTGGGAGGAGTACGGCGATCCGTCGGGCAAGCCGGCGGTGTTCCTGCACGGCGGTCCCGGCGGCGGCGGCGATCTGGACTACGCCCGCTATTTCGACCCGGCGCGCTATCGCGTCGTCTTGTTCGACCAGCGCCAATGCGGGCGTTCGACGCCGCACGCCGCCAGCGGCCAAGCCGACTTCGCCGTCAACACGACTTGGCGTTTGGTTGACGACATCGAGAAGCTGCGCGTTGATCGCGGCGTCGAGCGCTGGCAGGTGTTCGGCGGCTCCTGGGGCAGCGCCCTGGCCTTGGCGTACGCCCAGACGCACCCCGACCGCGTGACGGAACTCGTCTTGCGGGGAATCTTCACGCTGCGGCGCTCGGAGCTGGACTGGTATTACAACGGCCCCGCGGGCAACCTGGCCCCCGAGTGGTGGGAGAAGTTCCTGGCTCCCCTGGGCGGGCAGCAAACCGACAACATCGCCGCCTACCACGAGCTGTTGTTCGACCCCGACCCGGCCGTCCATCTGCCCGCCGCCGTCGCCTGGACGACGTGGGAGGCGGCCACCTCCAAACTGGTCTTCTCGCCCGAACTTGTCGAGCAGTGGTCGGACCCGCATTACGCCTTGGCCTTCGCCCGCATCGAGAACCACTACTTCGTCAACGACGGCTGGTTCGCGCCGGGCCAGCTGATCGCCGAGGCCGACAAGCTGCGCGACATCCCCGGCGTCATCGTCCAGGGGGCCTACGACATCCCCTGCCCGCAGGTGACGGCCCGCGACCTTCACAGGGCCTGGCCGCGAGCCGACTACAAACTCGTCCTGAGCGGTCACTCGATCACCGAGCCGGCCATCGCCGCCGAGTTGGTCGCCGCAACGGATCGTTACGCCGCTGTCGGCCGCTGACCAATCCGCGCGCTTTGGGCTTTGGCGCCGCGCCGGCGCCCGCCTTTTCCGCCCGGCCGCATGGGCCGACCAGTGGGGCCGTTTCGGGCGAGGGGTCCAACAATCGAGGATCGCGGCCAAACGCGAAACCGGTTGGAAACCAGGATTTGTGCGACGCCGCGAAACTGTGTTATGGTCGGTGCCAGTTAATTTTTAGGAGGAGCTATGGACGCCTTGGCGCGATTCATGCCGCAGGAGCGAGTTGTCCTGCGATGTCCCTCCTGTTGTTGTCGCTGAAGCGTCCATCCCCGGCCTGGCTCAGGCAGACGACGCCCCCTGGCAAGCATTGACAGTCTTCTTTATGTGAGACCTTTGGGCGTTCTCCTGGGCGGACAGCAAGCGGCGGTGATCCAGGTTTGCTGTCCGAATTGTGAATCAATCATGCCGATTCGCAATTTGGCGCGGGCGAAAATAGGCGACATATCCAAAATCTTCGCCGCCGAAGCGGCGGAGGGGGAGTTCGGCTAGCGGCATGGGGCTGGGCTCCCCAACTGGTGGATTGGCCGAGTGGTTTAGGCAAGGGCCTGCAAAGCCCTTCACACGGGTTCGATTCCCGTATCCACCTCGTTTCCTGTCAAGAAGTGGCCGACGCTGTGTGGCGAGGGCGAGGCGGCGTCGGCGAGGCGTGCTAGCCTGCGGAGGATCGCGCTTGAACGGAGGGGTTTGTGTTTTCCGATTTGCATCCCGTGCCGGCTGGGGAGCGGCCGGACTTGTTGGCGCCCGCCACGGCGGCGGCCCTGCGCCATGTGCCGCAGGCGTTGGTGTTCGAGATCGATCCGGCCTTGTCCGACACCGACGCGCTGTGCGAGGCGACTGGCCTGCCGGCCAATGTCATGGGCAACGCCGTGCTCGTGATGGGCAAACGCGAGGGACAGGTGCGGCGCTGTTGCGCGATGGTCTTGGCCGACCGCCGCGTCGACGTGAACGGCCTGGTCAAGCGCCGGTTGGACGTCCGCAAGGCGTCGTTCGCGCCGATGGATGTGGCCGTCGAGGCCTCTGGCATGGAATATGGCGGCATCACGCCGGTCGGCCTGGGGGAGGACTGGCCGGTGTGGCTGGACGAGACCATCGCCGAGGTCGAGTGGCTGTGCATCGGCTCCGGCGTGCGCCGCTCGAAACTGGTCCTGCCAGGCAAGTCCCTCCTCGACCTGCCGCACAGCGAGCTGGTCCCCGGTTTGACAGTGCCCCTGGAATAGGCGGCCGCCAAACAGAGCCGTTACGAGGCCGACATTGTCCGACCACATGTTGTGGGACGGGGTGTCAGCAGTCGTTGTCTTGGCGGTCGTAGCCTGTCATTTCCCAGTGGCTGTCGGTCTTGAGGTCGGGGAATGTGCCTATGTAGGGCCGGTATTGGAACAGGACGCCGGATGGGAAGTCTTGGCAGCTGTAACTGTATGGGTCGTAGTCCCATGGGCCGTTGTAGACGAATTGGACGGTCGTTTCCCAGCCTGGCCCGAAGTGGACGTAGACGGGGTAGGCGGAGTTCTCGGCCAGCACGTGCCACAGGTCGTCTCGGACTTGGTCGGGCAGGCCGGGGTCTTGGCCTTTGACCAGGACGGCGTTGGCGTCGGCGTCCAGCCCGTAGACGGCCTCCGCGGTCTTGAAGTTGTGGCTCAAGGTGTAGCGGGCCAGCCTGGCGAGGCGGTCCTTGTGGGCGGCGACGAACCCGCTGGCGTCGGCGAACCAGGGGTTGCCCGCCTCGGTGTCGACCACCGGCTCCGCCCTGTCAGCCACCCGCACCGTCACCGACGCCCGCCGACCGTTCGGAGCCACCACCGTGACTTTCGCCTTGCCGACCTTCTTGGCAGTCAGTCTGCCGCCGAGCTTGCCCACAGACACCACCGACATGTCCGACGACATGTACCTGGTCGGGCTGTCGCTGTAGTCGGCGTGCTTGTACATGCCTTCAGGCTTCTTGCCGTACTTCGCCGGCAGGAGGTCGTAGACGAGTTTCCACTGGTCGCGCAAACCAAGCACCGGAATCTTGTCGATCTTCACCTTCCCGGCGTTGACATAGTAGTCGCCCGACACGTAAGGGATCCCCTCGGCCCACCAAGACTTCGCCGAACAGCGCTTCCCGTCCTTCGTCGCGCAAGCCGAGACGCGGTAACGCTGAGCCTTCCGCTTCGCCAGGCCCTTGGCTTTCCAAGACAGTTTGGTGGTGGTCTTGACGAGCTTGTACTTTCCCTTGACTAGGTGGTACACCCTGTAGGACTTGGCCCCGGCGACCTTCCGCCACTGAATCTTCAGCGACGTGTCAGAGGCCCGGTCTACCCACACCACGACCGG
>JAISUF010000032.1 GCA_031272195.1 Propionibacteriaceae bacterium
CCGGTCGTGCCGATGGCGACAGCGGCCGACTGCGCCGGCGGAAAAGCGTCGTCGCCGAACGGGCGCGCGCCGGAGGCCGCACCAGCCGATTCTCCGTCGGCCGCGACGCCGACCGCCTCGGGGAAGGGCGCGCCAAGGGCCGCCTCGACAACCGCCGCCAACTGCGGGAACAGCGCCGCGTCGGTGCGGATGCCCGCGAAAACGCGGACGACGCCAGACGGCAGCTTGGCCCGCACCCCGGACTGCCCGGAGTCGATGGCCAGCAGGGCCGTCATGGCGCCCCCCGCGTCTGAAGCGGACTAGCTCAGCACTTGCCCGATTCGTCCAACACCTTCTGGACGACTGTGTCGCCGGTGTAGGCGGTGCAAATGTTGTCCTTTGTGACGATGACCGGATCGAGGTAGACCACGGGCACCTTGATGACGCCGTTGTCCAGCGGGTCGCCGTTGGTGGTCGGCTGGGTGCCGGCCTGCAGGCCCTTGATGATCTCGATCACCTTGTTGACCAGCACGCCGGTGTCCTTGTTGATCGTCGAGTACTGCTTGCCGTCCAAGATCAGCTTGATCGACTCGACCTCGGAGTCCTGGCCGGTGATGATGATGCCCGGTTTGCCGGCCGAGTCGACCGCCGTCAAAGCGGCGCGGGCCAGCGTGTCGTTGGGCGACAGCACGCCGTCCAAGGTGGCGTCGGCGTAGTTGGCCGCCAGCAGGTTGTCGAAGCGGGTCTGGGCGTTCTGGGCCAGCCAGCCCTCGGTGGCCACCTGGGTGAACGACGTCTGCCCTGACCGGACCACGTAGTCGCCGGCGTCGATCTTCGGCTGGAGCTTCGACATCGCGCCCTCGAAGAACGGCGTCGAGTTGGCGTCGTCGGCCGAGCCTGCGATCAGTTCGATGTTGCACGGCTTGCAGCCCTTGGCCGTCAGGCCGTCGATCAGCGCCTGGCCTTGCAGCTCGCCCACCCGGTAGGGGTCGTAGGCGACGTACAGGTCGACGGCGTCGGTGTTCTTCAGCAGGCGGTCGTAGGCGATGATGTAGGCGCCTTTCGCCTTGGCGCTGGCCAACTGGTCGCCCAGCTGCGAGCCGTCGATGGCGCCGACGACGATCACCTTGGCATCCTGCTCGACCATCGCCGAGATCTGGGACTGCTGCTCGGTGACGCCGTTGTCGGCGAACTGGACGATCTTGTTGAAGCCGGCCGCGGCCAGGCCCTCGTTGAACATGTCCTCGGCCCGCACCCAGTTCTCAGACGTCTTCTGGGGCAGCGCCACGCCGATGGTGGCGTCGGCGGCGAACCCGGCGGCTTGCGAGGCCGACTCGGACTCGGCCGGTGTGGTGGTGCCGCCGCCACCGGATTCGGTTGTGCCGCAGGAGCTGAACAGCAGTCCCGCCGTCAATGCCAGGGCGGCGCCCAATATCGCGTTTCTCTTCATGTTGATCCTTCGTTGGTGTGTTTGGACGTTTGGGGCGCGCTCGGCCCCGGGGACGGGCGGCGTCAAGCCGTTTCCGCCTTGGTTTCCGCCGCGTCGGACGGGGCGTCCTTCTTCGGCCGCAGCCCGTCCATCAAGCGGCCGATCAGCGACGGCCGCCCGGCGATCTTGTTCATGACGTCGAAGGTGACCGCCAACAGCAGCACCAGACCTTTGACGATCTTGCCGATCTCGGTGCCCAAGCCCATCAGCTGGATGCCGTTGTTCAACACCGCCATCACCAAGCCGCCGACCAGCGACCCCAGCACCGTGCCGATGCCGCCGTAGACGGCCGCGCCGCCGACGAAGACCGCGGCGATGACGTCCAGCTCCCAGCCTGTGCCGTCAGCCGGACCGGAGGCGCGCGAGCGGCCGATGAACATCATGCCCGCCAAGGCGGCCAGGATGGACATGTTCATCATGGTGAAGAAATAGGTGCGCGGCACGTTGATGCCCGTCAGCGGTGCGGCCAAGCGGTTGCCGCCGACGGCGTAAATGTGTCGACCGAAGGCCGTCCGCTGCGACAGCACGTGGTAGAAGATCGCCAGCACGATGACGATCACCCCTGGGATCGGCAAAGCCGTGTGGACCCGGCCGGGCAGGTCGGACTTGCCGGCGGCGAACAGCCAGGTGGCGTAGGCGATGACCACCGTCAACAGCGCCGACTTGGCGACCGTCACCCACAGCGCCTCGGCCTGGCCGACCAGCGCCAGCCGCTTCTTGCGGGTGCGCAGATTCGACCACCACAGGAAGGCCACCGCGACGACGCCACACAGCAGAGTCGAGTTGTTCAGGCCGAAATCCGGCCCCCAGTCGGGCAGCGAGCCGTTGGCGCTGGAGCCGCCCAAGACCCAGAACTCCTCCGGGGTGGGGATCGACTGCGAGTTGCCGATGTAGGTTTGCAGGCCACGGAACAGCATCATGCCGGCCAGGGTGGTGATGAAGCCGGGGATCGTCATCTTGGCCAGGAAGAAGCCGTGGAAGGCCCCGACGGCCGCCCCGATCAGCAGGCCGATGACGATGCCGCCCCACCAGGGGACGCCGAAGTTGGCCATCAGCAGCGCCACGATGATGCCGACGAAGGCCGCCACCGAGCCGACCGACAGGTCGATCTGGCCGATTACGATCACCAGCACCATCCCCATCGACATGACGAAGACGTAGGAGTTGCCGTTGATGATGTTCATGGCGTTGGTCGAGGTCAGCACTTTGCCGCCGGTCAGCACCTGGAACAGGATGATCAAGAACAGCAGCGCGAAGATCATGCCCGATTGGCGAAGCGACCCGCCGAAGAACTCCTTGACGCGATTCATGACGCTCCCTCTCCTGTCTGGTCGTTGGCCGGGGCTGGCCCGACGCCGGTCATCAGCCTCATCAGCTCCTCCTGGTTGGTGGCTTTGGCGTCGACGTCGCCGGTGATCCGCCCCTCGTGGAAGGTGTAGATGCGGTCGCAGATGCCGAGCAGCTCGGGCAGTTCCGAGCTGATGACGACGATCGCCTTGCCGAGGGCGGCCTGCTGGAAGATCAACGAGTAGATCTCGTACTTGGCGCCGACGTCGATGCCGCGGGTCGGCTCGTCCAGCACCAGCACCAGCGGCTCGGTGAACAGCCACTTGCCGAGCAGCGTCTTCTGCTGGTTGCCGCCGGACAGCTTGTCGACGCCCTCGACGATGGACGGCGTCTTGATCTTCAGCTCGTCGCGGGCCTTCTCGGCCGCCACCACCTCCATGTCGTTGTTGATCAGCAGGTGCTGGGAGACTCGCTTCAGCCCGGCCGAGACGATGGTCCGCGAGACGGTGTCGAGCAGGTTGAGGCCCAGCACTTTCCGGTCCTCGGGAACGTAGGCGATGCCCGCCTCGATGGCTTTGGGGACGCTGCTGGTGTCGACGGCGCGCCCGCCGACGCGAACCTCGCCGGAAAGGTAGTTGCCCCACGAGCGCCCCACGATCGAGCGGAACAGCTCGGTGCGGCCCGCGCCCATCAGGCCGGCGAAGCCGACCACCTCGCCGGCCCGCACGAAGAAATCCACGTCGTCGGCGGACAGCTTGTCGGGCCGGATCGGGTTGGCCACCTTCCAGCCTTTGACCGACAACAACTCCTGGGCGGCGTTCGACTGGTGGCTCGGGTAGCGGTTGTCCAGCGGGCGGCCGACCATGCCTCGAATTATGCGGTTGATGTCGAACCCGTCCTCGGCGGCCTTCAGGGTCTCGACGGTGCGCCCGTCGCGAATAATGGTGATGGCGTCGGCGCTGCGGACCAGCTCTTCGAGTTTGTGGGAGATCATGATCGAGGTGATGCCCTCGGCCTTGAGGTCGCGCAGGATCTGCAGGAGGTTCTCGGACTCCTCCTCGTTGAGGGCCGAGGTCGGCTCGTCCAAGACCAACAACTGGATGTCTTTGGACAGGGCCCGGGCGATCTCGATCAACTGCTGCTGGCCGACGCCGAGGTTCTTCGAGGGCGTGTCCGGATCGACGTCGAGATGGACGCGGCCCATGATCGCCTCGGCACGCCGGCGGGCGTCGTCCCAGTCGATCAGGCCGCGCCGGCTGGACTCGTTGCCAATGAAGATGTTCTCCGTCACCGACAGCTCTGGGATCAGCGACAGCTCCTGGTGAATGATGGCGATGCCGGCCTTCTCGGAGCTCTTGAGCGTCTTGAAGCGCATCTCCTCGCCGTTGAAGAGTATCCGCCCGGAGTAGGTGCCGTAAGGCCACACGCCCGTCAACACCTTCATCAGCGTCGACTTGCCCGCGCCATTCTCGCCGCAGATGGCGTGGATCGTCTTGCGCTCGACGGTCATCGTGACGTCGTCGAGCGCTTTCACGCCGGGGAAGTGCTTGGAGATCGACCGCATCTCCAAGATGACATCGCTGTCAGCCACCGTCGCTCCTTTGAGGCCAGGACCTTTGCGACCACTGTGCCATTACGGGGGGCGTCTGGCAAGGCTTGAAGTCAAATCGTTATCAATTCGCAACGTACCCTTCAAGAGTTGTATACAACTCGCCCCTCATCCGCAAGCCCGCCCATCGCCATCAGCGCGGCGCCGTAGACCTCCGAGCGCACTCCCCAGCGGGCGGGCTCGATGCGCAGCGACCGCGTGGCGGCCGGCACTGCCCTTTGGCGGACCTCGGCCCGCAGCGGCCCCATGAGGATGTCGCCGACCGCCGAGATCGGCCCGCCGACGACCACCCGGGTCGGGTTGACGATGTTGATGATGTTGGCGACGGCCGCGCCCAAGTGCCGCGCCAGGTCCTCGAGCAGGCGGCGGGCCGTTATGTCGCCGTGTTTGGCCAGTTGCACCCAGTCGTCCGGGCCGACCTCGCGCCCAACCGCCTTGCCCAAGACGGTGAGAAACTCCGGCACCGACGCGATGGCCTCCAGACAGCCCCGGTTGCCGCAGCGGCAAATGGCGCCGGACTCGTCGATCGAGTGGTGGCCGATCTCCCCGGCGGTGCCATCGGCGCCCCGCCAAAGCTGCCCGTTGACGATCAGGCCGCCGCCGATGCCCGTTGTCAGCCGGACGTAGAACAGCGACGTCGACTCCAAGGCGGGGGGCCAGGACTGCTCGCCCAGCGCGCCGAGGTTGCCGTCGTTGTCGACGTCGACCGGCAGGCCGCCGAGCACTCGCGAGACGGCCTCGCGCAAGTCGATGGACGACCACTCCGGCAGCAGGCTGGAGGCGCCGATGCGGCCGCTGGCCTGGTCGATGGGGCCGGGCACGCCGACGCCCGCCCGCGCGACCGCCCCCGCTGCGACGTCCGAGTCGCGCAGCAGGGTTTCATAGGCCTGGCCGGCCATCGCCAGGACGTCTTGGCTGGCCAGGCCGCGCTCCAGGCGGCGGGAGAACTCGCCGACCAGCCTGAAGGCCGAGTCCACCAACGCGAGCCGCAGATGCGTCCGCCCGATGTCGACGCCCAAGACGTGGCGGCCGTTGTCGGCCGGGGCCACCCACTTGGCCCGTCGTCCGTTGTGGGAGCGGGTCTCGCAGGTCACCGCGCCGTCTGCGGCCAGGTTGCGCACCAAGTTGGTGACGGTGGCCGCCGACAGGCCGGTCTGGCGGGCGATCTCGGCCTGGACCATGCCGCCCGAGGCGCGGACCTGATCCAACACCAGTTGCGTGTTGCGCTGCCGCAAGGCGGCGGTCGAGCCTGGCCGATCCACGAAGCCAATCATCGTCCCCGGCCGTCTTAAAGTCAAGTCTTGAACGCAAGGCACGGCCGGGAATCGGCGATGGTGTAGTTTGGCAGCATGTCACAGGAGACGGCCCTGCTGGTGGGGGAGACCATCATGGACGTGGTCTGCCGCGCCGGCGCCGAGCCCGCGGAGCATCCCGGCGGCAGCCCGCTGAATGTCGCCGTCGGCCTGGGCCGACTTGGCCGCCACGTCGTCTTGGACACTTGGATGGGCGAGGACGAGCGCGGCAAGCGCGTCGTCGAACATCTGTCGGCCTCCCGCGTCGAACTGGCGCCGGGCTCGACGGGCGCGCCGCGCACCTCGACCTCGCGGGCCGCCATCGACGCCGACGGCCGGGCCGAATACACCTTCGACCTGCTGTGCGCCGTGCCGCCGATACCGGTCGGCCTCGCTCCGGTGGTCGCCCACACCGGCTCGGTGGCGTCCGTCCTGCCCGACAGCGCCGACGCCGTGTTCTCGGCGGTCGCCTCGGTTCGCGACACGGCGACGATCTGCTACGACCCCAACATCCGCGCCGGCGTCCTCGACGACAGCGCCCGGCTTGTGTTCCTGGCCGAGCGGCTGATCGGCCAGGCCGATGTCGTCAAGGCCTCCGACGAGGACCTCGCCGCGCTGTATCCGGCTTCGCCGCCCCAGGAGTCGGCCCGTCGCTGGGCGCGTTGCGGACCCGCCGTGGTCGTCTTGACGCGCGGCCCCGAGGGGTCGGTGGCGCACACCTGCGACGGCCGCCAATTCGCCACCGGCGTATCGCCCGGCGTGGTGGTGGCCGACACCGTGGGCGCGGGGGACTCCCTGATGGCCGGCCTCATCCACGCGCTGTGGTCCGAGGGCCTGCTCGGCGCGGCCCGCCGGGAAGCCCTCAGGGCCGCCGACGACGAGGCTTGGCGGCGCGTCCTGGCTTTGGCGGCGCGGGTGGCCGAGATCACCGTCTCCCGCGCCGGGGCCGACCCGCCCTGGCTGGCCGAATTGTGAGAACATAGGCCGACGACGCACACCTTCCGCCCGGCGCGCGAACGGGCGGACGCCAAGGAGGCAGCGATGAGAATTGCCAGGTTCAGCACCGGCCAAGAGCCGCGCTACGGCGTGGTCGAGCTGGCCGCCGACCACGGGCCCAACCCGGAGACGATCTCGGTGCTCAACGCCGACCCCTTGGCCGGTCCGGTCAAGCTGACGGGGGAGCGGGTGCTGCTGAGCGAGGCCCGCCTGCTGGCCCCGGTCATCCCCCGGTCGAAAGTCGTCGGCGTCGGGCGCAATTTCTCCGCCCATGCCGCCGAGCGCGGGGCCGAGGTGCCGTCGGCGCCGATACTGTTCTTCAAGCCGAACACGTCGGTGGTCGGGCCGGGGGAGTCGGTCATCCGCCCTGTCGAGTGCCGCAACTTGCACTACGAGGGGGAGCTGGCCGTCGTCATTTCGCGGATCTGCCGGCGGGTGCCGGTCGAGCGCGTGTCCGAGGTCGTCTTCGGCTACACGGCGGCCAACGACGTCACCGCCCGCGACATCCAAGACTCCGACCCGCAGTGGACGCGCGGCAAGGGCTTCGACACCTTCTGCCCGCTCGGCCCGTGGATCTGCACCCATCTGAGCCTGGACGAGGCCCAGAACCTCGACATCGCCACCCGCGTCAACCAAGAACTGCGGCAGTCGGGCAACACTTCGCAGCAGCTGCGTCCGATCGCCGAGCTGGTGTCGTATATCAGCGGCTTCACCACGCTGCTGCCCGGCGACGTCGTCTTGACCGGGACGCCGTCCGGGGTGGGGGAGATCGTCCCCGGCGACGAGGTGGCCGTGACGATCTCCGAGATCGGGACGCTGTCCAACCCGGTGCGGGCCGAGGAGGGCTGACCGTTGCGCGGCCTGGGCGACCCCGAGTCGGGGCTGTCGTACCCGGAGTTGCTGCGGCGCGGCGACGACGCCGCCGCCAACGCCCTGCGCGGCCTGCTCGGCGCCGTCACCTGCGTGCTGCTCTACACCGTCCTGGTCCCGCTGGTGTCGTTCGGCCTCAGCGCGGTCGGCTGGCTGGCCAGCGGCGCGCCTGGCGAGTTCGCCGCCTATTACGCCGCCGGCCGGGCGATGGAGTTCCCCTGGGGCATGGTCTCGGCCCACCTCGGCTTGGCGACGCTGATCGTGGTCGGCTTGGGCTGTGTCGTCGCCGACAACCACTTGAGGCCGCGCTGGCTGTGCTCTGTGCAACCGGGCTTCCGCTGGCGCTATGCG
>JAISUF010000111.1 GCA_031272195.1 Propionibacteriaceae bacterium
TGGCGGGGCCGGAGGGGGTCTCGGCGGGACGGCCGCCCAGAAGCGACGCCGCGGCGATGGCGGCGGCTGTCGCCGCGGCGGCCGCCGCGAGCGCGACCATCGCGGTTGCGCGGCGGGCCTTCCGTCCCGTGGAAGCGCGGCTCATGGCGCCGGCGGCCGGGCGTTTGGACGGGGCGCGACGGGGTCGCTGGCCGGATCCGGGTGCGGGCGGGTGGCCGCGTGGACAGTCTCCGCAACCGGTGGGGAACCGGCGGAGCGCTTGGCGGCGTCCTTGTCTCCGGCTCCTGTCGTGTTGATCGGCGGGTCGGCCGGCGCCAGTTCTGTGGAGGCTTGGTAGAGGTCTGTCAGGACGCGGATGGTGTTGTCGAGGAAGCGGGGGTCGTCGATGGTCGCGGCGCGGGTGGCGGCGGGGAGGAACCGGCGCATTTGCGCGGCGTGGGCCTTGCCGCGGATGACGGCGGGCAGCTCGGTGAGGCGTTTCGCGGCGAGGGACGGGAAGTCGTCGATGCCGTAGTCGGCGGCCTTCCGGGCGACCATCGCGGCGGCGGCGGCCGCGTCGAAGCGGGGCAGCGAGCGCAGCCAGGGGATGTCCCACAGGTCGCGGTGGCGGATGTGTCCGGCGGCGGCGAACGCGACGAGCTTGTCCGCGAGGATCTCCTCCGGCTCCTCGACCGCCAGCAGCGTTCTTTGGTACGACGCCGGCAGGCCGCGGTGGTTGACGGCCATGGGCCGGATCGCCGAGGTGTGGGCGGGCACGTTGGCGACCTCGACCTTGACGCGCTGCCGGGGGAGGTCGGGACGGCCTGGCGCGGTGGCGACTTGGATCTGCCAGCTGTCCACCCGCGGCCCGTTGGCGCCGCGGGCGGTCTTGGGCTCGTGGACGGCCACCTCGACGTCGTAGCGGCTTCGGATTGTCGCGGCGATGGCCGCGGGCAGGCCCGCCAGCTCGGCGGGGTTGAACCCGGCCCCGCCGGCGAAGTCGAGGTTTTCGCTGTAGCGCTCCGCGCCGTAGCACAGCCGCAGCGCCGTCCCTCCTTGGAACACGAGCCGTCCCAGAGCGCCGGTTTGGGCCATCGCGCGAAGGATCTCGTAGTGCAGCAGCTCCTTCTCCACGACGGGCAACAGCCCGCCGGCGCCCTGCTCGCCGGCCGCCGCCTGGGCGAACTCGCGGAACCTCAGCTTGGCGGCCACCAGGCGGCCTCCCCCTCGGCGTCGACCAGGTCGAGGTCGCGGCCCGCCCGCCGCAGGTTCCGCAAGGCGAGGCCCGCCGTGGCGATCGGCAACGGGTTCGGGGACCGGTCGACCGTGTTGGCCAGGATCACTTCGGGGCTCAGGTCGGTGTGGGTGAACTCGACCACCCCGTAGGGCGTGGAGAACTCCCCCTCGCGGCCGGTCGTGGCCACCGTGATCCGGTCCAGCGGCTTCTGCGAGATCGCGCCCCACTCGCTCAGCGCCGACTCGTAGCTCAAGTAGTTGTAGTGGTAGCGCCGCAACGCCACCGCGACCTCGGCGATGGTGTCGGCTCCCAAGTGCCGGCTCAAGCGGTACACGTACACCGCCCTGCACGCCCGCTCCAACACGCCGCCCGCCACCAGCCGGTCCAGCGTCTTGGCCAGCTTGTCGCCCGACTCCCCGAGCAGCAGCCGCAAGTCGGCCGTCACGAACACGTAGCGGCCCGACCCGTCCTGGCGGGCCAACACCCGCAACGCGTCCGGCAAACGCACACCGCAAGTCTACATGAATATGCGATATTAGGGCAAGTCGCGTACAATAGTGCGGCCGGTGGGCATCGCCTGCAATCTGCGACGGCTGGGTGCGGTTGGAGAGTTAGCCGCCGTAGACGGCGTCTTCGAACAGGCCGCCAGCGACCGCAGGGCAGCGCTTTGTGTGTTGCGACCCGTCGGATACTTGGCGCCAACCACCATGCCTGAATCATAGAAAACACACACGCCTCCGGCCCACGTGCGGGACGACCTCCTGGAGCTTGTTGGCGTGGGAGAGTACGGGATCGCCGTCGTCGGAGCCGTCGAGCGGGCCGACGTGGACGATGCGTTCTTGGATCGCGCGGAAGCCGCGTTCAGGGAGTCTTCCGATTACGCGAGGGCTGTCGGGTTGAGGGCCATAGCAGGCGCGGCGCCGAGATCGTCGCGGACCTAACGCCGACCAGCTAGACCCTTTTGAGCGTGGCCACGCCGGCGGCCGGGTGCCAATCGATGAGTCTGTCGCCGACAGCATCGGTGAACGCGGACGCGGGCAGGGCGAGTTCGACTGTGGCGATATACGAAAAAGGGCGGCCTCAGGCCACCAGCGTTTCCAACAGTTGGGCCAGGCCGTCGTCGTCGTTGCCGGGCAGCACGATGTCGGCGGCCGCCAGGGCTTCCGGGACGGAGTTGGCCATGGCGGCCCCGACCTGGGCCCAACGCAACATTTCGACGTCGTTCTTGGCGTCGCCGACGGCCACCACCTGATCGCGCGTCACGCCCAAACTGGACGCCAACCTGACCAGGCCCGACGCCTTCGTCACACCGGCCGCCGCGATCTCCAAGAAGGGCGCCCCCGAAGTTGTCGCGTGGAATCCCTCCAAGCCTGAGGAGGCCAGCAAGGCCAGCAACTGGTCCGGGCTGAAATCGCGGTGGCGGGCGACGATCTTGATCGACGGCTCGGCCAGCAGTTCGTCCAGCCCCGCCTCCCTCATGCGGCGCCGGTCGCCGACCGTCTCGCCGTCGCGGGCCAGCGTCAAGTAGCCCGGCTCGGCCAGGAACGTCTCGCCGACGCCCCGGTTGACGCCGAAGACGGTGCCCGGCAGGCGCTCGCCGAAGAAGTCGACGATGTCCCGCAGCGTTTCGGACGCGATCAACTCGAAGAAGAGCACCCGTCCGGCCCGCCTCTCGGCCGCCCTGCCGCCACCGAGGGCCTGGCCGTCGTCACCCGCCGCCCCGAACTGGTAGCCGACGGCGCCGTTGCTGGCCAGCGCGTAGGTGATGGCGGTGTCGAGCACATCCTCGGGGATCGTCGACAGCGACCGGCCGGTGTTGGCGACGACGTGGACGCCTGCCGCCTCAGCGGCGGCGATGGCCCGGCGGGTGCGGGCCGAGACGGTCTTGTCCGAGGCCAGCAGCGTGCCGTCCAGGTCGGTGGCGACCAGGCGCACCGCGACGCCGGAGAGTTGCGGCCAGAGGGGCGTCATCGCACCCGCTGCCTGCCCGAGAAGGCCCGCCCCAGCGTCACCTCGTCGGCGTATTCCAAGTCGCCGCCGACCGGCAGGCCGCTGGCCAGCCGCGACACCATGATGTCGGCGTCGGCCAACAGCCGCGAGATGTAGGTGGCGGTGGCGTCGCCGTTGATGTTCGGGTTGGTCGCCAAAATGACCTCGCGGATGGACGTGTCGGTCAGGCGTTGCAGTAACTCGCGGATGTGCAACTCGTTGGGGCCGATGCCGTCGAT
>JAISUF010000160.1 GCA_031272195.1 Propionibacteriaceae bacterium
TCGGCTAGCGCGGGGGACGGCCATGATCAGTCCTTCCTGGCGGGGGCGGCTCTGGCTGCAGGGGCACGTAAAGACTACCACGCCGACACCGAGGTCGTAACAGTCTTGTACCTACCAGGGGACCGCAGGCCGACCAGCGCGCCCCCTTTGTTGCGGTCCGATACCCACTGCTGCTACCGGCAATACGCAGCGCCAAGGCGGCAACGTACTGACAACACGCCACTCGCCGGTCAGGGCATTCGGGCTATCGTTGGAGCAGCACCCTTCTGAGAGGACCCCCGATGAACGCTCGCCGCCTCGCCGCCCTGACCGCGATCACCGCGCTGGCCGCCTCCGCAAACACCGCCGCCACCCCGGCGTCGGCCGACGCCAGTTGGTGCGATCTGCCCGCCACCAAAGTGCTGGCGTCACTCGACGCGTTGGCCGCTGAACCGGGCGGCACGGCATCGGCCCCGGCGGTGTACGAAGTCACCAAATTGCGTCAAACAATCACTGTTCCCGTCGACCTCAAGCCCTACACCGTCTTGCGAGGGACGGGCAAGCAGTCCATGAGAATCAGACCCAGCCTGCCCTTGGATCACATGATGTCGCTATCGAGCGGTTCCCATCTTTGTGGCGACATCACGCTCGAGAGGCTGCCGACTTCCGGATCGCCTCAGCCGAAAGTGGGATTGGCAATCAACGACGCCCAGGGATTCTACGTCGAAACATTGAGCGCGCGCGACGCCACCGACACAGGCACCACCGTGAACAACTCTTCGGGAACATTTACGAAGCTGGTCAGCCATACCTCTGGCGTCGGCGCCGCCATTACCAACTCGCAAGTCACGGCCCAGATCATCTCCATGAACACCAGCATTGGCGACGGCCTGGTCGCCACGTCTTCCACAATCACGGGAGCATTTCATGCTTACGAACTCGGCGGCACCGCGCTGAAGGCGCTGTCAGGGTCATCCCTGAGTCTGTCCGTGGCTGGTTATGACTCGTCTTACGCGATCGCCTCCGGCGCTGATGGCTTGGTGGTTGACGGCGGCTCGAAGGTGGTTGGCGCGGCGTTTGAGGCGTCGGCGAACAAGGGCAACGGGGTGGTCGTGAGGGGCGGCGGGTCGGTCCAGTTCGACTCTTTGGCCACGACCGGCCCCGAGGACGCCGTTGTCCCCCGCGGCGGCAACGGCGGCGCGGGTGTCGTGGTGGACGGGGGCCAGTTGTCGGTCGAGAACGACGCCACGATCAGCGGCAACGGCGGCGACGGGCTGTCGGTGGCGAACGGCTGGGCCGGGTTCGGGACGCTGACACTGGCCGACAACGGCGGCTACGGCGTGACGGCGCTGGCCGGGGGCCGGGCCGCCGCCTCGGCCTGCATCACGTACGCCAACAACACGGCCGGCAACATCCGCACCGACGGCAACGGGTCGGTCGCCGACCCCTGCGGCACCACACCGCCACCCGAAACCCCGCCGGCGCCCACACCACTCCCCTCCCAGCCCGCCACAACCCTGCCCGGCTTCGGCAAACTGCCCGCACCGCTCGCCACAGCCAAAGCCAACACCTGGGTCAAACGCGTCAAAGCCGCCCAGAAAACCCTCAACCTCGTCGCCGGCCAAACCGCCAAAGTGCCGGTGCGGGCCTACCCGAACATCGGCGACTGGGACTCCAAGAAAGCCGCCGTCACCTACCGCTCCTCCAACCCGTCAGTCGTCAAAGTGTCCAAGACCGGCAAGCTCACAGCCCTCGCCAAAGGCCGCGCCGTCATCAAAGCCACCGCCGTCACCAAGGGCAAGAGCGGCCAAACCATGACCGCCTCCGTCAAAGTCACAGTCGTCGCCAAACCCGTCAAAACCACTGCGGCCTGGGCGTCCGGCGTCCCCAAGACGATGCGCGTCGACGACCGCAACCTAGTCTGGGGACACTACTCCCCGCCCACCGCCACCGGCGCCGTCACCAAATTCAAGACCTCCAACCCGAAAACCCTGTCCGTCGGCTCCACCGGCGTCCTCGTCGCCCACAAAACAGGCACCGCCAAACTCACCATCACCGCCAACAACCACAAACACACCTACACCATCAAAATCCTCCCCAAGAAGAAATAGCAGCCCACAACCAACAACAGGCATGCCCCACCCACCGGCCAAGCGGGCGCAGGCACACTCCCAAAGGAAGCGGAAAGACGTGGAGACCTGGACCTGGCCCAATAACCCCCCTCGGCAAGGAGAGCGCGTGATGGCCGAGATCATCAAGGGCATCAAGAGTATCGACGACTACCGAGTGTTCCAGCGGTGGAGGAGACAACCGGCGACGAAACAGTTCGAGCGAGTGAGCGTTATCTATGGCGTCAACGGCAGCGGTAAGAGCACATTGGCTAGCCTCCTGCGCGAGTGCGCAGCCGTACCTTGCCCCAGCTCGGGACTGACCTTGGAAGTGGGGGACAGCCATGGGACACGCGACGTCACGGACAATGACCGGACCTTCTGGAATCGAGTCCACGTGTTCGACGAAGCCTATGTCAACGAGGAACTGAGCTTTGATGACGCGAATGGGCCGTCCCCCAAGAGCCTGCTCACTCTGGGCAAGGCCACGATTGACGCGGAGAAGGCCCTCGAAACGAAGCGTGGGCGACTCGCAGAGGCCAATGCCGAGATGCTCCAAGTCCAACACGACGCTGGCACGGCTCAGAGCGAGCTAGACAAGCGCCTCACGGCTCTCGGGACCCGAATCGGGGACGACCTTGGTAGTTCTGGCGTGGTTAGGCACAGGGCGCGCAGCTACACGAGCCGACAGGTGAAGAAGGCCTTGGAGGAAGGATGAATGCTGCGGACCCTGGCCATGTCCAGGAAATGTGCGGTGCCGTCGACATCGGCATCAACGCTCTTGTCGGGCCAGGTCCGGGTAGGAGCGTCTGATGCCGCCTTCTTGCTGGATTTGTCCCACGGTTGTCCCCGTGGAAAGTTGCCGCAGATTGTCGGTGCCCACCTGTAGCGTGGCAGATGCAGGCGGGAGACGTGTCGATGAGCTGACGTGTCGATCAGCGATGCCGAATTGATCGACAGTCTGCGCCTTGGCGACGGCAAGTACCTTCACTCGGGCGGCCATCCTCTTGTTTCACCGCGATCCGGGGAAATGGGTGCGGGGTGCGGCGGTCAGGATTGGCTACTTTGAGACTGGGGCGGATCTGCTGTTCCAAGACGAGTTGTACGGTCCGTTGATCACCCTGGCTGACCGGGTGTTGGATTTGATCTACACCAAGTACTTCCGGGCCTACATCAGCTACGAAGGCATCCAGCGGGTCGAGACGTTCCCCGTCCCGCAGGCCGCCATGCGCGAGGCCGTCTTGAACGCCATTGTCCACCGTGACTACTCGACCGGTATCCCTATCCAAGTCAAGGTGTTCCCGAACGAGGTAATTATCTACAACGACGGGGGTCTTCCC
>JAISUF010000177.1 GCA_031272195.1 Propionibacteriaceae bacterium
GCACGCGCTCGTCGACGCCGTGGAACATGGCCGTGAAGTCCAATTCGGGCGGCAGGCGCAGCGGCACGAAGCCGAAGCACTGGATGCCCAGCTCGGCCCAGAACTTGGCGTCGGTGCCCGCGCTGAGCAGATAGGGCACGGCCCGGCCGTACGGGTCCTCGCCTTGGATGGCGGCCTCCATCGCCTCGACCAAGGCCCCCGCGTACTCGGTCTCGACCGACCGCCCGGAGGTGATCGTCTCGTAGCGCACCTTGTCGCCGAGCAACTCGCCCAAGGTGGCGTAGAACTCTTCCTCGCAGCCGGGCAGGCAGCGGGCGTCCAGCGTGGCGCAGGCCTCGGCGGGGATGACGTTGGCCTTGTAGCCGGCCTGCAGCATCGTCGGCGTGGCGGTGTTGGACATGGCCGCCCCCACCATGCGCGAGATCGACCCCAGCCCGGCCAGGGTCTCCTCGACGTCGTCGCGGTTGATCGGCACGCCCAGGGCGTCCTCCAACTGGTCGAGGAAGGCCTGCTGGGCGGGGTGGAGGCGGGTCGGCCAGCGGTGCTCCCCCACCCTGGCGACGGCTTTGGCCAATTCGGTGACGGCGTTGTCGTCGTTGCGCATCGAGCCGTGCCCGGCCCGGCCTTGGGCCACCAGCCGCAGCCAGGCCAGGCCCTTCTCGGCGGTCTGGACCAGGTAGAGGCGCAGGTCGTCGCGGATCGTCAACGAGAAGCCGCCGACCTCGCCGATGGCGTGCGAGCAGTCGGCCACCAGCTCCGGGTGGCGCTCGACCAGCCATTGCGCCCCCAGCCCGCCGCCCGACTCCTCGTCGGCGGTGAACACCAGCCGCAGCCCGCGCCGGGGCGGCCGGCCCGAGCGCGCCCGCTCCCGCACGACGGCCAGCACCATGGCGTCGAAATCCTTCATGTCGACGGCCCCGCGCCCCCACACGCAGCCGTCGGCCACCTCGCCGGCGAACGGGTCGACGCTCCACTCGGAAGCCACGGCCGGCACGACGTCGGTGTGGCCGTGGATCAGCAGCGGCGGCAGCGAGCGGTCGACGCCCTCGGGCGACCAGTCGGCCACGACACTCGCCCGGCGCGGCTCAGACTCCAACAGTTGCGCGGCGATGCCGGCCTCGTCCAGTTTGGCGGCCACCAACTCGGCGGCCGCGCGCTCGCCGGCCGAGCCCTGGGGCCCGTAGTTGGAGGTGTCGATCCGGATCAACTCCTGGCACAGGCCAACAACCTCGTCAAATCCCATGCCCGACACTCTACCGGCGCCCGCCACCCGCCGCGCCGGAGGGGTACAGACCGAAGGAAACGCGCTCGGGCGAGAAGTCCCTTCCATGGGCGCGCCCAGGCGCGGCAAAGGCGGCTTCCTCAAACTCGCAACTGGGCCTGAGGCAGGCCACACGCGCCCAGACACGGCAAGCGACTCAGGAGCGTTTGGCGCGTGGGCGGACCTCGATGTGGACAGTGGTCCCGGCGAAGCCGAACTCCTCGCGCATGCGGCGCTCGACGAAGCGGACATAGGTGGCGTCCAGCTTGCCGGTGGTGAACAGCGCGAAGGTCGGCGGGCAGGCCTGGGCCTGGGTGCCGAACAGGACGCGCGGCTGTTTGCCGCCGCGCACCGGGTGGGGGTGGGCGGCGGCCAGGCGTCCGAGGAAGGCGTTCAGCCTGCCCGTCGAGACGCGCGTCTCCCAACCCTCCAGGGCGGTCTCGATGGCCCGCGACAGCTTGTCGACGTTGCGGCCGGTCAGCGCCGAGATGTTGACCGACGGCGCCCAGGCGTAGGCCCGCATGTCCTGCTCGACCTCGCGGGCCAGGTAGCGGCGGCGCTCCTCGTCGGTCAGGTCCCACTTGTTGTAGGCGACCGCCATCGCCCGCCCGGCCTCGGCGACGTCGCCCAGGATGCGCAGGTCCTGGTCGGAGATCGACTCAGACACGTCCAGCACGACAACGCAAACCTCGGCCCGCTCGATCGCCGTCTGAGTGCGCAGGGTGGCGTAATACTCGTGGCCGGAGGCCTCTTTGGCGCGCCGCCGCAGCCCGGCGGTGTCGATCAGCTGGTACGTGGCGCCGCCGATCTCGACCAGCTCGTCGACCGGGTCGACGGTCGTGCCGGCGACGTCGTCGACGACGACCCGCTGCTGCCCGGCCAGCTTGTTGAGCAGCGACGACTTGCCGACGTTGGGGCGCCCCACCAAGGCGACGCGGAGCGGCCCGCCGATCTCCTCCTCCTGGGCCTCGGGTGACGCCGGGAGCGCCGCCAGAACGGCGTCGAGCAGGTCTCCGGCGCCGCGCCCGTGCAGGGCCGAGACGGCGTGCGGCTCGCCCAGCCCGAGGTTCCACAAGGCGGCCGCGTCGGCCTCCTGGCGCAGGTCGTCCACCTTGTTGGCGGCCAGCACGATCGGCTTCTTGGAGCGCCGCAGCACCCGCACCACCGCCTCGTCGACGTCTTGCGCGCCGACCGAGGCGTCCACCACCAGCAGCACGGCGTCGGCCAGGGAGACGGCCAACTCTGCCTGCTCGGCGATGCGCGCCGCCATGCCTTTGGCGTCGGGCGCCCAGCCGCCGGTGTCGACGACGACGAACGGCCGGCCGCCCCACTCGGCGTCGTATGAGACGCGGTCGCGAGTGACGCCCGGCACGTCCTGGACGACCGCCTCGCGCCGCCCGATGATCCGGTTGACCAGTTGGGACTTGCCGACGTTGGGACGCCCAACCACCGCCAGGACCGGCAGCTCAGCAGACATTGGCGCTCCGGGCCAGGGACAGCACCGCGTCGATGGTCTCGTCCAGCGTCAAGTAGGTGCAGTCGAGGTTGACGACGCCGTCGGCGGCGGTGCTGAAATTGACCAGTTTGGAGTCGTCGGCGTCGCGCCGCAGCACCTGGTCTGCCAGGGCGACGGCGTCGACCTTCTCGCCCAGCTCGGCTTTGCGCCGGGCCATGCGCACCTGCGGATCGGCGGTCAGCAGGATGCGGACGTCGGCGTCGGGCGCGACGACGGTCGTGATGTCGCGGCCCTCGGCGACGATTCCCGGATCGGAGGCCTCGATGATCGCCCGCTGCCTGGAGACGAGGTTCTGGCGGCATTCCGGGATCGTCGAGATGGCCGACACCTTGGCCGACACCTCCGGCTCGCGGATGGCGGCCGTCACGTCGCGGCCGTTGACGCGCACCCACTGGTCGGAGGGGCAGGTGCTGATCTCCACCTCGGCGGCGCGGGTGGCCCGGATCAGGCCGTCGGTGTCGGACGGGTCGACGCCGGCGTCCAGATAGGCCCGCGTGACGGCCCGGTACATCGCGCCGGTGTCGAGATATTGCAGGCCCAGCCGCTGGGCGACGCCCTTGGCCGTGGTTGACTTGCCCGAACCAGACGGCCCGTCGATGGCGATCACTTTCGGCATCGCTTCCCCTTCCTCGTCGTCGTCCTAGTCGTCGTCGCGGACCGTCCAAGCGGCGGCGCGCATGGCGTCGGCCAGCCCTTCGGCCCTACCCGGATCGACTTGGACGCTCAAGTAGCCGACCTGGCGGTCTAGGTCGTGTTCGATGGCGACGTCCTCGACGTTGACCCCGGCGGCCTCGATGTCCGCGAACAGCTTAGCCAACGCGCCGGGGGTGTCGGGAATCTCCACCACGACGCGGGCGAACTCGACTTGGGCCGAGCCGTGTTTGCCGGGCAGGGCCAGCCGCCCGCTGCGCCCCCGCGCCAGGAACTGACCCAGGGCCGGGTCGGAGTCGAAGACCGCCAGCAAGTCGGTCAGCCGCTGCGACAGTTTGGCCAACTCGGCCC
>JAISUF010000024.1 GCA_031272195.1 Propionibacteriaceae bacterium
CTGTCGGGCGGCCAGCACCAGCGGGTGGCGCTGGCGCGGGCGTTGGTGACCTCGCCCAAGGTATTGCTGTTGGCCGAGCCGCTGTCGGCCCTCGACGCGAAGGTCCGCGTCCAACTGCGCGAGGAGATCAAGCGGCTCCAGCAGCAGGTCGGCATCACGACGGTCTTCGTCACCCACGACCAGGAGGAGGCCCTTGCCATCTCGGACCGCATCGCCGTCATGGACTCGGGGCGGATCGAGCAGATCGGAACGCCCGAGGAGCTTTACGGTGCGCCGTCCAGCCCGGTGGTGGCGGCTTTCGTCGGCATGTCGTCGCTGGTGCCGGCCCGCGTGGCCGGCGGTTTGGCGCAAATCTGGGGCAAGGCCGTGCCGGTTGTCGGCGAGGCGCCCGACGGCGACTACGAGGCTTTCCTGCGGCCGGAGAACATCCACCTGGCGGGTGCGGGCGAGGCAGGAGTCGACGGCCGCGTCGAGACTTCGACCTTCCTGGGCTCGTTCAGGCGCAGCGCCGTCCAGCTCGACGGCGGCCCGCTGGTCGTCTTGCAGCATCCGGCGTCGTTGACGCTGGAGCGCGGCGCGCGCGTGCGGCTGGCCGTCGACGAGGCGCCAGTCGTGGTGCGCCCGGTGTGAGATGGCGGCCGACGGCGCGTCGGGGCGGCGACCCGGACGGGGCAAGTCCGACGCTGGCCGGGGGAACGGCGGCGGCCAGTCGGCGGCTTGGCCCAGGGGTCAAGCGGCCGTCGGCCGTGATCGCATAGCTGGCGGGCCGGGCGCGCCGTCGCTTAGCCGATCCGGCCTGGCCCGGCTGTGGGTCGGCCTGGCCGTGGCGGTCGGGGCGGGCTTGGCGTATGGACTGTATTCGGCCTTTCTGGCCCTGGCCACAACCACCGGCGTGTGGGAGGTGTGGGCTTCTGCCCGGACGGGCCTGAGCGCGTTCGCCGCCGTCTGCGTCCTGGCGGCGTTGGCCAGCGCCGTCAACGACACCGTCTCAGCGGCCTGGTCGCTGGCTGTGACCGTCGGGCGCGGCAAGCTGGGCGAGTTGTGGGCGGCCCTCCGGTCGCGGCCGGGGCGGGTCGTCGTGGCGGCGGCGCTGGTCGGCGGGCCGCTGGCCTCGTCGTGCTATATCGTCGGGCTGCAGCAGGCCGGTTCGGTGGCGATCCCGATCACGGCGCTGTGCCCGGCCGTCGGAGCCGTCTTGGGGCGGCTGTTCCTGCGCCAGCGGTTGAACGCCGTCATGGCGGCCGGCATCGCCGTTTGCGTGGCGGCGGGCGGTTTGGCCGGCTGGTCGGCCGTCTCGGCGGGCGGCAACCCGGCCCTCGGCGTCGGACTGGCCCTGGTGGCGGCTGTCGGCTGGGGCGTCGAGGGGACGCTGGGCGGCTATTCGGCCAGCCTGATCGACTCGCAGGTGGCGATCTCGATCCGCCAGACCGTCTCCGGGCTGGCCAATCTGCTCGTCTTGCTGCCCCTGCTGTGCCTGTTCGACGGCGACGCGACGCTCGGCTGGCGGCTGGCCGGGCAGGCCGTGGCGAGTTTCCCGGCGATGGCCTTCTTCGCCGTCTCGGGCCTGGCGGCGGCCGTCTCGTACGCCATGTGGTACAAGGGCAACGCGCTGTGCGGCACCGCCCTCGGCATGGCCGGCAACGGCACCTACGCCTTCTGGGGGCCGCTGCTGTGCTGGCTGGTCGTCACGGTGGCGGCCGGCCGCCCCGGCTGGGAGCCGTCGCCGGGGGTTTGGCTCGGCGCGGCCGCCATGGCGGCGGGCATCTTCGTCATCGCCCGCGGCACGGGGCGGGGCAGCCCGGATGATTCGGCGGCGTGACGGCGGCGTCCGGCCTGGGCTGGCCACCTCGCGTCGGCGCGCGAACCAGCACGGGGAACCGGGACCGGGCGAACCGGCCCGGAGAACCGGGGGCCGGACCGATGGGGGCGATCGCGAGAGCTTGCCCGACCGCGTAAGGTGTACGCATGTCTTGGCAAGCCGCTCCCGCGTTCTGCTACCGCCACCCGGGCGTCCCGGCGTCCGTCAACTGCCAGCGCTGCGGCCGGCCGATCTGCCCGCAGTGCATGGTGTCGGCCCCGGTCGGCTTCCAATGCCCCGAGTGCGTCGCCAGCGGCCTGCGGCAGACCCGCCAGAACCTCGGTCCGTTCGGCGGCGTCCGCTCCAAAGACCCGCGCGTGACGACGTTCGTCCTGATAGGCCTCAACGTGCTGGTCTGGGCGGCGATCATCGCCACCGGCGGCGGCGTCGAGGCCCTGTGGACAGGCAGCGCCAGCGGCATGCTCCCAGACATCCTGGCGCTGCGGCCGCTCGGGCTGTGCGTCACCGCCGACATGACGCAATACATCCCCGGCGTCACCAGCCAGGCGCTGTGCGAGGGCATCTCGTCGGCGCAGATGGTGTGGATGCCCGGCCAGGCCGACGGCGCCCCCTGGCAGGTGCTGACCAGCGCCTTCACCCACGTCGAGGCGCTGCACATCGGCTTCAACATGTTGGCGCTGTGGTTCCTCGGCCCGCAGTTGGAGACAGTGCTGGGCCGCTTCCGCTTCCTGGCGGTCTACCTGGTGTCGGCCCTGGTCGGCTCGGCGGGCGTCATGTGGTTCTCCGACCCTGAGACCTCGACGATGGGCGCGTCCGGGGCGATCTTCGGCCTGCTCGGGGCGCTGCTGGTGCTGGCCTGGAAGGTTGGCGGCGACGTCCGCGGCATCCTGACCTGGCTGGGCATCAACCTGCTCTACACGTTCACCGTCTCGTCGATCTCCTGGCAGGGCCACTTGGGCGGCCTGGCGGGCGGCGCGGCGATGGCGGCGGTGCTCGTCTTCGCCCCCAAGGAGGGCCGCGAGCGCTGGCAGCTAGTCGGCGTCCTGGCCATCCTGGCCGCCGCGATCTTGGCCATCGGCGTGCGTTCGGCGATGTTGGCCTGAGTCTGGCGCGGGCCGCGTTGAATTGCGTTTACGCCAGTGTCCGTCCGTTCCCCTGGCACCCGCGTCACCGCGGGCGCGTCCGTCCCGCCGTCGTCTTGGCGCGGGCCCGAGGTGGCGGCTGGCGCGGGCGGGTGCGGCGGCTGGTGATCCGATTCCGCGACCGCTTGTCCTGTGTCTCGTCCCTCAGAAGCGTCCGCGCAGATACGAGTCGGGGTAGGGCAGTTCGTCGCGGGGCACGCCCAGCTCGGCGCCGGCCCGCAGCGGCCAGTGCGGGTCGCGGAAGGCCTGGCGGCCGATGCTGACGGCGTCGGCCTGCTCCAGGTCGAGGATCTCCTGGGCTTGGCGGGGGTCGGTGATTTGGCCGACCGCCGAGACGGGCAGGCCGGCTTTGCGGACGGCCGCCGCCAGCGGCACCTGGTAGCCGGGTCCGGTCGGGATCTTGGTGACGATGTTGCCGCCGGAGGAGACGTCGATCATGTCGACGCCGCGGTCTTTCAGCAGGCCGGCCAGGGCCACCGTCTCCTCGACGCTCCAGCCGTCGTCGACCCATTCGGTGGCCGAGACGCGCACCAGCAGGGGCTTGTCGTCGGGCCAGACTTCGCGCACGGCGACGGCCGTCTCCAGCAGCAGGCGGGTGCGCCCGTCGAAGTCGCCGCCGTATTGGTCGGTCCGCTGGTTGCTCAGCGGCGAGAGGAATTGGAACAGCAGGTAGCCGTGGGCGGCGTGCAGTTGGACGGCGTCCAGCCCGGCAGCGTCGGCCAGTTTGGCGGCGTCGGCGAAGGATTGTTTGACGGCGGCGATGTCGTCGAGCGTCGCCGGGCGCGGGGTCGCCAGGCCGGGGAAGGCGACGGCCGAGGGGCCGATGGTGTCCCAGCCGCC
>JAISUF010000200.1 GCA_031272195.1 Propionibacteriaceae bacterium
CCCGTGCCGTAGGTGTTCTTGGCCGCGCCGGGTGTGAACGCCGCCTGGCCGAACGCGGCCGCCTGCTGGTCGCCCAAGTCGCCGGCCACGGGCACGCCCGTCGGCAGGCCGTCGACCCGCGTCAGGCCGTAAACCTGCGACGACGAGGCAATCGCAGGCAGCATCGAGGGGGGAATCCCAAGGTCGGCCACAATGGCGTCATCCCAAGCCAGCGCGCGCAAATCCATCATCAGCGTGCGCGAGGCGTTCGTGACGTCGGTGACGTGGACGCCGCCGTCCACACCGCCGGTCAGATTCCAAATCAGCCAGGTGTCGATTGTGCCGAACAGCAGCTTGCCCGCCTCGGCGTCGGCCCGCGCCCCGGGCACGTTGTCGAGAATCCACTTGACCTTCGGGCCGGCGAAATACGTCGACAGCGGCAGCCCCGTCCTGTCCCTATAGCGGTCGCCACCGGCCGACAGATCGCCGCCGGCCAGTTCCGTGACAATGCCGAGTGTGCGCGTGTCCTGCCAAACGATGGCGTTGTGGACCGGCCGGCCCGTCGTCTTGTCCCACACCACGGCGGTCTCGCGCTGGTTGGCCACGCCGACAGCCGCGATCGGACAAGCCTCGGGCTCCGCCCCGTCAACCGCCGACGCCTCAGCGGACGCCAACGCCCGCTCGGCCACCTCGCGGACGTTGCCCCAAATCTCCAGCGGGTCGTGCTCAACCCACCCCGGCCGGGGCATCACCTGCCGATGCTCCTCCTGAGCCGACGCCACAACCCGACCCGCCCGGTCGAAAACGATGGCGCGCGAACTCGTCGTCCCCTGGTCGATCGCCAACACCCACTGCCCAGCCATGAGAACTCCTTCGTCCCGAAGTCCCATTGTGCTACCGCGCCTCAGCCATCGCGACCCCCGCCCAGGAGAAACTCCACTGATTCTTCACTCAGACGCTCCGCAACGAGCCCGATGACGCGGACACCACTTGGCCCCTGCCCCTAGACCTGAGCGACGACGAACACCTCCGATGCGTCCACCCAGGCGCACGACTCGGGCAAGCTTTGGCCCGGCGAAAACCCGCCTGCAAGCGTGATGGATTCACCGAGCCGATATTCCTCGCCGCCGAACCTGAGCTGATCGCCGCTCTCGACCACAACATCACCCGAGGCAAAGACGGGAACCACAAGTCCCCCATTAGCCTGCACCGTCAAACAGCCGCCTTGCTCCACAAGCGTACCGTCGAGACGCGCCATGAATCCGCCCTCACCTGTGGGGGTGTAGGTGGCCACTGTAAACAGGTCGCCAACCGTTCCCTCGCCCGACAGAGCACACGCGGCCAGACCAAGCAGCAAGCACCCCAACCCAACACATGCCACAAGACTTCTCATTGCTTCATCACAACTCCCGTCGGCAGGCTTGCCGGGCACGGCGATTTTCGTCGGGGGCAGCCTTTAGACTGGCGTCGTGGACGAAGATGACGATCTCGAAGAAGAGTTGGACTTTCCCGCGCAGGACGGGCCGGGGCTGTTCGACGACTTCGGCGAGCCCGCTGACGCCGACGAGCCGGAGGTTGCCGAGGTGCCGTCCGACGAGGCCGAAGCCACAGCGGCGGGCGCGGTCGCCAATGGGGCCGACGCCCAACGCGGCTCGACAGCGCACACTGGACGCGCCAGTGGGACGGCCAACAGCGGGGCGGCCAAGGAGGGTCCGGGCCGATCCAACATCGAACGCGATCCGGCGAGCCAGGCTGGCGGCGGCGTCCAAGCCCCGCCGCTGGCGCTCTACCGGCGCTACCGTCCCGACACGTTCGCCGAAGTCATCGGCCAGGAGCACGTCACCGAACCGCTGCAGCGGGCGCTGGCCAACAATCGCGTCAACCACGCCTACCTGTTCTCCGGGCCGCGCGGCTGCGGCAAGACGACGTCGGCCCGCATCCTGGCGCGGGCGCTGAACTGCGCCCAAGGCCCCGCCCCCGTGCCCTGCGGCGAATGCCAGTCGTGCCGCGAGCTGGCCCGCGGCGGGCCCGGATCGATCGACGTCATCGAAATCGACGCCGCCTCCCACGGCGGGGTCAACGAGGCCCGCGACCTGCGCGAGCGGGCGTTCTTCTCGCCGGTCAGCTCCCGCTACAAGATCTACATCGTCGACGAAGCCCACATGGTGACGAAGGAGGGCTTCAACGCCCTGCTGAAAGTGGTCGAGGAGCCGCCGCCGCACGTCAAGTTCATCTTCGCGACGACCGAGCCGGACAAGGTGCTGCCGACGATCCGCTCGCGCACCCACCACTACCCGTTCCGGCTCGTGCCCCCCAAGACGCTGGCCGCCTATCTGGGCCAAGTCTGCGAAGCCGAGCACGTCCGCGTCGAGGCCGGCGTCCTGCCGCTGGTCGTGCGGGCCGGGGCGGGGTCGGTGCGCGACTCGCTGTCAGTGCTCGACCAACTGCTGGGCGGCGCGGCCGACGGCGGCGTGACGTACGCCCAGGCCGCCTCCCTGCTCGGCTTCACACCCGACGCGCTGCTGGACGAGATCGTCGACGCCTTCGCCGCCGGGGACGCCGCCGGGGTGTTCTCGGCCGTCGACAAGGTGATCGAGATCGGGCAGGACCCGCGCCGTTTCGCCGAAGACCTGCTCGGGCGGCTGCGCGACTTGATCATCGTGGCGGCCGTGCCGAGCGCCATCAGCTCCGGACTGATCGACGTCGCCGACGACCAAGCCGAACGCCTCCGCGTCCAGGCCAAAGGGCTCGGCGCGGGCGAGTTGACAAGGGCCGCCGAGGTGATGGCAACGGGTTTGACGCAGATGCGCGGCACGACAGCCCCCCGGCTGCACCTCGAGTTGATGTGCGCCCGCGTGCTGCTGCCGGGAGCCGACGTCGACGAGCGCGGCATCCACGCCCGCCTGGAGCGCCTGGAGCGCCGTCTCGGCATGGTCGAGGGCGTGCCGGACGGCTCCGCCGCCTTGCCGAATGCCTCGGCGACTGCTGCGCCGCCCGCCGCCAAGCTGTCCGACTCGGCCCCGCCATCCCTCCCCGCCGGAACCGCGTCCCGGCAAACCGCCGACCGCAAACCCACGTCGGCGGAAGGCGAAGCCGCGTCGCCCACGCCTGTCGCGCCTACGGGCCCGACGCCGAGCGCGCCACCGGCTGCCCCGCTAACGGCCACGCCCGCAGGCCAGTCCCAGACGGCAACCCCGGCCCGGCAAGCCCAGCCGTCCGCAGCGGCCCCAGACCGGCAGGCCCCATCGTCTGAGGAAAGCCCGTCCCCGTCGCCTGCGGCAACCCCAACCCCGCAGGCCCCATCGTCTGAGGCAACCCCGGCCCCGTCGCCTGCGGCAACTCCGGCCAGGCAGGCCCCACCGACCCAGCCATCTGCAACGGCCCCGGCTCAACCGACTGCGGCAACCCCGGCCCGGCAGGCCCAGCCGATCCAGCCGTCCGCAGCGACCATGGCTCAGGCGAGTCCACGGCCGGCCGCGCCCGATCCGGCCGCGTTGACGGCTGCCGACTTGCGCCGCCTTTGGCCCCAGATCTTGGACGAAGTCAAAGCGGCCCGGCGCTTCACCTGGATCGTGCTCAGCCAGAACGCCCAAGTAGGCGAGTTGCGCGAAGGGGTCGTGACGCTGTTGGTCAACAACCCCGGCGCGGCCGAGACGCTGGGACGTACCGAAAGCATGGACGTCATCCGGCAGGCGGTCAAGAACGTGCTGGTGGCCGACATCGGGGTCGAAATCGACTCCGGCCAGGCGGGCGCGCCGCCACCGCGCCAAAGCGCCGACCGCCCCGCCGCCAGGGCCGCCGCGCCCCAGCCTCCGGAGGCCGAGGCCAGCCCAGACGACCCCGTCATCGACGAGGCGGCCAGCGCCGAAGAGCTGTTCCGCACCAAACTGGGCGCCGAACTGATCGAAGAGGAGCCGCCGACCTGAGCGCGGCGGCCATACGACACCCGACAGCAACCCCGAGAATGGAGCGACAATGACCGATACCACGCCCGTCCCCAAGGCGCCCAACGACGTCCCAGACGATTCGGGCCTGGCCAACGCCACTGGGGCGATCCCAACCGGCGCCTCCGACGGGCCTGGCCTGGCCAGCGCGCCCGGGGCCATCCCGGCCGATGGCCCGGCCCCGGATTTCGCCTCTCTGCTCGGCGGCCTCGACTTGGGCGGCCTGCTGCAACAAGCCCAGGCCATGCAGGCCCAGCTCGCGCAGGCGCAGACCGACCTGGCCGGCATGCGTTTCAGCGGCACCGCCGGCGGCGGGCTGGTGGCGGCCACAGTCTCCGGCCAAGGCGAACTCCTGTCGGTGGAAATCTCGCCGCAGGCCGTCGACCCGGAGGACGCCGAAACCCTCGGCGACCTGGTGGTGGCGGCCGTCCGCGAGGCGACCGCCAAAGCCCGCCGCGTCGCCGAGGCGTCAGTGCCGCAAGTGCCGGGCTTCTGAACGCTGCGACGCGACACCAACGGCGGCGCCCGTCCCAACCGCGGCCGGGCCAACGGCCCGACACCCGCCCAACTTGCCCGTACCGTCGCGCCCGACGCGATAAGCTAGACGACCGTGTACGAGGGGCCGATCCAAACGCTGATTGACGAACTGGGCCGCCTGCCCGGCGTCGGCCCAAAGGGCGCCCAGCGTATCGCCTTTCACATCCTCGAATCGGACAAGGCCGATGTGACGCGCCTGGCCGACGCCCTGCTGGAGGTGGTCGACAAGGCCAGATTCTGCTCGGTCTGCTTCAACGTCTCCGAGGACGAGATTTGCCGCATCTGCCAAGACCCGCGACGAGACCGCAGCCAGGTCTGCGTCGTCCAGGAGTCGAAGGACGTCATGGCAATCGAGCGGACGCACGAGTTCCG
>JAISUF010000023.1 GCA_031272195.1 Propionibacteriaceae bacterium
GCCGGCCGTCAGCGGGAAGGTGATGATCTCGTCGCCTTGCTCGTTCTTGATCGTGATACGCCGGGCGTTGCCGGCGTCGATGATGCCCTTGACGGCGTCGACCAGGCCGTGGCCGTCGCACTTGATCTCCTCGCTGATGCCGCCGAGCTGTTCTTTGAGTTTCTCCTCTTGGGCGACGTAATCGCCGTCACAGCTAAAGGCGTCTTTCACCTTCTCAGCAGTTTCCTTCACCTTGTCGGCCAGATTCTCACCGCTGACGGAAAACTCTTCGACAGGGGTTTCGGGGGTGGGCTCAGTCATGGCGCGTGTTCCTTCCACGAATGAGAGTCGCGGGTGCGCGGCTCTGCGCGAAAACCAGCCTACTCCGGTTGGTCGACCAACTCGACGAAACCGCCGTCGCCGTCAACCCGTATCCGCTGGCCGTCGCGGATCAGGCGCGTCGCCTGCTCCACGCCAACGACAGCAGGCAGCCCGCATTCCCTTGCAACGACCGCGCCGTGCGTCATCGCCCCGCCAACCTCGGTGACAACCCCGGAGATCGTGAAGAACAGCGGCGTCCAGCTCGGGTCGGTGAACGCCGTGACGAGGATGTCGCCGGGTTCGAGATCGGCCTGGCCCAACTCCGCCACGACCCGCGCCCGGCCCTCGACCACCCCCGGGCATGCGGCGATGCCGGGCAGGGCGCCAGGCGGAATCTGACCGGCGTAACTGCCCGCCGGCACCTCGCCGGCCGACGTGATCACCCTGGGCGGGGACAGCCTGGCGGCGGCGGCGTGGTCGGCCCGCCGCCGGGCGATGGTGCCGCGGTCGGCGCAGCGCGACTTCACGGCCTGCAGCAGTTCGTCGCAGGTCAGGTAGTAGACGTCGTCCACCCGGTCGATGGCGCCTTCGGCCGCCAATTTGCCCGCAACTTTCAAGATGGCCTGCTTGGCCAGCCAATAATGACGCATCATCAGGTACTTTGGATACTCCCGGTAGCCGATGAAATTGCGCATTCTGGAAAGGTGTTTCCGAAATGCCTTGATCTTGCCCCGGGCACGAGGCAGTTTCACCAAGTCTGCCAGCACTTCGGATTCCAATTCGACGGCCCTGAGGCGGCTCTCTTCGACTTTCTCGGCCCTGCCGCCTGGCGGCAGGTTCCGCACCGCCCCCAGGATCATCGGAGCCAGACTGGACGGGGATTCGCTCCACCTGGTCCGCGTCACGTCGATCTCGCCGGGGCAGCGCATGCCGTAACGCTCCAGAAACCCCTTGATCGCGGTGGCGACTGCCGCGCCGCCGGGCAGGGCCTCCAAGTCGGCGAAGAAGGTGGCGTCCTCCAAGCCGGGCAGCGCCGCCAACACCTCTGGAGCCTCGCGCACGGCGTCGGCGACATCCAGCAGCTCCAAACCCATCTGCGAGGTGACGTCGTCGGCTCCCGCCTCGACAAGCTTGTCGCCCGCGCCTTTCATGCCGAGCCACTTCTCCAGGCGCTTGTTCAGCCAGTTCAGGGCCAGCGTGCCAGCGTAGACCGCCGCCATCGAGCGCGGGGCGGTGACGACTTCCTCGAGATGGTGGCCGATGTCGCGCCAAACCGCCTCGATCAGCTCGGCGCCGTCCAGGCTGGCCAAGCGCCGTTCCACGTCGGCCAGGTCGGCGTCATGCTCAGCCCGCAGCGCCGTCACGACTGCGGGATCGTTGGCGCGGATGAGCTTGGCTGTTTCCACAGGCAGGCGCCAGGTGAAATAGCCCGCCCCGTTGGTGCTGAAGTAGCGCTTGCCGCCAGGGGCCAAGTGGGACATGAAGTCCTTGCGAGCGGCGATCTCCCGGATCGGACCGTCCATCAACGGGTCGATGGCCCGCATCGACGCCAGCACCAGCGGCCTGCCCATCGGCGAGCGCAAGTCTGGAGTCAAATCGATAAACATGCGCCCCGCCGCCGTGACAAGCGGCGTGCCGCCGAGTTGGAGTTGGAAGAAGTCCAGGCCCAGCGGCGTCAAGGCGTCGGTCATCATCTGCTGGTGGCCGAAGGACAGGTAGACGCGGTTGAGGCCGTCTTGCGGGCCGGGAATTGGGAACAGCGTCGTGATCGGGCGGCTTTGGACGAGTTGGAACGCGCCGTCCACCAGACTCCACTCGATGTCTTGGGGGCGTCCGAAGTGGTCCTCGACGAGTTTGCCGATGGCGGCCAACTCCATGATCTGCGAGTCGTCCAGCTTCTGGGCCGTGCGGCGTTGGGCATCGACCGGCACGACGCGCGTGCCCCCATTGGGATCGGCCACGACTTCCTCGGCCTGCTCGCGCAGCAGCCTCTTGCCGATCTGCCTGGGCTGGCCCGGCCCGGTGGGGGCCACCTGGTAGCCGTCGGCGTTGGCCAGGCCCGACACCATCGCCTCGCCCAGCCCGTAACCGGCCTCGATGACGACGGCCAGACGGTTGGACGTCACCGGGTCGGCGGTGAACATGACGCCGGAGACCTGCCCGAACACCATCCGCTGCACGACGACGGCCAACTCGACCGGGCCGGTGGCGCCGTTGCGGGCCCGATAGGCCACCGCCCGGTCGTTGAACAACGACGCCCAACAGCGCCGGACGCGGGCCATGACATCTTCTGCGGCGACGTTCAGGTAGGTGTCCTGCTGACCGGCGAAGCTGGCGCCGGGCAGGTCCTCGGCGGTGGCGCTCGACCGCACCGCGTAGGGGCCCTCGCCCAGTTCGGCCAAGCGGGCGCGAAGCTCGTCTTCCAGCGCTGGCGGCACGGGCGCGGCCGCGATGGCGTCGCGCAGGCGGGCTGCGTTCTCGGGGATGGACGCCTCAGCCAGCGCGACCAGGCCGTCGGCGACTGGCCCGTCGGCGGCGAGGCGGCGGTAGGCGGCAGTCGTCACGCAGAAACCGTCTGGCACCGACACGCCGCCGATCCGCGACAACTCCCCCAGATTGGCCCCTTTGCCGCCAACATCGGCGACCATCGAGGCGTCAACCTCGTTGAAACTCAGCGTGAAACCGGCCATCCCGACTCCTTCTTCGGCCAACATTCGCAACATACCATGATTTCAGATACTTCTGAAGACTAGGAAGCGGTCTGGTAGGGTGTCAGTCGGGGTGACGCTGGACGCGCGAACACCCCGCCGGGGCCACAATCGACAGGCGGCCAACCGCTGTGAGGAGGTGACGATGGCTGAACGAGCCGACGCGAAGACCTCGCCAAGCGATGTAACGACGCTGCCCGACGCGGTGAAGGCGTTCGTGGAGCGCTTCGCCGCCACCTTGGCGACGGCCGGCTTCCCGCCCATGCCAGCTCGGGTCTTCGCCACGCTGATGGTTTGCGATTCCGGCCGGATGACGGCAGCCGAACTGGCCGCCAACCTCCAAGCCAGTGCCGGCGGCATCTCCGGGGCCGTCGGCTACCTGACCCAGCTGCGCGTCGTCCGCCGCGAGCGCGAGCCCGGCACCCGCAGCCACGTCTACGCGGTCGACAGCTCATGGTACGAGGCGACCGTCAGCAACAACCCGCTGCTCGAGCACGGCCCGCAAGACCTGCGCGAGGGCATCGCCCTGCTGGCGGGCAGCCCGGCGGCCGAGCGCCTGGCCGAGACGCTGGAGCTGTTCGAGTTCCTTTCGGCCGAGTCGAAAGCCATGCTCGACCGCTGGCACGAGCGCCTCGCCGCGCGGGCCTGACGCTCGACCCTCCGTGACCGCAGGCCCTGAATTGGCGATCCAAGGCGTCGCCCAACCCGCCGCAGCCTGCTAGCGCAAGGCCGCGCTGGCTACGATGGCGTCATGGACAAGGCGCTGGTCGTCGACGACGAGGCCGACTTGGCCGCCGTGGTGACGTCATACCTGCGGCAGGCCGGGTTCGCCGCCCGGACGGTCGGCGACGGAACCGCAGCCGTCAACACGGCGCGAGAGTGGGAGCCCGACTTGATCGTGCTCGACCTGGGGCTGCCGGAGCTGGACGGCATCGAGGTTTGCCGCCAGGTGCGGGCCTTCCTCGACTGCTACATCGTCATGCTGACCGCCCGGGTGGACGAAATCGACCTGCTCAAAGGCTTGTCGGCGGGCGCCGACGACTATCTGACCAAGCCGTTCAGCCCCCGCGAGCTGGTGGCGCGGGTGCGGGCGCTTTTCCGACGGCCGCGCCGCGCGCCGCTGGCCACAACCGGCCGCCTGCGGCTGGACGCCGCGCAGCGGCGGGTCGAATTGGACGGCCGCGAACTGCCCCTGACCCGCACCGAGTTCGGCATCCTGACGGCCCTGGCCGCCCGATCCGGCGAGGTCGTCGGACGCGAAGACCTGCTGCGCGAGGTTTGGGGCGCCGAGTGGGTGGGCGACACCCACGCCGTCGACGTCCACATCGCCAATCTGCGCCGCAAAGTCGGCCCCGACTGGGTCCAGACGGTGCGCGGCGTCGGCTTCCGGCTGGTCGAGCCGCCGGGCGACTCGCCTGGTTGGGCTGACCGGCCGCCCGGCGAGGGGTCGCCCGCCACGGCGAGCGGCCAGGCCTCGGCCCAACCCGCGAAGCGCCGACCAGACGCCGTACGCGCCCCTTCGCTTGGCGGATCGCCTCCATCCAGCGCCGCCGCCGATCCGCCCGACGCCGCCGCCCAAGAGGGGTCGTGACGGCGGTGCGGGCGTGGCGGGAGCGGGCGCCCTTCGGCACCCAGTTGACATTGGCGATCGCGCTGGTGGTGGTGCTCGGCGTGGCGGCGGCCGGCGTGGTCGCGGCGGTGGCCGGCCCGGCGCTTTTCCGGGAGCACTTGGCGATGACGGGCGAGCAGGACCCAGAGGTGCTGGCCCACGCCTCGCAGGCCTTCGCCACGGCCGCCACCAGCGCGATCGGCGCGGCCTTGGCCGTCGCCGCCGCGGCCTGCTTGGTGGTCGGGCTGCTGCTGGGCCGTTTCGCCAACACGGCCCTCGGCCAAGCCCGCGCAGCGGCTCGGGCGGTGGCCGACGGCGACTACTCGGCCCGCATCCCGCACCTGCCGCTGGGCGGCGAGTTCACCGCCCTGGCGGCGTCGTTCAACGCCATGTCGGCCCAATTGGAGCAAGTCGAGGCGACGCGGCGGCAGGTGCTGGCCGATCTCGCCCACGAGTTGCGCACCCCCGTCGCCACTCTCAAAGCGCAACTAGAGGCGTTGGCCGACGGCATCGACGAAGAGCCCGACCTGGCGGCGATGGGGCGCCAGGTGGCCCGCCTGGAGCGGCTGGCCGCCGACATCTCCGAGGTCATCGCGGCCGAGGAGGGACGCCTGCCGCTGGAGCGCCGACCAGTCGGGGTTGGGGCGCTGCTCGACGAGGCCGCCGCCTCGGCCATGCCCAGGGCGCTCGGCGTCCGCATCGAGGTCGACGCCGATTCCGCCGCCCGCCGGGCCCAAATCTGCGGCGACCCGCAGCGCCTGGCCCAAGTGCTGGCCAACCTGCTGGACAACGCCCTGGCCCACTCCCCCACCACCGTCACCCTGACAGCGTCAGCCAGCGGCGGGGGCGTGCGGCTGGCAGTGGCCGACGACGGCGACGGCATCGCCGCCGAACACCTCCCCCACATTTTCGAGCGCTTCTACCGCGCCGACCCGGCCCGCGACCGCGCCCACGGCGGCTCCGGCATTGGCTTGTCCATCGTCAAGTCCCTCGTCGAGGCCCACGACGGCCAGGTCGCCGCGTCCAGCCCCGGTCCCGGCCGCGGCGCGACCTTCACCGTCTGGCTGCCGACGGCCCAGGCCGACGTCGAGACGGCGTAAGACCCGTCTGGGACGCCCTCCACAACCCGAGCGGGTTTGGTCAAGATTTCCTCAACGAACCGGGCCCGGGCTGGAGTCGGGCGGCGGGAACGGGCAGGGTGGGGGCATGGCAACCGCTGTTCAGAGGATCGTCCCGATTCAGGGGATGACTTGCAAGGCCTGCGAGACGCGCGTCGGCAAGGCGCTGCGCAAGCTGCCGGGCGTGCTCTCGGCCACCGTCTCGGCGCCCAAGGCGCGGGCCGTCATCGAGTCCGACGGGGCGCTGGACATGGCGGCCGTCGAACAGGCCGTCGCCCGGTGCGGCTACACCATCGGGGAGGACTCCCGAGCCTGGGTCAGCCGCGATCGGCAAGTCTGGCGCGACGTCGCGCTGGGCGCCGGGGTCGCCGTCGCCGCCGTGCTCGCCTGGAGCATGCTCGGGCTTGACCGATTCGGCGCGTCGGTCAGCCAAGGCGCCGCCAACGGCAACTTGCTGCTGGTGGTGCTGCTTGGCGTAGCCGCCAGCCTGTCCACCTGCATGGCGCTGGTTGGCGGGATCGTCATGGGGCTGTCGGCGCGCTACACCCAAACCCGGCCCCAGGCCGACGGCCGAGCCGTAGTCAGGCCGCAAATCGCCTTCAACCTGGGCCGGATCGCCGGTTTCGCGCTGTTGGGCGCCGGGGTCGGCGCGCTCGGCCAGGTGGTGGCCCTGCAAGGGGTCTGGCTGGGGGCGGCCCTGCTGGCTGTGACGGTCGCCATGGGCCTGCTCGGGATCAAGCTGACGGGCGTCTCCCCTAGGCTGTCGGCCTCGACGCTGACGCTGCCCGCGTCGTGGACCGCCTGGATGCACAAGGCCGACGACGCCGAAAGCCTCGGCGCGTCGCGCCACACCGACGCCAGCCCAAACTCCGGCGCGCCAGGCAACGCCGCCGACCAGGCCCCACCATCCCCCAAGGCCGCCACCACCACCAGCGCGCGGCCGGTGGGCATCCCCTACCACGACGCCCAGGCCGTCGCGCTGGGGGCGGCGTCCTTCTTCCTGCCTTGCGGGTTCACGCAAGCCGTTCAGGTCTACGCCCTGTCGACCGCCGACCCGCTGCGGGCGGCCCTCGTCATGGGCCTGTTCGCCGTCGGGACGACGCCGGGGCTGATGGCGGTCGGCCTGCTGGGCGGGCTGGCCAACCGAGCCAAGCGGGCCTTCCACTTCATCGGAGTGGCCGTGCTCGGCTTCGCCCTGGTCAACGCCGTCGCCGGGATCGGACTGCTGTTCCCCAACCTGGGGCAGACGGCCGCACCTGCCGCCACCCAGCGCACGTCCAACGTCACCGATGTCGACGGCGTGCAGCAAGTGGCCACGCGGGTCGGCTTCTTTGGCTACGACCCCCAGGTGACGGTGGTCTACGCCAACCAACCGGTGCACTGGCTGCTGAACGTCGAATCGCTCGGCTGCGCCTCAGTCATCGACGGCACCTCGCTCGGCTTCGACCACTCGATCGACCTCGCCATGGGTGGCAACGCCGTTGATTTCACGCTGCCGCGCGCCGGAACCTACGCTTACTCCTGTGCGATGGGGATGTACACCGGATCCTTCACCGCCATTGAGAAGGAGTAGGCCAGCATGCAGCAGATACTGAGCATCGGCGGCATGACCTGCGCCGCCTGCGCCGCCCGCATCGAGAAGAAGGTCGGCAAATTGGACGGCATCGCCCGCGCCAACGTCAACCTGGCCTCCGAGAAGCTGTTCGTCGAGTTCGACGACTCCAAGCTTAGGCTGGACGCCATCAAGGACACCGTCACGTCGATCGGCTACCAGGTGCGCGACGAGCCCGCTGAAGGCGCCCTCGATTTGGAACGCCAGCGCCGACGCCGGGCGATCCGGGTGATGTGGGCCAAGTTCATCGTCGCGGCCTGCTTCTCGCTGCCGCTGCTCTACTTGGCGATGGGCCCGATGCTGGGCCTGCCGACGCCCCTCCACCCGATGGACCAGCCGCTGGCCTACGGGCTCGTCCAACTGGCGCTGGCGCTGCCGGTGGTCGGCGTCGGCTACCGCTTCTACACGGTCGGTTTCAAGGCGCTGTTCATGGGCGCTCCCAACATGGACTCGTTGATCGCCATCGGCACGGGGGCGGCGGTCGGTTTCAGCGTCTGGAGCTTGGCACGGATCGCGTCCGGCGACCTGGCCGGCGTGGAGTCGCTGTATTTCGAGACGGCCGGCGTCATCATCACGCTGGTGCTGCTGGGCAAGACGCTGGAGGCGGTTTCCAAAGGACGCACGTTGGAGGCGATACGCCGGTTGATGGGCCTGGCCCCGAAGATGGCCATCCTGGTGCGGGGCGACGAAGAGCGCGAAGTGCCGGTGGCGGAAGTCCAAGTCGGCGACCTGTTGGCGGTCCGGCCCGGCGCCAGCATCCCGGTGGACGGTCGGGTCGTCGCGGGGCAGACGGCGGTCGACGAGTCGATGCTGACCGGCGAGTCTATGCCAGTCGACAAGGGCCCCGGCGACGCTGTTTACGCGGCCACGCTGAACACCACCGGCGCGTTCCGCTTCCAGGCCGAGAAGATCGGCGCCCAAACGGCGTTGGCGCAGATCGTCAAACTGGTCGAGGACGCCCAGGGCTCGAAAGCGCCCATCGCCCGGCTGGCCGACACCATCTCTGGCTATTTCGTCCCGATCGTCTGCGGCATCGCCGTCGTCGCGGGCGGGGCTTGGTGGATCGCCACCGGCTCGCTCCAATTCGCGCTGTCGATCTTCATCGCCGTGCTCGTCATCGCCTGCCCGTGCGCCCTCGGCCTGGCCACCCCGACCGCCATCATGGTCGGCACCGGCAAGGGGGCCGAGCTGGGCATCCTGATCAAAGGCGGCGAGGCGTTGGAGCGCGCCCACGAGGTGGGCACGGTCGTGCTCGACAAGACCGGCACCATCACCACCGGCCAGCCGTCGGTCACCGACGTCGTTGCTTTGGCGCTGCCCGCCGACGAGCTGCTCCGGCTGGCGGCGGCCGCCGAGCAGGGCTCGGAGCATCCGGTCGGACGGGCCATCGTGGAGCACGCCCGCGACTTGGCGCTGGCCGTCCCGACGGCGTCGTCGTTCCAGGCGGTGGCCGGGCGCGGCGTCGAGGCCGTCGTCGAAGGGCGGAAGGTGGCCGTCGGCAGCGAGCGTTTCGCCAGGGAGCACGCCCCCGCGGCTTTCGAGGACGGGCGGCCTGAGGCTTCCGCCGCCCAGGACGCCCCGCTCGACGCCCAGACCCGACAGGCCGCTGATGGTTCCACAGACAAACCCCTGGCCCAGCCCGCCGCCGCTGGCCCCGCCAATGCGGCGCCAGACGCCCAACAGCAGCAGGCAGCAGTGGCTAATGACGCCGGCTCGCCCGCGGCCCCTCTGACGCGCCTGGCGGCCGAGGGCAAGACGGCGATGTGCGTCTTGGTGGACGGCCAACTGGCCGGCCTGGTCGCGGTGGCCGACCAAGTGAAGCCGTCTTCGCGCGAGGCCGTGGCCAAGTTGCGCGGGCTGGGCATCCGTGTGGCCATGATCACCGGCGACAACGCCGCCACGGCCGCTGCCATCGCCGAACAGGTCGGCGTCGACGAGGTGTTGGCCGAAGTGCTGCCGCAAGACAAGGCCCGCCAGGTGAAGCTCCTGCAAAGTCCGCCCGCCCCCCTCGGCTTGCCCCAACTCGGCGCGACGACCGGCCCCGGCGTCAGCCCCGCCCGTGGCGGCGTCAGCCCCAAGTCGCTGGTCGGCCGATCCGACCAGGCCGGTGGAAGTCCGGCCCGCGGCCAGGCCGAGGGCCCCCAACTTGGCGCGCCGGGCGGCACAGCCCCGACTCGCTCCAAGCCGCGCGTCGTGGCGATGGTCGGCGACGGCATCAACGACGCGCCCGCGCTGGTGCAGGCCGACGTCGGGATCGCCATCGGCTCGGGCACCGACATCGCGATGGAGTCGGCCGACATCGTGCTGATGCACTCCGATCTGCTCGACGTGCCCACCGCCATCGAGCTGAGCCGGCGCACCATCCGGAACATCCGGCAAAACCTCGTGTGGGCCTTCGGCTACAACGTGGCCGGCATCCCGTTGGCGGCCGGCCTGCTGCACGTCTTCGGCGGCCCGCTGCTGCATCCGATCTTCGCCGCCGCCGCGATGAGCCTGTCGTCGGTCAGCGTCCTGACCAACGCTTTGCGATTGAAGCGTTTCAAGCCCTGAGCCGGCGCCGCCTCGGCCGCGTCGGCCATCCTGGTGTCAGCCGCCGGTTTGCGCCGCCGCGCCGCCAGGTGCCCATGGTCCGCAGCTCCCTACAACACGGCCAGCAGACGGCCTCGCTCGTCCAACTCCAGCAGGTCGGCGCGGTTGCCGGGGGCCAAGCGGCCGACGCCTGGAATCGACAGGTAGTCGGCGGGGTTGGCGGTGGCGAAACGCACCGCCTGGGCCAGCTCGACGCCGCTGGCGACGGCGTTGGCGACGGCGTCGGCCAGCGTGATGGTGGAGCCGGCCAGCGCCCCGGTCTCGACGATGCGGGCAACGCCGCCAGTCACCCGCACCGGCAGGCCGCCCAGAGTGTAGTCGCCGTCGCCGAGGCAGGCGGCGGCCATCGCGTCGGTGATGAGGACGAGCCGCTGCGGAAACTCCCGGCAGACGAATGACGCCAGCGCGGCGTCGACGTGGTGGCCGTCGAAGATCAGCTCCATCCAGGCCTGCGACTGCCAGGCCGCCAGAACGGGTCCCGGCCGGCGTTTGAGCAGGTCGGGCATGGCGTTGAACAGATGTGTGACGCCGCTCGCGCCGTCCTCGAAGGCACGCTTGGCGCCGTCGTAGTCGCAGGCGGTGTGGCCCACGGCGACGACGATCCCGGCCTCGTGGAAGCGGCGGATGGCCTCGTAGCCGTTCTCCAATTCGGGGGCGATCGTCACCATGCGGACCCAGCCTGGCGGCAGCGCGGCGATGGCGTCCACCGCCTCGTCCAGCGGCGCGGACAGCTTGTCCGGGTCGTGCGCGCCCTTCTGCTCGGGCGCGATCCACGGCCCCTCCAGGTGGATGCCGGCCAGCTCGCCGGAGTCGACCAGCGGGCCAAGCGCCGCGACCTGGTCCAGCAGCTCGGGCAGCGTGGCCGTCACCAGCGAGGCGATCATGGCGGCGGTGCCGTGGGCGCGGTGGGCGGCCAGGGCGGTGCGGGCGGCGTCGGCCCCGTCGGTGAAGGCGGCCCCGCCGGCCCCGTGGGAGTGGACGTCGACGAAGGCCGGGACGACGAAGCCCGCCACGGCGAGGTCGGGGGCTCCGTCGAAGCGCCCGCGCTCCACCCGGACGATCCGCCCGTCGGCGGCCTCCAGCCAGCCGGTGGCGAAACCGTCGTCGAAAAGCAGCCGGCCCGCGACGATCATCCCAGCACGACCCGTTGCCAGTCGGGGAGGTTGTCGTACATCTGGCGGTAGTAGTCGCCCAGCTCCAACGCGCTGGCCGCCGCCTCGTCGACGATGACCGTCGCGGCCGGGTGCATTTGCAGCACCGAGCCGGGGAACATCGCCGTGATCGGCCCTTCGACAACGGCTTTCACCGCTTCGGCCTTGCCCTGGCCGGAGGCCACGAGAACGCAGTGGCGGGCATCCATGATCGTGCCCAGGCCCTGCGTCAGGCAGTGGTGCGGCACCTGCTCGGGGGTGTCGAAGAAGCGGGCGTTGTCGGCCCGGGTGCGTGGCGTCAGCGTCTTGATGCGGGTGCGCGAGTTGAGCGACGACGTCGGCTCGTTGAAGCCGATGTGGCCGTTGCTGCCGACGCCGAGGATTTGCACGTCGACGCCGCCGGCGTCTTTGATGGCCTGCTCGTAGTCGGCAGCGGCCTGCTCCAGGTCGTCGGCGAAGCCGTCGGGCACGTGCACCCGGTCGGAGCGCATCCGCAGCGGCTCGGCGACGGTGCGCCGGATCACCTCGCGGTAGCTCTCCGGATGCCCCTGCGGCAGGCCGACGTACTCGTCCAAAGCGAAGGCCGAGGCTTGGCTCAAGTCGAGCTTGCCGTCCTCGACCAGCTTGGCCAGCGCCGCGTAGGTCGCCAGCGGCGAGGAGCCTGTCGCCACCCCGATGACGACGTTCTTGCCGACTTTCTGAACCGCCTGGGCCACCTTGGCCACTTTGGCCGCCGCATAGGCGCCGACCTCGGCGTCGTCGCGGCAAATGATCACATCCATGTCACCCTCCAAAGGTTTGTAAGTAATCCTAACATACTCCTGGCGGCAACGCCCCCCCATTCAGCGGAGACGACGGCTGGAGACGGCGGTTGCGTCGCCGTTGGCGCTGATCGGGTGGGGGTTCGCGCGAGCCATGTGTACAATGGGTGGCACCTTTACACATTGGGGGGTTGGGGTGCGGACCAACATTGACATTGACGACGAGCTGATGGCCGAGGCCATGGCGGCGAGCGGGGCGGCGACGAAGCGGGCGACTGTGGAGCAGGGTCTCCGAGTGCTGGTCCGCGACAGCCGGGCCAGCAGTTTGCGCGCTTTGAAGGGCAAGCTGCGCTGGGAGGGCGACCTTGAGGCGGAGAGAACCGAATTCGCGGCTGAGGGCCAGTGGTGATCCTCGTCGACAGCAGCGTCTGGATCGACTACTTCAACGGCGCCGACACGCCGCAGGTCGCGAGGCTGGACCAGCTCCTGGACACCGATGACCTGCTCATCGGGGATCTCATCCTCTTGGAGGTGCTTCGCGGTTTCCGGCGGGATGCCGATCACGCCGCCGCCGAAGCCGAGCTGTTGAAGTACCCGGTCGTGCCCCTGCTCGGGGTTGGCGAAGCCCAGGTGGCCGCCCGCCGCTACCGCCAGCTCCGCAAGCTTGGCGTCAGGATCCGCAAGCCTTCCGATGTCGTTATCGCCTCGTACTGCATCACTCACGCGATTCCACTGCTGTACGTGGATCGCGGTTTCGACCCGTTCGTCAAGCACCTGGGACTGCTAGCGGCGCCGACGGCCGCCGGCGGCTGGTCGTAATCGTCGTCAGAGATGGCCAGCACCCACTCTTCGACGTCGCTCCACAGCCGAATGTCCCAAGACACCTGCTCAACATAAACCTGAGCAATACGTAATGGAAGCTATATCGCTAGCCTTGCCGCTGCCGGGCGAGCTGCTTGGCGTGGGCGCGTTTGGCGATGGCCATGGCGGCGATGGCGATCAGGGAGCCGGCCAGCATCGTCAAGGCCATCGGGACGGCCGTCGACTCGCCGCCGACGCCAACCACCGAGGCGACCACTCCGGCCAGGGCGAATTGCAGCACGCCCAAGCCGGCCGAGCCCAAACCGGAGGCCTGGCGGACCGCGCCGATGGCCAGAGCGGTGGTGTTGCCGAAGACCAGCCCCAGCGAGCCGACCGCCACCGCCAGCGGTATCGCCAAGAAGGCGGCCGGCCAGTCGAACAGCGCGATGGCCGCGATGACGAGGACCGCCGCCAGATTCGTCAACAGTCCGACGCGGGCCAGCCGGCTGGGGGCATGCCGGCGAACCAGTTTGGCCGACAGGCCGCCGACGGCCGTCAGCACCAGCGCGTTGACCCCGAAGGCCAGGCCGTATTGGAACTCCGTCAGGCCCATCATCGTTTGATAGACGAACGGCGAGGCCGAGATGTAAGCCATCATCGTCGAGAAGGCGAAGCCCAGCGCGACGGCGTTGCCCAGGTAGACCGGCGTCAGCAGGACTTTCAGTCCGGGGCCGTCGGCGTGTTTGACGCGCTTGGCCTTCGGGTGGGTTTCGCGCAGGAAGGCGGCGACGAAGACCAGCGACAGCCCGCCGACGGCGGCCACCACCCACAGCAGGCCGCGCCAGCCGATGGCCTCGACCATCGCCCCGCCGGCCAGCGGCCCGACCACGGGGGCCACCCCGCCGACCAGCATCATCAGGCTGAAGGCGCGGGCGGCGGCCTCGCCTTCGGCGATGTCGGAGATGACCGCCCGGCTGATGACCATCCCCGCCGCCCCGGACAAGCCCTGGACGAGGCGGGCCAGCACCAGCACCGCGATCGTCGGGGCGAGGGCGGCCGTCGCACTGGAGGCCAAGTAGACCACCACGCCGACCAGCAGCGGGCCCATGCGGCCCAGGCGGTCGGACAGCGGCCCGAAGACCAGTTGTCCGACGCTGACGCCGATCAGGAAGCCCGTCAACGACATTTGCACGCCCGACGGCGTCGTCGACAGGGCCTTGACCATCTGCGGGAAGGCCGCCAGATAGAGGTCGGTCGCCAGCGGGGCGACCGCCGACAACAGCGCCAAAGTCACCAGCACCGCGCCAGTCACCGGCTTGTCGCGGATCTCCCCTTTCGCCTCGTCCGACGCCGCCGGTTCCCCCACAGCCACCTCAGTTTCGTCCACGCTTGATTCCACGTCCCCACCTTTCCCAAGAGATCGG
>JAISUF010000047.1 GCA_031272195.1 Propionibacteriaceae bacterium
CGACGTCGGCGGGGGGCTGTCGTCGGCCGAGGTGGGTTTGCGCGTGGCCGGCGAGCACCAGGTCTCGAACGCCCTGGCGGCGGCCACCGCCGGATTGGCCCTCGGCCTGCCGCTCGGCCAGGTGTGCGCGGCCTTGAGCGCGGCCGAGTCGCGGTCCAAATGGCGCATGCAGCTCGAGGAGCGCTCTGACGGCCTGTTGGTCGTCAACGACGCCTACAACGCCAACCCCGACTCGATGCGGGCGGCCATCGACTCGTCGATCGGGTTGCGCCGGCCAGGCGGGCGCGTCGTGGCGGTGCTCGGCGACATGCTGGAGCTGGGCCCCGACTCGCCGCGTCTGCACGCCCAAATCGGCGAGTACGCCGCCTCGGCGGGGGTCGACCAACTGGTGGCGGTGGGCGAGCAGGCCCGCCACTTGGCCGACGGCTTCGCCCGCCACGGCGGCGCCGCCGACATCGCCGCCAACCGCTGCGAGGCCGCGAAATTGGCCCAGACTCGCGCCACGCCGCGCGATGTGGTCTTGGTCAAGGCCTCGCGCGGGCTAGCGTTGGAGACGGTGGCGGAGGAGATTGCGAGCGAGGCCAGATGAGAACGATTCTGATCGCCGGCGGCATCGGGCTGTTGGGGACGCTGGTCGGCACCCGGTTCGCCATCGCCTTCTTGGTCAAGCGCGGCTACGGCCAATTCATCCGCGACGACGGCCCGACCTCGCACCAGACCAAGCGCGGCACGCCGACAATGGGCGGCATCGTCGTCATCGCCTCGTCCCTGCTGGGCTACGCCGTCGCCCACCTGATCACGCTGACGCCGCCGACCTATTCGGGCCTGCTGGCGCTGGGCCTGTTCACCTGCCTGGGGTTGGTCGGTTTCGCCGACGACTGGATCAAGATCTCGCGGGCGCGCAGCTTGGGCCTGCACGCCAACGCCAAGCTTGCGCTGCAGACCGGCGTCGCCATCGCCTTTGGCGTCCTCGCCTTGAACTTCCCCGACGACCACGGCGTGACGCCGGCCAGCTCGTTCGTTTCGTTCCTGCGCGACATCCCCTGGCTGGCGCTGCCGATCTGGCTGGCGGTCGTCTGGATCGTCTTCATCGTCGCCGCCTGGTCGAACGCCGTCAACCTGACCGACGGCCTGGACGGGCTGGCGGCCGGCGCCTCGGCGATGGTCTTCGCCGCCTACGGCATCGTCAATATTTGGCAGTACAACCAGAACTGCCGCATGGCCTCGGCCGCCCCGCAGTGCTACGTGGTGCGCGACCCTTACGACTTGGCGGTGGTTTCGCTTGCCCTGGCCGGGGCCTGCTTCGGCTTCCTGTGGTGGAACGCCTCGCCGGCCAAGATCTTCATGGGCGACACCGGCTCGCTGTCGATCGGCGGGGCGATGGCCGCCTTGTCGGTGATGACGCGCACCGAATTGTTGATGATCATCGTGGCCGGCCTGTTCGTCGTCATCACGATGTCGGTCGCCTTGCAAGTCGGCTATTTCAAGCTGACCGGCGGCAAGCGCCTGTTCAAGATGGCGCCCTTGCAGCACCATTTCGAGTTGATGGGCTGGGCCGAGGTGACGATCGTGGTCCGGTTCTGGATTTTCTGCGGGCTGTGCGCCGCCGTCGGCATGGGCCTGTTCTACGCGGAGTGGATCGCCGGATGAGCGCCTGGGATCCGACTCGCGCTCGGGCGGTGGTGGCCGGCCTGGGGCGTTCCGGCCTGTCGGCGGCCGACGCGCTGCTGTCGCTGGGCGCGGAGGTCCTGGTGGTCGACGACGGCGACGGCGACGAGTTGGCCGAGCGGGCCCGCGTCGTCGAGACTCTTGGCGGACGGGTGCGGCTGGGCGCCGGGGCGTCCGCCGAGCCGCTGGGGCGGGCCAATCTCGTCATCGTGTCGCCGGGCTGGCATCCCGACCACCCGCTGCTGTTGGAGGCGGCCGCGCGCGGCGTGCCGGTCTGGGGCGACGTCGAGTTGGCCTGGCGCCTCAACCGGGGCGTGCCCTGGCTGGGCGTGACGGGCACCAACGGCAAGACGACCACCGTCGGCATGCTGGAGTCGATGCTGGCTGCCGCCGGGCTGCGCACGGGCGCCTTCGGCAACGTCGGCCGCCCGGTGCTGGAGGCGGTCTTGGACGACGAGGCCGACTACGACGTGCTGGCCCTGGAGCTGTCGAGCTTCCAACTGCATTACGCCCCCAGCCTGTCGCTGCACTCGGCCGTCGTGTTGAACCTCCAGCCAGACCATCTCGAGTGGCACGGCACGATGGAGGCCTACGCCGCCGACAAGGCGCGCGTCTATCACAGCGTCCAGCGCGCGGCGGTCTACAGCGCGGCCGACGCCGCCACCGAGAAGATGGTGGAGGACGCCGACGTCGTCGAGGGGGCGCGCGCGATCGGCTTCACCCTCGGCGTGCCGGCGGTGTCGATGTTCGGCGTCGTCGACGGCTTGCTGGTGGACCGGGCGTTCATCGAGCAGCGCTGGGATTCGGCCGTCGAGGTGGCGAAAGTCTCCGACGTCCACCCCTTTGCCCCCCACAATGTGGCGAACGCTCTGGCCGCTGCAGCCTTGGCCCGCTCCTTCGGCGTCGCGCCGCAGGCGGTTGCGGAGGGCTTGCGCCAGGTGAAGATCGGCGACCACCGCATTCAGACGGTCTTGGAGCGGGACGGCGTGCGCTACGTCGACGACTCGAAGGCGACCAATCCGGCGGCCGCTGCGGCCTCGCTGTCGGCCTTCGACTCGGTGGTGTGGGTGGCCGGCGGGCAGGCCAAGGGCACCAGGTTCGACGAGCTGGTCCGCCAACACCGCGACCGCGTCAAGGCGGTGGCCCTGCTCGGCGTCGACCAGGACGTCATCGCCGACGCCTTGGCCAGACAGGCCCCCGACACGCCCGTCTTCGCCACTCGGGCGGGCAAAGACGAGGCGATGCGACAAGCCGTCGAGTGGGCGAGATCCCAGGCCAAGCCTGGCGACACGGTGCTGTTGGCGCCTGGTTGCGCGAGCCTCGACATGTACAGCGGTTACGACGAGCGCGGCGACGCCTTCGCCGCCGCGGCGCGGGCCGCCGGTGGAGAAGAGAGGAGCCAGAGATGACGGCCGTTGCTTCCCCGACGACCACGTCCCAAGCGGGCCCCGCCCCGAGCGGCGTCCGGCGCAGTTTGGCCGCCGAATGGCTGGCCCACCCCAAGGCCAGCTATTACCTGGTGCTAGTGCCTGTGCTGCTGCTGACCGGCCTGGGGCTGGTCATGGTGCTGTCGGCATCCGGTGTCGACGCCTACACCCGTTACGACGGCGACGCCTTCTACTATTTCATCCGGCAGGGGATTTTCGCCGTGATCGGGCTGGTCTGCATGGCTGTGATGTCGCGCCTGCGGCGAGGCGGCATCCAAGTGGCCGGCTGGGGGCTGTTGATGGGCGGCATGGTGCTGCAGCTGCTGGTGCTGGTCGGACACGGCTGGGAGAAGAACGGCAACACCAACTGGCTCGACCTCGGCGCCGGGCTGCCGCGCGTCCAGCCCTCGGAGCTGCTCAAGTTCGCGCTGGTCTGCTGGGCGGCCTGCGTCTTCGCCAACAAGGTCAAGGTGTTGGGCGAGCCGCGCCACGTCGTGGTCCCGTTCGTGCCGGTGTCGGCCGTGCTGATCTTGATGATCGCGCTGTGCAACGACCTGGGCACTGCCGTCGTGGTCGGCGGCATCATGTTGGCGATTCTGCTGGTCGTGGGCGCCCATTGGAAGATCATCGCGTCGATCTCGGCGGTGGCGGTGGTCGGGGCGGCGACGCTGATCGCCGTCAGCCCTAACCGAATGGGGCGCATTTTCGGCTTCGCCGACCAAACCTCGGACACGCTGGGCGCCAACCACCAGCCGATCAAGGCCGAGTTCGCCATGGCCTCGGGCGGCTGGTGGGGCACCGGCCTGGGCAGCAGCAAACAGAAGTGGGGCGGCCTGGTGGAGGCCCACACCGACTATATGCTGGCCATCATCGGCGAGGAGCTGGGTCTGGTCTGCATCTTGGCGGTGCTGGCGCTGTTCTTGGTGCTCGGCTACGCCGGTTTCCGCATCGCCATGCGCAACACCGAGCCGCTCTACCGCTTTCTGGCCGCCGGTGTGACGTGCTGGCTGATGATCGAGGCGCTGGCCAACATCTTGGTGGTGCTGCGGATGCTGCCGGTGTTCGGCGTGCCGCTGCCGTTCCTTTCGTACGGCGGGTCGGCGTTGATCTCGAACATGTTGGGCATCGGCGTCCTTCTGGCGTGTGCCAAGCAGGAGCCCGGCGCGTTGGCCGACCCGACGCCGCGGCGGCGGCTGCTGCGCACGATCTTCCCGATCCGGGCGGCGTCGTGACGAGCGTGGTGTTGGCCGGGGGCGGCACGGCCGGGCACACTTCGCCGATGTTGGCGACGGCCGAGCGTTTGGCCGAGTTGGAGCCCGGCGTGTCGATCTTGTGCGTCGGCACGGCCAAGGGCTTGGAGGGGCGCGTCGTGCCACAGGCCGGCTTGCCGCTGCGGTTGATTCCGCCGGTGCCGCTGCCGCGCCGACCGACGCCGGAGTTGTTGAGCGTCCCGGTCCGGCTGCGTGGCGCGGTGAGGGCTGCTCGCGATGTGTTGGAGGAGGCTGGGGCCGACGTGGTGGCGGGCTTTGGCGGCTACGTGTCGCTGCCGGTCTACCTGGCGGCGCGGCGTATCGGGGTGCCGGTCGTCATCCACGAGCAGAACGCCCGCCCCGGCTTGGCCAACCGCGTGGCGGCGCGGTTCGCCAAGGTTGTAGCGGTGAGCTTTCCGGACACGCCCTTGCCGGGGGCGCGGTTTGTCGGCCTGCCGGTGCGCCGGGCCGTCGCCGACCTGGATCGGGCCGCCGCCCGCGGTCAAGCGCGGGAGTTGTTCGGCCTGCCCGCCGACGGTCGAGTGCTGCTGGTCAGCGGCGGCTCGCAGGGCGCGCGCTCTTTGAACGAGGCGACGGCGGAGGCTCGCGAGCAGTTATTGTCGAGGGGCGTCTCGGTGCTGCACGTGGTCGGACCGAACAACGTCGGCGACGGCATCGCGCCGTTGGACGACCAGGCGAGCGGCGCGGCCTACCGCCCGGTCGGCTACGTCGACGCCATGGAGCAGGCTTACGCCGCCGCCGACCTGATGTTGGCCCGTTCGGGGGCGGGGACCGTCATGGAGACCGCCACCGTCGGGCTGCCGGCCATTTTCGTTCCTCTGCCGCACGGCAACGGCGAGCAGGCGCTGAACGCGGCGTTCTTGGTCGAGGCCGGGGCGGGCGTCCTGGTGCGGGACGCCGATCTCGACGCCCAACTGCTGGTCGACCAGGTGGACGCGCTGCTGGGCCAGCCTGGCCGTTTGGAGCGCATGGAGAAGGCCGCCCGCGGTTTGGTCCCGGCGCAGGCCGCCGTGTCGCTGGCGCGGCTGGTGCTCGAAGCGGGTGCGGGCTCATGACTTTGGTGGAACCGGTCGAATTGGCCGCCCCGGACGAGTTGGGCCGCGTCCACTTCATAGCCGTCGGCGGCGCCGGCATGGGCCCGATCGCCAAACTCTACGCCGAGTCGGGGCTGGCGGTGACCGGCTGCGACAGGGCCCCTGACAGCCTGGGCGCCCTGGCCCAGGCCGGAGTCGGGGTCAGCTTGGGCCACGATCCGAGCCACCTCGAAGGCGTCGACACCGTCGTCTACTCCTCGGCCGTGCGCGAGTCGAATCCCGAGTTGGCGGCGGCCCGCCAGCGCGGCCTGCGGGTCTGGCACCGCTCGGCCGGTCTAGCGGCCTTGATGATCGGCCAGACGGGGATCGCCGTCAGCGGCACCCACGGCAAGACGACGACTTCGGGCATGTTGGCCCACGCCTTGACGCAGTTGGGCGCCGATCCCAGCTACGTCATCGGCTCGCCGCTGCAGGGCGGGTCCGACCACCGCTTGGGCGGCGGGGGGGCCTTCGTGGTCGAGGCCGACGAGTCCGATGGCTCTTTCCTGCAATACCCGGCCCAGATCGTCGTCGTGACGAATATCGAGGCCGACCATCTCGACAACTGGGGCACCCCACAGGCTTATCGGGCGGGCTTCGCCAAGTTCGCCAATCAGCCGGCGGTGGCCGAGGTCGTCGTGCCGCCGGAACTGGTCGGGCTGGTGCGTCCGGGCGGGCCGCGAGTCCACCGGTTCACCGCGCCCGAGGAGCCATACGAACTGCTGGCGGTCGGCCAGCACAACCAGCGTAACGCGGCGGCTGCCTTCGCCGTTTGCCACGACGTTCTGGGCTTTGACGCCGACCGCGTCCGAGCGGCCTTGGCCACCTATCGGGGCACCCGTCGGCGCATGGAGTTGGTGGCGGAGGTCGGCGGCGTCAAAGTTTACGACGATTACGCCCACCACCCGACCGAGGTGGCGGCCACTTTGGCGGCGGCCCGCAGCCTGCCCCACAAGCGTTTAGTGGTTTGCTTCCAGCCGCACCTGTTCACCCGCACCCGCGATTTCGCCGCCGAGTTCGCTCAGGTGCTGTCGGCCGCCGACCTGGCCGTCGTGCTGGACGTCTACCCGGCGCGCGAAGACCCAATCGAGGGCGTGACGGGACGCCTGGTGGCCGATCGCGTGCCCCAAGGGGCGGTCTACGCCGAGACGCTGGACCAGGCCGTCGACGAGCTGGCGCGGCTGGCCCGGCCGGGCGACCTGGTGATCACGATGGGCGCCGGCTCGGTGACGGGGATCGGCCCCAGACTGGCCGCCGCGCTGTCGGGCGGCCATGGCTAGGCGGCGCCGTGTCGCGGCCGCAACTGGGGCCATGCGGACGCGGCGTCCCGGACGCCTCAACCGCTGGCTGTTCGCGGCGGCCTGCGCACTGGTGGCCGTCGGCGCCGGGGTGGCGGTTTGGGCGGCGTTCTTCTCCGACCATCTGGCGGTGAGGGCCGTTGTTGTGACGGGGGCCGAGCGGTTGTCGCAACAGGAGATTGTGGGCGCCGCCCAGGTGCCGATGGGGGCATCGCAACTGCTGGTCGACACCAACCGGATCGCCGACCGCGTGGCCGGGCTGCGCGAGGTCCGGGCGGTCGATGTCGAGCGGGTTTGGCCCGACGAGATAGCCATACGGGTCAGCGAGCGGCAACCGGCGGTGCAGATCCCCGTCGGCTCGAGCTACTTGATCGCCGACTCCCAGGGAGTGGTCTTCACCACCGCCGACTCGTCCACCAAAGGCTTGGCCACTCTCCAGTCGCAGTCACGGGACGCCAAGGTGATCGCCGGAGCGTTGAGCGTCGTCGCCAGCCTCGATTCGACGCTGGCCAAACGCCTGGAGGACGTGCGGGCCGACACCTACGATTCGATCTCGCTGACGCTGAGCAAAGGCGTGACGATCTTCTGGGGCAGCCCGGAGCAGAACGACTTGAAGAACCAGGTGGCCTTGGCGCTGGTCAAAGACGGCGCCTCCTCGATCGACGTGTCCGCGCCCAACCACCCTGTCCGCAAGTAGCCGGGCGCGTCGGGGTGTCGCCGCGAAGCTGGGCGCGGTGCCGTGCGCGACGCCGCGCGGACACAGGCGGGGCTGTCCATCGGCGCGAAAGGACGGGCGGGATTCGCGGTGCCCGCCGTCGCACAAAGCGAATGCGCCCCGCGGTTTCCGGCGGGGCGCATTCAGCGATAGTTCTCAGGCGGCGGCCACCAAGGTGTCGGCGCGCAGCTTGGCGATGGCCTGGCGCTCGATCTGGCGGACCCGCTCGGCGGTGATGCCCCAGACTTCGGCGATGTCGGACAGTTTGGCCTGACGCCCGTCGAGCAGGCCGTAGCGGCGGCGGACGACGTCGGCGGAGCGGTGGTCGAGGGTGGACAGCATCGACTCCAGGCGGCCGCGCTCCTCGGCGTCCATGACCATCTCGTCGGGGCCGGGCGACAACTCCATCGCCAGCAGGTCGCCCAGGGCGGTGTCGCCGTCCTCCTCGACTGGCGCGTCCAGGGAGACGTGGTCGCGGGCCAGGCGCAGCAGGTCGACGATCTGCTCGGTCGGCAGCTCCAACTCGTCGGCGATCTCGGACAGGTCGGGCTCGCGCCCGAGGCGGCGCTCCAGGGCGCGGCGGACGGCCGAGACCTGGTTGACCTGCTCGGCCACGTGCACCGGCAGCCGGACGATCCGGCCCTGCTGGGCAATGCCGCGAGAAATTGACTGGCGCACCCACCAGGTGGCATAAGTCGAAAACTTGAAACCCTTGGTGAAATCGAATTTCTCGACCGCCCGGATAAGACCGGTGTTGCCCTCTTGGACCAAATCCAGCAGCGGCATCTGCGAACGCCCGTACTTGCGGGCCACGGACACCACCAGGCGCAGGTTGGCGGCCACGAAACGCTGCATGGCCTCGCGCCCTTCGGCGGCTATGATCTCCAGCTCCTCGTCGGTCGCCTCGACGTGGCGGGCCGCCTCCTCCGAGGGCGTCAACTGCTTGTCGAGGATCTCTTGGGCGTAGAGACCCGCCTCGATGCGCTTGGCCAGCTCAACCTCCTCCTCGGCGGTCAGCAGCGGCGTCTTGGCGATGCCCTCCAAGTACAGGCCGACAGAGTCTTTCCCGTCGATACCCTCAGTCAAGCGGGTCCGGTGGGCGGTTGATTTCATAGCGGGCTCCCTTCGCTTTCCATTAGTTAAACGCTTCGGGGAGCGCGATTTGTGCCAACGGCGCGGTGATGAATACCTTGAGACGACCCCTTCGGTCCAAAGCAAGACCAGGGTTCTACGTACCCTGCCACCCGAGGACGACTTTTCTGGGGTTGTGCTGTGCCCCCGCCCGCGCCTTCTCAACGACCCGGTGCGCCTGCCGCCCGTCCGGGTTCGGCGGGCGACGGCTCCTCCCGCGCTCACAACCCCGTATAACCACAGTGGCGCATCAGCCAGGCCTGTTCGAAGGCCTCTTCCCGCCAGGCGGCGTAGCGGCCCGAGACTCCGGCGTGGCCGGCCGACAGCTCGGTCTTGAAGGCGATTTCGGCGGAAGGCTGGCAATGGCGCAGACGGGCCACCCATTTGGCCGGCTCGGTGATTTCGACGCGGGTGTCGTTGAGGCTGGCGGTGACCAACAGCGGCGGATAATCGCGGCGCGCGACATTCTCATAGGGCGAATACGACTTGATCAGCTCGTAGGCGGCGCGGTCTCGCAGCGGGTCGCCCCACTCCTCCCATTCGGTGACCGTCAGCGGCAGGTCCGGGTCGGCGAGGGCGTTGAGCGGGTCGACGAACGGCACGTCGGCCTGGGCGCAGGCGAACAGCTCGGGGGCCTGGTTGAGGACCGCCCCGATCAGCAGGCCACCGGCGCTGCCGCCGTGGATCGCCAGCCGGTCGGCGCGGGTGACGCCCGCCTCGAGCAGCAGGCGGGCGCAGGCGATGAAATCGGCGAAGGTGTTGCCCTTGGCGGCCAGCCTGCCCTGCTCGTACCAGGCGCGCCCCAGTTCGCCGCCGCCACGGACGTGGGCGACGGCGTAGCTGAAGCCGCGGTCGAGCAGGCTGAGCCGGGGGATCGAGAAGGCCGGCGTCAGGGAGTGCTCGTAGGCCCCGTAGCCGGTCAGCAGGCAGGGCCCGCCTGGGCTCCAATCGCGCCGGTGGATCAGCGAGACGGGCACACGGGCGCCGTCGGCGGCCTCGGCCCACAGCCGGCGTTCCACGTAGTCGTCTGGGGAGTAGGGGCCGAAGCGCGGGTGGTCGAGGACGGGCAGACGGCGCAGTTCGGTCTCGGACCCGTCGGCGAAGACGTGGTCGTAGACGCGCGGCGGGTTGGCGAACGAGCAGGCGGCCAGTCTGACGCGGTCGGTGTCGTACTCCTCGGCGGCGTCGGCTTGGACGCATCCCAGCCCCGTCGGGCACGGCAGCTCGCGGAAGTTCCAAGGCCCGGCCGGGTCGGCCAAGGCAACCTTGGGCAGGCCCTCGGTTTGGTAGGACAGCACCAGCGCGCGCTGGTAGGCCTCGAAGCCGAGCAGGCGCCGTCCCGGCACGTGTTCGACGACGGTCGTCCAGGCCGACGGGTCTTGGTCGGCCTCGAAGCCGGTTCGCGAGACCATGAAGTCCGGCGCGCCCATGTTGTGGGTGACGTAGGCGTGCCGCGGCGTCAACTCCAGGTAGTACTCGACGCCCTCCCGCCTGGGCAGGAACGGCTGCGGGGGGCGGTCGGTGTCGGCGGCGTCGAGCAGCCAGGTCTGCGAGGTGGTCTTGCTGGCGGCCAGCACCAGCGTCCAGCGGTTGTCGCGCGACTCGTCCAGCCCCAGCCAGAAGCGCTCGTCGTCCTCCTGCAGCAGGAGTTGGTCCGGCTCGCCGCCGGTCAGGTCGTGGCTCCAGACCTGGAAGGGGCGCCAGGCCTCGTCGACGCGCAGATAGCAGTAGCGGGAGCCGCGCCAGGCGCCGTCGGCGGCCACGTCGCCGATCGGCCCGCCGACGGCTTGGCCGGTCTCGATGTCTAGGAAGCGCAGCTCGTAGCGCTCGTCGCCGCCGCAGTCGAGGCAATAGGCCAAGATCCGCCCGTCGGGGGAGACGTCGAACGTCCCCAGGTCGAAATAGGCGCTGCCGCGCGCCACGGCGTTGCAGTCGAGCAGCACCTCCTCGCCCGCCGGATGCGGGCCCGGATAGTCCGCGCGGCCGGTGGCTGGGCAGCGCAGATAGACGGGGTAGTCGAGCCCCTCGCTGGTGCGCGTGTAATACCAGTAGGCCCGCTGGCCGTGGCGGGCGAAGGCCGGGACGCTGGAGTCGGTCTGCTTGGTGCGGGCGGCGATGTCGAGGTAGACCGCCTCGCGCAGGTCGGCGTCGCCGGCCGACTGCTCTTGGCAGTGGGCGTTCTCCTGCTCCAGGTAGGCCAGCAGCTCGGGCGAGTCGGTGTCGGCCATCCAGGCGTACCAGTCCGCGACGCGGTCGCCGTGCAGGGATCTGAGGCTACGGTGGCGAGGGGCGCGAGGTGGCAGCACGGCCAAGATGTTACCCGTTTTGGAATCGGGGCCCGGCCGTGGCAGACTTGACTTCAGCTATTGACAACAGCCGGTTGTTTTCCGCCCTAGTTGCGCTTAGTTGAGAGGTTCTACGTGTCTGCGCGTGTGAAAACTGCCATTTCCAACAGCGATACCTCGGCCCCCAGGGGCTCCGCCAAACGGCTCAAGGCCGTGCCGGACGATTCCGGCCAGGCGCCCGCGGCCGACGAGGCGGCAGTCGCCGAAGAGGAAACGGCCAAGCAGCGCGCGTCGCGTCCCAAGGCGTCGAAGCCCGCCAAGGCGGCCAAGTCGGCCAAGGGTGGGAAAGCGGCCAAGGCCGTCAGCGCGCCCGAGCCGGAGGATGAGCTGGACGCCGACATCGATGACGAGGACGTCGAGCCGGAGAACCTGGCCGACGAGGACATCGAGGAGTTGGACTTGGCCGACGACGCCGAGGCGGACGCCGACGAGTCCGAAGAGGACGACGAGTTGACCGTCTCCGAGGTGTTGGCCGCCGACAAGGTGGAGGTCAAGTTCGAGCGGGCCGGCGACGACGTCATCTTGACCGTCGGCGGCAAGAAGCGCTCCCTGGACGACGTCGACGACTCCGATTTCCAGCCGGCCGAGGAGGCCAAGGTCGAGCAGGAGTTGGCCGAGGATGAGGGCTTCTCGCTGTCCGACGCCGACGACGCCGACGAGCCCGAGCAGCAGGTGATGGCCGCCGGCGCAACCGCCGACCCCGTGAAGGACTATCTGAAGCAGATCGGCAAAGTCGCCCTGTTGAACGCCGAGCAGGAGGTGACGCTGGCCAAGCGCATCGAGGCGGGGCTGTTCGCCGAGGAAACGCTGAGCGAGAACAACGCCGACCCCGACCAAATCGAAGACCTGGAGTGGATCCGCGAGGACGGCCGCGCCGCCAAGAACCACCTGCTGGAGGCCAACCTGCGGCTGGTCGTCTCGCTGGCCAAGCGCTACACCGGCCGCGGCATGCTGTTCCTCGATCTGATCCAGGAGGGCAACCTCGGCCTGATCCGGGCGGTCGAGAAGTTCGACTACACCAAGGGCTACAAGTTCTCCACCTACGCCACCTGGTGGATCAAGCAGGCCATCACGCGGGCCATGGCCGACCAGGCCCGGACCATCCGCATTCCCGTCCACATGGTCGAGGTCATCAACAAGCTGGCCCGCGTCCAGCGCCAGATGCTGCAAGACCTCGGCCGCGAGCCGACGCCGGAGGAGTTGGCGGTCGAATTGGACATGACTCCGGAGAAGGTCGTCGAGGTGCAGAAGTACGGTCGCGAGCCGATCTCGCTGCACACGCCGCTGGGCGAGGACGGCGACTCCGAGTTCGGCGACTTGATCGAGGATTCCGAGGCGATCGTTCCGGCCGAGGCGGTCAACTTCACGCTGCTGCAAGAGCAGTTGCACGACGTCCTCGACACGCTGTCGGAGCGTGAGGCGGGCGTGGTGTCGATGCGGTTCGGCCTGACCGACGGCCAGCCCAAGACCCTTGACGAGATCGGCAAGGTCTACGGCGTGACGCGCGAGCGCATCCGCCAGATCGAGTCGAAGACGATGTCCAAGCTGCGCCACCCGTCGCGCTCGCAGGTCTTGCGCGACTACCTCGACTGAGTCGGCGGCGAGCTGGCCGCGCGGCGGACGACATCGTGCGCGCCGCTTGTTCGCTAGCCGCCCAGATAGGCCTCGACGACGCGCGGGTCGCCGGCCAGTTGCGAGGCGGGCCCCGACAGCGTGACCGCGCCGTTGTCCAAGACATAGGCGCGATCGGCGATGCGCAGGGCGGCTTTGGCGTTCTGCTCGACCACCAAAATGGTGGTGCCGCGCTGGTTGACGGTTCGGATGATGTCCATCACCTGTTTGACCATCAGCGGGGCCAGGCCCATCGACGGCTCGTCCAGCAGCAACAGTTTCGGCGCCGCGATCAGCGCCCGCCCGATGGCCAGCATCTGCTGCTCGCCGCCCGACAGCGTGCCGCCCTCCTGCGAGCGGCGCTCCCGCAGGCGCGGCATCAGGTCGTATACCTGGTCCACGCGCTGGCTGATCGCCTTCTTGTCCCTGACGCGGTAGCCGCCCAGCATAAGGTTCTCCTCGACGGTCATGGTCGAGAAGATGCGGCGCCCTTCCGGCACCTGGACGAGGCCGCGGGCGACCAGGTCGTGGGCGGCGGTGCGGGCCATGTCGTCGCCCTGCCAGACGACCCGCCCGGCGCTGGCCGGAACGATGCGCGAGACCAGGTTCAACGTGGTCGACTTGCCCGCGCCGTTGTTGCCCAGCAGCGAGACGATCTCGCCCTCCTCGACGACGAAGCTCAACTGGTGCAGGGCCTGGATGCGCCCGTAGAAGACGTCCACGCCGTCGACTTCCAACCAACTCATCGCCGGGCCTCCCCGCCGTCGGACCGGTCGGCTGTCGCGCTGGCCTCCGGGAGCGAAGGGGGCGCCGGCGGTAGCGGCTGGCCGGGGTCGGCGCTTGCCTGGTCGGCGCCGTCGGCGGGCTCCTCGTCGTCCCCGGCGCCGAGATAGGCCTCGATGACCAGCGGGTTGGCCCGGATGTCGTCGGGGGCGCCGTCGGCGATCTCCTTGCCGTAGTTGAGGACGATGATGCGCTCGGAGATGTCCATCACCAGGCCCATGTCGTGCTCGATCAGCACGACGGCGATGTCGAGGTCGCGGACCCGCCGGATCAAGTCGACCAGGCCGCGCTTCTCGGTGTGGTTGAGGCCGGCGGCCGGCTCGTCGAGCAGCAGCAGCTTCGGATTGGTGGCCAGCGCCCGGGCGATCTCGACGCGGCGCTGCTCGCCGTAGGGCAGTTGCGTGACGTAGAGCAGGGTGTCGCCGGTGAAGCCGACGAAGTCGAGCCAGTAGCGGGCGTCCTCCTCGCAGGCGCGCTCGGTCTTGCGGTAAGCCGGGGTGTGCAGGAAGGCGTCGAACCAGTGCTGGCGCAGATGGGCGTGGGCGCCGGTGCGGACGTTGTCGAGGATCGACATGTCGGAGAACAGCCGCAGATTCTGGAAGGTCCGCGCCATGCCCATGCGGGTGATCTTGGAGGGGCGGGTGCGGATGATCGATTTGCCCATGAAGGCGATCTCGCCGGAGTCGGGCCGGTAGAAGCCGGTGATGCAGTTGAAGGCCGACGTCTTGCCGGCGCCGTTCGGGCCGATGACGGAGACGATCTCGCCGCGGTGGACGTTCATGTTGAGGCCGTCGACGGCCACCACGCCGCCGAAGGCCAGGCGCAGGTTCTTGACTTCGAGCAGTGTCTCGGGGCGCGGGACGGCCTCGGGGTGGGTGGTCAGCAGGGCGCTGGGGTCGATCATCGGCAGGCTCATCGTCACACCTCCTCCGCTCTGGCCTGGGCCGGTTTGGTGTCGACCTTGGCGCGGTGCTTGTCGCGCGACCACGGCAGGATCGAGGTGGCAGGCCACAAGCCCTTGGGGCGGAACAGCATGACGGCCAACAGCAGGATGCCGAACATCAGGGAGCGGTTCTCCCAGACGTCGCGCAGCAGCTCGGGGGCCAGCGTGATGAACAGCGCCCCGAGCACCACGCCCGGCACCGACCCCATGCCGCCGATGACGACGGCCATCAGCACCAGGGCCGATTGCAGGAATTGGAACGACGTGGGGGAGATGGTGGTGATCAGCGAGGCGTTGAGCTGCCCGGCCAGGCCTGCCCAGACCGCGCCGATGATGTAGGCGGTGATCTTGGTGGTGTAGGTGTTGACTCCCATCGCCTCGGCGGCGTCCTCGTCGTCGCGGACCGCCCGCCAGGCCCGGCCCAGGCGGCCGTTGGCCAGCCTCGGGATGCCGATCAGGCCCAAGACCATCACCACGATGGCGACGAAGTAGTAGAGCAGGATCTTCCCGTTGAAGAACAGCCCGCCGACGGTGAGGCCGTCGTTGAAGCTCCACGAGCCGAACGACCAAGTCGGGATGCCGAAGATGCCAGACGGCCCGCCGGTGATGGACAGGTTCTGGGCGGTCACCCGGATGATCTCGCCGAAGCCGAGGGTGACGATGGCCAGATAGTCCGAGCGCAGCCGCAGTGTCGGCCCGCCGATGACGACGCCGGCCAGCACGCAGGCGGCCACGACGGCCGGGATGGTGGCCCACATCGGCCAGCCCAGGCGCGTCGTCAAGATGCCGGAGGTGTAGGCCCCGACGGCGTAGAAGGCGACGTAGCCCAGGTCGAGCAAGCCGGCGTAGCCGACCACGACGTTCAAGCCGAGCGCCAGCAGCACGTAGATCAACGCCTGGGTGGCGAGCTGGATGGTGTAGGCGTCGATGGTGATGAAAGGCAGCGCGAACACCGCTACCACGACGGCGATGGCGATGCCGTGGTAGACGCCGCGCTGGCCGGAGAAGTAGGTCTTGAGCGACTCCATCGTCACATCCTCTCCACGACGCGCTCGCCTAGGATGCCGGTTGGCCGCAGCGTCAGGAACGCGATCAGGAAGACGAAGGCGAAGACGTCCTTCCACTCGCCGCCGAACCAGGCCGTGCCGAAGGCCTCCAGCAGGCCCAGCGTCAGGCCGCCCAGCATGGCGCCGTAGAGGTTGCCGATGCCGCCGATGACGGCGGCGGTGAAGGCTTTGAGGCCGAGCAGGAAGCCCATCAGGAAGGTGATAGACGAGTAGTAGGCCCCGTGCATGACGCCGGCCACCCCGGCCAGGGCCGAGCCGATGAAGAAGACCCGCGAGATGGTGGCGTTGACGTTGATGCCCATCAGCGTGGCGGCCCGCTTGTCCAAGGCGATGGCCCGCATCGCCCGGCCCTCGCGGGTCTTGCCGATGTAGAGGGCCAAGACGGCCATCAGCACGACGGCCAAGGCCATCAGCACCAGTTGGGCCCCGGTCAGCGAGCCGCCGAGGATGTCGATCCGCTGCGCCCCCCATTGCAGGCCGGCCGGCCAGTTGGCGGCCTCGGTCAGGCGTCCCGCCTGCGGCCAGGGCTGCGGGTCGGGGCCCCAGATTTGGCGGACGCCGTATTCCAGCAGGAACGACATGCCGACGGCCGTGATCAACACCGACAGGCGCGGCGCCGAGCGCAGCGGGCGGTAGGCCAGGGTTTCGATCAGGACGCCGGTCGCGCCCGTCAACAGGGCCGAGATCAGCAGCACGATGGCGATCGCGCCGATGCCGAGGGAGCCGATGCCGGGGATCACCGTCAGGCAGGTCATTCCGATGTAGGCCCCGAACATGAAGATGTCGCCATGGGCGAAGTTCAACAGTTTGATGATGCCGTACACCATCGAGTAGCCCAACGCGATTAGCGCGTAGAACGACCCGACGAACAACCCGTTCAGAATGATCTGCGTCATAGGCTCCCTCGCCCGCTTTCCGACAGCTAGGCACCCCTGGGGAACCAGGGGCGCCTAGCATTCAATTGTCTGTGATCCGCAGCGCTCAAGACAGGGCGTCGTACAGCTTGAACGTGCCGTCGTCCTGGTTGGAGACGATGACGAAGCCGCCCTCGCCGGCCCGCGAGCCGTCGTCGGTGAACTGGATTTGGCCGGTCAAGCCCGCCAGGTTGGTCGACTTCAGCGCCTCGTTGACCGCCGCCTGGTCGACCGAGCCGGCCCGTGTGGCGGCGTCGGCCCACGTCTTGACGGTGTCGTAGGAGTGGATCGTGTACGGCCCTGGCTCGGTGCCGCCGGAGATAGCCTTGTACTTCTCGGCGAAGGCGCCGCCGTCGTCGAGCATGTCGGGCGTCTTGGTGTAGGTGGCGTAGACGTTCTTGCAATTGGCCAGGCCGGCGATCTCGGCCACCTTGGCGTCGACCGAGCCGTCGCCCAACAGGATGGAGCCGGTGTAGCCGCCCTCGACGAGCTGTTTGACCAGCAAGCCGGCCTCTTGGACGTAGCCGGTGAAATAGACGAAATCGGCGCCGGCCGACTTGACCTTCGTCACCTGGGCGGAGAAGTCGCTCTCCTTGGGGGTGAGGGAGTCGGTCGTCACGGTCAAGCCGGCCTCTTTGGCCTTGGCGGTGAAGCGGGTGGCCAGGTTGGCCGAGTAGTCGGTCTTGTCGTCGATCACGGCCAGGTTCTTAAACGAGTTCTTCTCGACCCACTTCATCGCCGTCGAGGCCTGCTGCTCGCCGGTGCCGTCGAGCAGCCAGACGTTGCCGGTGTTGTCTTTGATGAGGTTGTCGGAGTTGGCCACCGAGATCAACTGGGGGATCTTGGCGGAGTCGAAGATCGGCAGCGTCGGCAGCGTCGAGCCGGAGCAGTAGCCGCCGACCGAGGCGACCACGCCGGCTGTCACCAGCTTCTGCGCGGCGGCCGCGCCCTGGGTGGCGTCACAGGCGTCGTCTTCGGTGACGATCTACAACTGCTTGCCGAGCACCCCGCCGGCCTCGTTGATCTCGTTGACGGCCAGTTGCGCGCCGTACTTCATGTAGTTGCCGAACATGTTCTCCGAGCCGGAGAACGGGGCGATCAGGCCGAGTTTGTAGGTCTCGCCGCCGCTGGTGGAGGTTTGGCCGCCCGGCTGTTGTGCGGCCACGCCGCCGCAGGCGCTCAGGCTGACGGCCGCCAAAGCGGCGGCGGTCGCGACCGCGATCTTGGTTTGCGGTTTCGTCATAGATGCATCCCTCTCTGACGGCCCAAGGGTTGTGGGCTGTCTGTTGGTGTCACACAAACCCTAGGCAGCCAATGTTAAGTGTTTGTTTCCGCGCCTCGCCTCCCCGGCAGGCCGATTGGCGTTCCGCGGAAGGGCATCACGCCTTGTCAGGCCGTATTCACAGCGGTATTGGCGGAGTCGTGATCGGATGTGCGGCAAGCGGCTGGACGCCGTCTCAGGTCGACACCCTGGGCGAGGGGACGCCCCAGGCGTCGGCGCTGCGCTTGCCGAGGGGTGTCCTCGGCCGGTCGACTGACGGCTGCCGCGCGCCGCGGTCGGCGCGGGTGGCCTGAGTAGCGCCGCGCCCCGAGCATCGGTGAGGCCAGGCCGTTGACGGCTGGGATTCAGCGCCGCAGCTGTCGCTGTCAAGGGCGATAGGCGGGCCTGTGGAGATTCGAAACAGGCAGAAGCCTCACGCCTGTTTACCGTCGGCGCTGTAGCGGACGATCACGCCCACACTCCCGTCATCGAAGGAGGATCCGGCTGTGATGGCTCCTCCGTCTCCGACAGCCGCCACACTGTTGAACGCAGAGTCCTTGTTGGGTCCTTGGTAGGTGGTGTCCCATTGTTTGGCGCCGTCGGCGCTGTAGCGGACAACCACACCCGCACTGCTGTCATCGTAGGAGTATCCGGTTGCGTTGGCTCCTCCGTCGCTGGTCGCCGCCACGCCGTAGATGTAGGTGTTTGGGGTGGGTCCTTGGTGGGTGGCCTGCCATTGTTGGGTGCCGTCGGCGCTGTAGCGGACAATCACGCCCACACTGTTGCCGAAAGCATAGCCGGAGTATCCGGTTGCGATGGCTCCTCCATCGCTGGTCGCGGCCACACCGTAGAAGTTGGTGTTTGGGTTGGGCCCTTGGTAGGCGGCTTCCCATTGTTGGGTGCCGTCGGCGCTGTAGCGGACAATCACGCCCACACTGCTGTCATCGTAGGTGGATCCGGCTGCGATGGCTCCTCCGTCGCTGGTCGCCGCCACACCGTAGAAGTAGGTGTCTGTGTTGGGTCCTTGGTAGGTGGCCTGCCATTGTTGGGTGCCGTCGGCGCTGTAGCGGACAATCACGCCCACATTCCCGTCAACGTCGACGGTGAAGTCTCCGGCTGCGATGGCTCCTCCGTCGCTGGTCGCCGCCACACCGCGGAAGTAGGTGTTTAGGCTGGGTCCTTGGTAGGTGGCCTGCCATTGTTGGGTGCCGTCGGCGCCGTAGCGGACAATCACACCCACCGTGTTGACGTCACCGGAGGAGAATCCGGTTGCGATGGCTCCTCCGTCGCCGACAGCCGCCACACCGACGAAGGTGTTGCAGTCTGTGTTGGGTCCTTGGTAGGCGGCTTCCCATTGTTTGGCGCCGTCGGCGTTGTAGCGGACAATCAAACCCACATCGACGTATTGTCCGGCTGTGGTGATTCCGTTCTGGTCGCACGCGACAGCCAGGGGATAGTTGACGGCGGTGATGGCGCCGGTGATGGTGCTGTCGCAGGTGGAAGTGCTGTTGGCGGTGTGGGTTTTCCAGGCGGCAATTCCGCCGGTGGCGAGCGCGACGACCAGGACGCCGGCCAGCGCCCAGACCCGCCAGCGGGCGCGCCTGCGCGGTGTCGAAGGGACGGGGAAGGTCGCGGATTGCCCCGGTGCTGTTGTGGCCGCCCCGTCGCGCTCGTCGCCTTCCGGGGCGTCGGCGACCGAGCCGAAGGTGATGGACGGCGGCGGCGGTTTCAAAATGAATGGGGGGCGGTCAGGTTCCATACTGCCTCCTTTGGTCATACGGCGTCGGAATTCAGGCGGACTCGGCATTGGACTAGGGTTGGCTGATAATCTGCTACATCTGGTTTTCCCAGTATACGGCGGGGTGGGAGAGTCCGAGGGGCAGATCACGTTACCCAAGAAGATTCGGGGCAAGCTCGGTGTCAGCGAGGGTGACCGGGTGGTGCTCATCTGGGATGAGGACCGTGTGGTGATGCTGAACCCTGCATTGTTTGCCATGCGGATGCTCCAAGACGGCCTTAAGGGGGCTGCCGAGGAAGCGGGT
>JAISUF010000101.1 GCA_031272195.1 Propionibacteriaceae bacterium
GGCGGCGCCGTCCTCGGCGTCAGCGCCGGTTTGGGCCAGCCGGGCGCGCTTGGGGCGCAGCCTCTCCCCGGCGAAGCCGAGCAGGGCTGGCAGGAGGGTCAAGGCGAGCAGGACGGCGAACGCCACGGTGGCCGCCGACAGGCAGCCCATGATGGTCAGGAACGGCAGGTTGGCCACGCTCAGGCCGATCAGGGCGATGATGACGGTCGTCCCGGCGAAGACGACCGCCGAGCCGGCCGTGCCGACGGCCCGCGCCGCCGACTCCTCGACGTCCATGCCCGCCCCGAGCTGGTCGCGGTGCCGGGAGACGATGAACAGCGCGTAGTCGATGCCGACGGCCAGGCCCAGCATGACCGCCAGGATCAAGGTGGTGGCCGAGACGGTCGCCAGTGTGGCGTCGATGACGGTGATCGAGGCGCCCAGGGCGACGCCGGCGCAGGCCGTCGCCACGGGGATCATCGCCCCGACCAGCGAGCCCAGGGCCATGACCAGCACGACCACCGCCACGACCAGCGAGAACGCCTCGGTGACGCCGAGTTTGGGCATGTGGATGGAGTAGACGTCGCCGCCGATGTTGGCCGTCGCGCCGGGCAGGAAGTCGCCGATCCGCTGCGAGGCCGCCAGCAGGGCCTCTCGGTTGGCGTCGCTGAACTCGGAGGCACTGCCGACGATGCGCACCCGGGCCAGCGCCGAGCGGCCGTCGGAGCTGATCTGGCCGCTGAGCTGCTCGACATAGGGCGAGGTGACGCCTTTGATGTACGGCAGGCTGGAGAGGTAGTCGAAATACTTCTCGGCTTCGGCCTTGACGCCCTTGTCGTCCATGCGCTCGCCCTCGGGAGCGGTGATCAGCAGGATGGCCGAGGCGTCGGCGGCGTCGGGGAAGGTCACCTGCAGCTGCTCCAACGCCAGTTGGGAGCTGGCGCCGGGAATCTTGAAGCCGTCGTCGAACTGTTTGGGGGCCAGCAGCGCCGAGCCGCCGACGACCACCAACACGAGGACCCAAGCCAGCAGCGTCCGCAACCGGTTGCGATAGCATGCCAACGCTATCCGGTAGAGCACAGACGACACGGCACAGACTCCCGTCAATTAGGGGACACCCCATGGTAGCCGGTTCGCCTACGGGCTGAGTGTGCCGCAGCCGCCGGGCCCCATGCGCGGGCTAGCTGGCCCAGCGGCCGGTGTAGAACAGCCAGGCCCACAGGGCTTGGACGGCCAAGGCGACGGCGGCCGCCGCCACCGCCAGCCCGCCTTTGGCCCGGCCGCCCGCGCCTGGCCGGGCCGACCCTCCGCCGCCCGGTCGTTGGTTGAGCGCGCCGCCCAGCCACGTCCACAGCGGGAACCACAGCAGCACGGCCCGGTTGACCGAGAAGAACCAATACGACAGCGAGAAGGCCAGCACCTGGACGCCCACCCAGGACGCCTCGGCCAGCCGCCGCCGGACCAGGCAGGCGACAGTGACGACGACCCCCACCGCCATCGACAACATCTCGGCCCGGAAAACCCACGACCACTCGGGATGCTCCGGGTAGGCGCCGGGCGTCATCGGGTCGAGGGTGTGCCAGAACGAGTCCCACGGCCAGGTGAAGCCGCGCACCCAGCCGCTCGACTGGGCTTGGTACCACGCCAGCCACGAGCCGGTCCGCAAGTGGAGGAAGGCCGCGTAGGCGAACAACACGCCCGCCGGCAGCAACAGCCAGGCGGCGTGGGCCAGCTTGGAGCGCCAGGGCATCGGGGCTTGGCCGTCGCCGCGCTGCGTCAAGGCCAATATGAGCAGCGCCCCCACCAGGAACAGCCCCGACACCCGAACGCTGGCCGCCACCGCCGCCAACGCCGCCGCCTGGCCCCAGTGGCGGGCCGAGGCCCGCTCCCAAGCCCAGAAGGCGGCCGCGCAGAAGACCGACTCGGTGTAGGGGACCAGCGTGAACACCGCAGTCGGAGCCAGCAGCCAGACGATGGCGGCGCCGGGGCCGCCCAGGCGATAGAGCGCCGCCGCCGCCAGCGCCGAGCCAACCGCCGCCAGCGCGCAGCCGCCGACCAGCAGCGGCACGCCGAGGGCCGCCAGGCCTCGCAGCATGAGCGGCCAGCCGGGGAAGAAGGCGGTCAAGCTGTCCTCGGTGTAGCCGCGCTCGGCGATGGCGAAGAAGTGTTGGACGTCCCAGTTGGCCAGGCAGTCGGCCGGGGTCCGTTGGTCGACGACCATCACCAGGCAGGCCACCACCAACAGCAGCAGTCGCGTGCCCAGCCAGGTCTGGACGACCAGCCGCCGGTCGACCACCGCCGTCACCGGTAGGTCGTCGGCTGGGGCGCCACCGGGGCGATCCCCCGCACCCAATTGGCGTCGGCGGCCCAGTCGAGCGCGCCGCCGTCCGGATCGTCGCGGCCATGGGCGCGGACGACGTCGGCCTCGGGGTGGAAGATGTCGTAGACGACCTTCGCGCACAGCCACAGTTGGACGGCGATCCGCAGCATGATGGCGAACCAGTAGTACGGGTAGCTGCCGGCATTGTCGATCGTCAGGTCGTTGAGATACAGCCAGATGGCGGCGAAATAGCAGGTCTCCGAAATGGAGAAGACCGCCCAGTCCAGCCAGCGCGGCCGGGCCAGGGCCAGCAGCGGCAGCAGCCACAGCACATACTGGGGCGAGTAGACCTTGTTGACCACCAAGAACCAAGCCACGATCAAGAAGACGCCCTGGGCCAGCCGGGGGCGGCGCGGCGCGAACAGCAGCAGGGCGCAGATGACGAGCGTCCCGACGACCATCAAGATGGTTTCCATCCGTGAGGGGTCCGCGACCGGATAGCCGACCAGTTGCAGCAGGTACCACAGCGAGCCCAGGTCGGCGCCCCGGCCCTCGTTGAACGTCCAGAAGTAGAGCCAACTGGCCGAGTTGAGGA
>JAISUF010000103.1 GCA_031272195.1 Propionibacteriaceae bacterium
GATCAGAAGCGAGTCGCCTACATCGTCGCCAACCAGGTGGGTGACGACGCGGAGTACGGGTGGGACGCCGTCGCCCCGTACTGGTTCGTGTCCGCCGAGTAGTGAGGAGGAGGCGGCCGCGATGAGCACGAGAACCCTGTTGGGCGCTGCCTGCCTGGCCGCCATAGCTGCGGGCCTCGCGGCCACGGTTCCGGCGGCACCAGCCGTCGCCGACACGACGGCCGACCCGATAGGCGTGCCGTCGTTTCCGCACGCCGCCAGGGCCGCCAACACCGCGATCGGCGTCACGTGGGGGAAAGTGCCCGGCGCCGACGGCTATGTCGTCTACAAGTACGACAAGAAAGCCAAGAAGTTCGCCGCCGCGCGGATGTTGGCGGGCGGCCGGAAGTCGTGGGTTGACAAGGGCGAGCCGACAGGCAAGCTGCAGCGCTACAAGATCGCCGCCTACCGGATGGTCGACGGGAAGCGCGTCGAGGGCAAGCCCACCTACCAAGTCTCCGCCCTGCCCTACTTGAAGGACGACAAGGTCGTCAACGCGGGGGCGATCAAGGCCGTCGACATCGAGGGGCCGGTCGGGCAGCCGTTCATGCAGATCGCGTCGAGCTATGGCATCTATCCGGGCGTCACCGGCTACAACCCTTTGAGGGTGGAGCCGTCGGCCTGGGGCAAGGCCGCCGACAAGACCGTCGTCGACGACCGCGTCCACGCCCGGCTGCTGTCCGGCTCGGACGCCGTCGGCATCCTCATGACCAACCCCAGAAGCCCCACAGTCGGCATAAACCCCAAGAAACTCGGAGAGGCGAAAGTCCTCCTCATCGCGCACAACGGCAACCACAAGACCGTCACCGTGCGGATCAAGGACTACGCCCACCCCGACTTCGCGCTCGGCGGCCTCGACCCCGACTCCATGCAACACCTCCTCCTAGCCGACTACGCCCAACTCGTCGGCGACATCACCCAACGCTGCCTTGAGATCGGTTGCGTTGCAAACGCCAGCCTGGACGACCAGACGGGTGAATTGATTGTCACCCAGGGCACCGACGCTCAGCTGGCGGCAATGTGCGAACAACTCCTAGACGAATTCCCCTACCCGATGGAGATCACACTCACCCACGCCAAGGCGGTGGTTTTCCGCATGTGGCGCGATCCGGACAAGTCCACCATGCCTCGGTCGGTCAGCTACATCGTTTCAAACTGGCCTGGAGACGACCTGACGTCTTACAACGCCGTGGCCCCCTACTGGTTCGCCTGACTCGCCAAAGCACAATGACGGCAGCCAAGACACTCGACGCAACCGCAATGTGCGCGGCGCTGGCCGGGCGGTCTCCCCGGAATCCCGGCGGCGCAAAGCGGCTGTTGGGCTGCGCATCGTCCCGTGTTGGTTCGCCTCCTCCGGGAAATAAACACGACAACCCTGTTGGGCGCGGCCTGCAAGGCCGCCATCGCCGCGGGCCTCGCGGACACGCCCTCGGCGGCTCCGGCCGCCGCCGGGACGGCCGACAACGACAAGGACGGGGAAATGGTCTGGGACATGGTCGTCGAGGAGAAGAAATGAAGACCGGACTGCTCGCCGCGGCGGCCGCCGCTCTGATCGCTGCCGTCACAGTCCCGGCTGCGGCCGTCGCCGCCGAGCCGGTCGCGGCCACAATCGGCACGCCGTCGTTCCCGCACGCCGCCAGGGCCACCAACACCGCGATCCGCGTCACGTGGGGCAAAGTGGCGGGGGCGGACGGCTATGTCGTCTACAAGTACGACAAGAAGGCGAAGAAGTTCGCCGCCGAAAGGGTCCTTTCGGCCGACCGCAAGTCGTGGGTGGACAAGGGCGAGCCGACGGGCAAGCTTCAGCGTTACAGGATCGCCGCCTACACCACCGTCGACGGGAAGCGCCTTGAGGGCAAGCCCACCTACCAAGTCTCCGCCCTGGCGTACCGCAAGAACGACAAGGTCGTCAACGCCGGGGCGATCAAAGCCGTCGACGTCGAAGGGGCGATCGGGCAGCCGTTCGTGCAGATTCCATCCCGGTACACCATCGACATGCTCAATGTCGGTTACACGCCTTTGAAGGTCGAGCCGTCCGCCTGGGGGAAGGCCAAGGCGAAAACTGTCGTCGACTCGCGTGTTCGCGCGCGAATCCTGTCAGGCGAGGACGTGATTGACCTGGCGATGTACAAGCCGGGAGCTTATAGTGTCGGGGTCGAGGCGAAGAAGCTGGGCGAGGCGAAAGTGCTGGTGATCGCCCACAACGGCAACCACAAGACCGTGACCGTGCGGATCAAGGACTTCGCCCATGCCGACTTCGGCAACTTGGCGAAGCTGGACGACAACTCGCCGCAATATTTGTTGTTGACCGATTACGCCCAGTTGATCGGCGACATTGTTCAGCGCTGCCTCGACGTCTCTTGCTATGCCGACGCCAGCCTTGACGACGAGACGGGCGACCTGGTCGTCACCCCAGACGCCGACCCGGTGCTGGCAGCATTGTGCGAGAAGTTGCTCGACGAGTTCCCCTACCCGATCAAGATATCTTTGGCGGCGTCGGCTGGCGTGAACTTCACCATGTGGCAGGACCCGGACAAGGCTGCAAACCCCGAAATGGTCAAGTATATCGTCCGCGACTGGCCAGGCGACGACGACGACACCTGGATACCTCTGGCCCCATTCTGGTTCACCTGGCCGTGACCGGATGCCGCACCGCAAAGACGTCGAACGCCGACACGGCCGACGGCAAGACGGAGAAGGAAAAGAAATGACTGTCAAGATCGCCGCCGCAGCGGGCGTGTGCGCTGGGCTGGCTGCCTCCTTCTTGGTCGGCGGGGTGCCCGCCAGCGCCGACGAGCCTGACGCCACCACCATCGGCGCTCCGTCGTTTCCGCATGCCGAGCGGGCCACGAATACCGCGATCCGCGTCACGTGGGGGAAAGTGGCGGGCGCGGACGGCTATGTGGTCTACAAGTACGACAAGAAAGCCAAGAAGTTCGCCGCCGAGCGGGTCCTGTCGGCCGACCGCAAGTCGTGGGTGGACAAGGGCGAACCAACAGGCAAGCTGCAGCGCTACAAGGTGGCCGCCTACACCACGGTCGACGGGCGGCGCGTCGAGGGCCAGCCCACCTACCAAGTCTCCGCCATGCCCTACCGCAGGGACGACAAGGTCGTCAACGCGGGCGCGATCAAGGCCGTCGACACCGAGGGGCCGATCGGGCAGCCGCTCATGGAGATCCCGTCGAAGTTCGGCATCACCGCATCCGTGTTCGGATCCTATTACGTGCCTTCGTACGTTCAACCATCAGCGTGGGGCAAGGCCGCAAGAAAAACTGTCGCCGATCCGCGCGTCCGCGCCCGGCAATTGTCCGGACGCGACGTCATCTCGCTGCTGAAGGGCACCAACGGCCACAGTTGGGGCGTCGACGCCAAGAAGCTCGGCGAGGCGAAAGTGTTGTTGGTGGCCCACAACGGCAACCACAGAACCGTCACCGTCCGGATCAAGGACTACGCCCATCCGGCTTTCGACCTGTCACAAGTCAAGCAGGGATCCCCGCAATGGGAGTTGCTGACAGGGTACGCACAGCTGATCGGAGACATCGTCCAAACCTGCATGGACAACCAGCCTTGCCGGGCGGAAGCCTCCCTCGACGACGAAACCGGAGACCTCAAGATCGAAGACACCGTTGAAGGCGCCGAACCGGCGCCAGAACTGGTCGCGGTGCTGGAACAGTTGCTCGACAACTTCCCCTACCCCATCGCGGTGTCCCTGCTCGGCGGACAGGTCGAGTTCACCATGTGGAGCGACCCCGATCAGGCAACCACCCCACAAGTCGTCTACTACTACGTCGGCAACCACGTCGGCGACGACGGCGCCGAAAACTCCTGGCTGCGCATCGCCCCCTACTGGTTCGCCTCCTCCGGGAAATAAACACGACAACCCTGTTCGGCGCGGCCTGCCTGGCCGCGGCAGCGGGCGTCAGTAGCGGTAGGCGTCGGATTTGTAGGGGCCCTCAACCCGGACGCCGATGTAGGCGGCCTGTTCGTCGGTCAAGACGGTCAGCTTGGCGCCGAGGGCGTCCAGGTGGAGGCGGGCGACCTGCTCGTCGAGGTGTTTGGGCAGCGTGTAGACGCCGATCGGATACTGGTCGGACTTGGTGAACAGCTCGATTTGGGCCAACACCTGGTTGGTGAACGAGTTGCTCATGACGAAACTGGGGTGGCCGGTGGCGTTGCCGAGGTTCATCAGCCGCCCCTCGGACAGCACTATGACCGAGCGGCCGTCGGGCATCGTCCACTTGTCGACCTGCGGCTTGATCGGCGTCTTGGCGACGCCGGGCAGGGCCGCCAGCCCGGCCAGGTCGATCTCGTCGTCGAAGTGGCCGATGTTGCCGACAATGGCCAAATCCTTCATCTGGGACAGCTGCGCGGCTGTGATGACGCGGGTGTTGCCGGTGGCGGTGATGTAGATGTCGGCGACGGGCAGGGCGTCGTCGAGGGTGGCCACTTGGAAGCCGTCCATGGCGGCCTGGAGGGCGCAGATCGGGTCGATCTCGGTGACGATGACACGGGCCCCTTGGCCGGCCAGGGCGGCGGCCGCGCCCTTGCCGACGTCGCCGTAGCCGCAGACGACCGCCACTTTGCCGCCGATCAGCACGTCGGTGGCCCGGTTGATGCCGTCGATGGCCGAGTGGCGGATGCCGTACTTGTTGTCGAACTTGGATTTCGTCACCGAGTCGTTGACGTTGATGGCCGGGAAGCGCAGCTTGCCCGCGGCGGCCATCTCGTACAACCGGTGGACGCCGGTCGTGGTCTCCTCCGTCACGCCGTGGACGGAGCCCGCCACAGCGGCCCAGTCGATCTTCGAGGCGCGCAGCGTCTCCAGCACCACGCGATACTCGGCCGAGTCCCCCTCGGCGGCTGCAGGCACGTTGTCGCCGAACTCGGCGCCCTTGTGGACCAGCAGCGTGGCGTCGCCGCCGTCGTCGAGGATCATGTTGGCCCAGCCGCGCTCGCCGAAGTCGAAGATCCGCTGGGCGCAGTCCCAATACTCCTCCAGCGTCTCCCCCTTCCAGGCGAAGACGGGCGAGCCCTGGGGGTTATCGACTGTCCCGTCGCGACCGACGACGACGGCGGCGGCGGCGTGGTCCTGGGTTGAGAAGATGTTGCACGAAGCCCAGCGCACCTCGGCGCCCAGCTCGACCAGCGTCTCGATCAGGACGGCGGTCTGAATGGTCATGTGGAGGCTGCCGGCGATACGCGCTCCGCGCAGCGGTTTGGCCTGGCCGAACTGCTGGCGCATGGCCATCAGGCCGGGCATCTCGTGTTCGGCCAGTTCGATCTCTTTGCGGCCGAAGTCGGCCAGTGACAAGTCTGCGACGCGGTACTCCACAGCCGCCTAGCCTACGCCAACGCGGTCGACGTCCGGCTCCAAGTAGATCAGCGCGGCTTGCGGGACGGCCCGCCGGACGGCCGCCTCGGCGGCGTCGATGGCGTCG
>JAISUF010000131.1 GCA_031272195.1 Propionibacteriaceae bacterium
CATGACGACGGCACCGTGCACGAGCACGCCCACGGGGATCACGTCCACGAGCACGGGGATCACGTTCACTCGCATCCCGCCGACGACGAGCGGGCCGAGCTGATCGGCGACCACTCCGGCTACGAGACCGGCGCCGAGCGCATTGAGGTGTTGGAGCGCATATTCGACGAGAACGACCACGCCGCCGCACACAACCGGGCCGATTTCGACGCCGCCGGCGTCCAGGCGGTCAACTTGATGTCGTCGCCCGGCGCGGGCAAGACGACGCTGCTGGCCAAGACTCTTGAAGCGCTGCGCGACAAGGCGCGGGTGGGCGTCGTCGAGGGCGACATCGAGACGTCTATCGACGCCGACCGGCTGCGCGGCCAGGCCGCCCAGGTGGCCCTGCTGAACACCGGCAACGGCTTCGGCGGCGAGTGCCATCTGGATGCGCCGATGGTGGCCGCCGCGATGCGCGAGCTGGACTTGGCGGCGCTCGACTTGGTGCTGATCGAGAACGTCGGCAACCTGGTCTGCCCGGCCGAGTTCGACGTCGGCGCCCACCGCCGCGCGATGGTGTCGTCGGTCACCGAGGGCGAGGACAAGCCGTTGAAGTATCCGGTGATGTTCCGCAGCGTCGACGCGGTCGTGGTCAACAAGACCGACCTGTTGCCATATCTGGATTTCGACCTGGGATTGTTCCTGGCCAACGTCAAGGGCGTCAACCCGAACGCCCAAGTCTTTCTGACTTCCGCCAAGACCGGCGAGGGAGTCGCCGAGTGGGTCGAGTGGCTGTGGCCCGCCGGATTGCTAGAGTGCTGACAAGAAGTAAGGAGTAGCCATGGCATGTTTCACAGCTCCGACCGCCGCCGCGCTGATCGCTTGGGCCGCCAAGCGCCACGTCGGGAAGACCGGCGGCAAGTCGAACATTCCGCTGCGCGCCAAGCTGGGCTGGCTGGTCAACATGATGGGCGGGGGAGCGCTGCTGCTCGCCTTGGAGCACATCTGGCACGGCGAGGTGGTGTTCTATCCGCCATTCCTGACGGCCATGGCCAGCCCCGCCGAGACGGCCGCCATGTGGGCCGAGATCGGCACTGTCGGCGTGACGATGGTCGGCATCGTGCTGGTTGCCTGGGCCGCCATGGTGGTGGTGGCCGAGAACGTCGCTGGCGTCAGGAAGGCCCTCGGAGTTTCGGCATGACGCTGGTCATCTCGGCCGCCGCGGCCGTTGCTGTGGCCGTCTGGCGTTTCGCCAAGCCCGAGACCGGACGCAGGCTGGCGTTGGGCGTGCTCGCGTTGATGTACGCCGGCGCCGCCCTGATGTGGTGCGCCGACGGCTTCGCCTCGTTGGTCCACGGCGGCCCTTTCCTCGACTTCTCCGCTCCAGCCGTCGCCGACGACGCCCTGCTGGGCTTGTGCGTCCTAGCCTTGGGCTTGGCGGTTTGGGGCGTCTATCTGATGGCCCATCGGCACCGCCCGTCGCGGGCCTGAAGCCGCTCTCGCATCCTGCGCATACCCGCCGCCGGAGCGCGGTCGCTAGTGCCACACTTCTTCTGTGCCGCGCCTGCGCAATTGCGGGGCCCGACACAGACCCGCCTCAGGACGGCTCGGCCTGGCCCGCTGTCGCCTCGCGCGCGAGCAGCCACCAGAAGACGCCGCCGACCGCCAATATCACAGCCGTCTGCAAGGCGTAATAGGCGGTGACGTCGATGCGGGGGACGGCGAAGTACGTCACGCTGCAGCTGATGTTCCAGGCGGCGTGTCCAACGGCCGCTGGCCAGACCGAGCCCGACTTGAGCCGCAGCCAGCCGAACAGTCCGCCCAGGCCGATGGTGCCGCCGATCATGAAGACGAATCCGCCCAGGATTGGGCTGGCCGGGAAGTTGTAGCCCGCCAAACAGATCGGCAGGTGGAACAGGCCCCAGACGACGCCCAGCAGCGCGATGCCACGCACGGGCCCGAAGCGGCTGATGAATTTCGGTTGCAGGTAGCCCCGCCAGGCGGCCTCTTCTCCGAGCGCCTGCGGGACGGTCAGCAGAGTGGCGACCACCATCGTCAGCAGGGTGTTGGCGACGAACAGCAGCGGTGGATTGGGCTGCCCGAACAGCGTCGACATGCCCTCCAGCTTCCACTGCCCGCCCGCCGCCGAGAAGGCCGGATAGTCGATCGCCCAAAGCGAGGCGGCGAAGACGACCGCCTGCGCCAATAGGGCGACGCCGAACCCCACCAGCCAATAGCGCCATTTCAGCGGTCGCAAACCCAGCTCGCCCAGCCGCACCTGGCGCGCCGCGCAGAATCCCAGCAGCACCAGCAGCGGAATCAGCATGCAAACCAGCAACACGGGCGCCTGAGAGTCGTTCGCCGCTCCGTCCGGGAACGGCCCCGTGGCTACGATCAACGCGACTTGAACCGCCCACTCCAGTGCCATGAACGTCCCCAGGTAGATCAACGGAATGCGACCAAACGCCGGGTCGTGGGGCAAGCCGCCCCGCCTCGCGTCAGCCGTCTCGAAAGGACTCGTTTCGGGGGATGCCATGAAATGTCCTTTCAGGAGGGCGACTCCCGTTCGGGGTAGGCCTGACCCTACCACGGCGCTCGGGCCCCAAAGAGTCGTTTCGACACCCCTCACAAAGTGCCCTACTACGTCGACGGCCGCGTCACCGGGACGACCTCGACCAGGGGGTCGAGTCCGGCGAAGTCATCCGGATTGGTGGTGTAGACGGGCAGGCCTTCGACAGCCGCTGTGGCTGCGATCATCAGGTCGGCGACACGGCGCACCACGCCCTTCTTGCCAAGACAGTCGGCTCGCCCCGGCATTCACATCAGCGGGACGAATGCAGCCGCCGAGTAGTCCGTCGACACCAAGTAGAGTCCGCCGAACACGTAGGGATAGGCCGACTCGGAGAGTTTCACCTCTTCCGAGACGAACGATGGGGCGGGCGGGATGACGAACTCCAAGACATTCTGCGTGCTCAAGGTCGGTGATTCGCCAGCCTTGACGGGGCGCGTCACAAAGTCTGTCTTCAGATCGTGGGCATTCGACTTGCTGGGGCCTGCCTTGCAGTCGACACTTTTCAACAGACCTGGACGCCTTGTGCGAAAAAGGCTGTTTCCAGAGTATGTGTAGATGTACTTGTTGTCCGAAGTCTTAGCCCAAGTCACCTCTGCCCCCCATTTTGCGCCGTCATACCACTCGTATCCTGGAATTGTCTCAAACTGTTCAACAAATACGAACGGAACGGGCGAGACGTAATGACTCTGGCTTCCGGAGTCGTCATCGGAAAGCCACTGCGTGCCGCAGAATGCGGAGGCGGCGAACTCAAGGTCCTTTCCGCTGTGGTTGGTGATCGACCGCACCTCAAGCGAGAGAATCAGCAGATTCCCATCGGGTCGCAAGACTGGATCGGAGATTTCTGCTGTCACATCTGTCAAGTTGATGTCCCGCCACGGCGAATCCGATCCTTTTCCGATCACCCCGAGAAAGTCCTCGCGGGTCGGACCGTCCGCAGACGCCATCTTGGTCGCAGCGCCCATCAACTGGGTCTGCGCGGGCGTGGACGGCTCGTCGGCGCCTTTCCAACCTGGCTTGTAGATCAGAAAAGACCAAGCCAGGCAAAGCGCTCCGATTAGCGCAGCTCCGATTGTTATCACGTTGCGCATGTCCACCCCCTAGAACTCGACCACGCCGATGGTCTTGTAGTCGTCCGACGCCAGATAGAGCCCACCCACCACGTACGGATAGGCGGACTGGCTCAGAGGAGTCCAGTCATCCTTCGTGAGTGTCAGGTAGTCATCGGTGGCCCCAGTGATCGGCAAGAGGAAGGTGACGGTGTCCCCGTCTTTGAAGCTGGAGTAGTCTTGCGTGCTTGCTGGCACCGTGATGCCCAACTTGGACGGACTCTCAACATCTCCAGTCAGCGGACACAACGGCGCGGTTAGTGCAAACTCACCGAAACTGGTCGCCACATAGGCTCCTGTCGCATCCTTCACGTAAATGGTATTGCCTTTGTCGTCGTGAATGGCCTCGCCAGTAGTTTCCTCGAATTGTGCAAGATTCATGTATCCTAGGCCTGCTCCGCCACCCCAGTGCGCCAGCCAGGAATTGTAGATCTTGTGGCCGTCGCCGGCCTGAATATAGCCAGAGGCCGTTTGGAATCCGTCAGGGGAGGCCACGAACAGGAATGGGAACGCGGGAGCTGCCTTGTTCTGGTCGCTTCCTCGTGCCGCCTCGCGTTTGTCATATGGGAGAGCGCTGCCGCACTCATAGTCGAAGGACACGGCATGACTGGAGGCATTGCTGATGGATGCCAGTTTCACCTTCAATACGGGCTGCCACCAGGTTCCATCGTTGTAGCCATCGTGAACCTTCACGATCCGGATCATCGGCTCGCCACTGACTTTGACGCTCACCGAGTCGAAGTCCAAGGTTCCCGCCGACTTCGGCGTCCAGAATTCAACAGCCGAGCGCCCCAATTTGTGGGCGGCGGCGGAGGCTTTGTCGACGCGCGCGAGCAGGGCTTGTTCGGCCGATGGCTTGGCCGGCGGACTCCAAGGCAGCGCGTTGCCTGTGAGCATGACGACCAAGACGACAACGCCCCCAACGAATGAGACAGTGGCAATAGTCGAGATGATCCCTCCGACGATGCCGTAGCCGACAAACCGTACGGCGAGCCAGATCAGCGCGGTGAAGCCTATGACCCACAGCGCGACCTGGACGTACGGCATGGTCGCCGCGGCCATAACGTCTTGCGGGCTGAACTGGATGCCGACCAGGCCAACCGCAGCCAGAACGACTGTGGTCGCTGAAACGGCTTCGGCATTGGCGGCCCCGCTCTCCTGAAAATGCGGCGATCGCACATCGGCGAGGGGGTCGTCTAGATGCGCTCGGAGCTTGTTGTCTCCGTTGTTGCTACACCCCCCATTAATGGGGGGGGACGGATTCATGGGCATTACGTTAGCAGACGGCCATGTCTCACGCACGGGGGTGCCGGGAGGTGTTATCGGGGGACGGGACAGGCTGCGTTGGTCGTCGAGTTCTCGCCAATCGGCCAGAGCAGGGCGGAGGTCGCCACAGTGGTGACTGCGGCGGTGCGCTCAAACGGGGGTGATGTCGAGGACTCGGCGGGGCTCAGCGGGCTCTTCGAAATGGATGGCGCCGTGGGCTTTGTGGGCGTTGGCGATCATCAGTTTGATGCGGTTGAGTTGGTTGACCTCGCTGGCGCCGGGGTCGTAGTCGATCGAGGTGATGTTGGCTTGGGGGTAGAGGCGGCGGATCTCGCGGAACATGCCGCGGCCGACGACGTGGTTGGGCAGGCAGGCGAACGGCTGGGCGCAAATGATGTTCGGGGCGCCCTGCTCGATCAAGTCGAGCATTTCGGCGACCAGCAGCCAGCCCTCGCCGGCCTGCGTCCCCAGCGAGATGATCGACGAGGCGCGCTGCGCCATCTCCCCCAAAGGTGAGGGCACGGCGAACTTGCCGTTGGTGGCCTCCAGCGCCCGCTCCATCGGCTTGAGGTATTGCTCCATCAGCCACAAGCCCAGGCGCTTGCCGAAGCGGGCGTTCTTGCCGATGCCGAGGTTCTCCCACTTCCAATCGCCGGTGTAGAGCGACTGGGTGAAGAAATCCATCATGCCGGGGACGACCGCCTCGCAGCCCTCCTCCTCGATGACGCCGACGGCGTGGTTGTTGGCGTCCGGATGGAATTTGACGAGGATCTCGCCGACCAGTCCGACGCGCGGCTTGCGCGGGATGTCGAGCAGCGGCAGCTCGTCGAACTCGCGCACGATGCCGTCGACCAACCGGGTGTAGTTGAGACGCCCGCCCAGGGTGGGGGACTGGCCGGTGCCGAAATACTCCTGAGCGATCTGGTCCCAGCGGTAGTAGAGCTTCTGGGCGCTGCCGGCGTCGCGCTCGTAGGGCCGCACTCGTAGGAGGACGTTCTGCAGCAGGTCGCCGACGACCAGCGCCTGCAACAGGCGGTGGACCAGCTTCGGGCCGACCTTCAAGCCGGGGTTGTCCTCCAGGCCTTGGGCGCTGACCGCCAGCACGGGCACCTGCGGATAGCCGGCGTCGGCCAAGCCCTTGCGCAGCAGGCCGGCGTAATTCGATGCCCGGCACATGCCACCGGTCTGTGTGATGATGACGGTCGACAAATCCGGATCGGCGCCGCCGGTGACGAAATTGTTGATCAACTGGCCGATCACCATGATCGCCGGATAACAGGCGTCGTTGTTGACGTATTTCAAGCCAACCTCGACGTCGTCGGGAGTGGTGCGCTCCAAGACCTTGATGTTGTAGCCGGCGCGCTTTATCGTCGGGCCCAGCAAGCGGAAATGGATCGGCGACATCTGGGGGGCGAAGATGGTGTGGGTCTTGCGTTCCGCCTTGGTGAACGGGCGCGGCGCGGGCCGCTCGGCGGCGCTGGTGTCGATGTCGGCGCTCTCGCGCTCGGCGGTTGCGGCCTTCAGCGAGCGCAGGCGGATGCGGGCCGCGCCCAGGTTGGACACCTCGTCGATCTTCAGCACCGTGTAGACGTCGCTGGCCGACTCCAGGATCTCCTGCACCTGGTCGGTGGTGATGGCGTCGACGCCGCAGCCGAACGAGTTGAGCTGTACGAGCGAGAGGTCGGGCTCTTTGGCGACGCGGGCCGCCGCCTCGTACAGCCGGGTGTGGTAGGCCCACTGGTCGCGGACACGCAGGGGGCGGGCCAGCATCGGCTGGTCGATCAGGCTGTCCTCGGTGAAGACGGCCATCTGCAAGCCGTTGATCAACTCGGGGATGCCGTGGTTGATCTCCGGGTCGAGGTGGTAGGGCCGGCCGGCCAGGACGATGCCCCGAAGCTGGTGCTCGGTGATGTAGGCCAGCGCCCGCCGGCCCTCGGCCCGGACGTCCGCCTTGACGCGCCGGTCCTCGTCGAACCCCGCCTCGACGGCCAGCCTGGCCTCGTCGGGCGTCACGTTCCAATCGGCGAAGATCTCGACCAGGCGCTGGGCCAGCTTGTCCGGATTGGACAGGTTGAGGAACGGGTTGAGGTAGCGCACGCCGTCGTCGCGCAGGCGGTCGAGGTTGTTGGCCAGCACCTGCGGGTAGAACGCCACGATCGGGCAGTTGAAGTGGTTGTCGGCGTCGGCGAACTGCTCCTGCTCGAAGGAGACGCACGGGTAGAAGATCGTCTTGACCCCCTGGTCGAGGAGGCTTTCAATATGCCCGTGGCCGAGTTTGGCCGGATAGCAGACATTCTCCGAGGGAATTGATTCCATGCCGCGCTCGAAAACGTCGTGGGACGAGCGTCCAGAGAGAATCACACGGAAGCCCAGTTTGGTCAGAATGGTGAACCACAGCGGGTAATTCTCGTACATATTCAACACGCGCGGGATGCCGATATCACCGCGTGACGCATTGGCCTCCGTGAGGCGGCGATAGCCGAATATGCGCTTGTATTTGTAGTCATACAAATTGGGTATTTCACTGCGCTTCGGGGCGGGGGAGAGGCTGGCCCCTCGCTCGCAGCGGTTGCCGGAGACGTGGCGCGAGCCGTCCGAGAACGACGAGATGGTCAACTGGCAGTGGTTCTGGCACAGCTTGCAGGTGTCGAGCTTCGTGTCAACGCTGAACGAAGCCAGCGCGGCGGGGGAGAGGACGCTGGAGGCCTGGCCGGGCAGGTGCCGCAACTGGGCGGTCAGGGCAGCCCCGTAGGCCCCCATCAGGCCGGCGATGTCCGGGCGCACCACTTCGGCCTTCGTCAACAGCTCGAAAGCCCGCAGCACGGCGTCGTTGAGGAAGGTGCCGCCCTGGACGACGACCTTCGGGCCCAATTGGCCGGCGTCGTGCAGCTTGATGACCTTGTAGAGCGCGTTGCGGACCACCGCGTAGCTCAGCCCCGCCGAGATGTCGGCCACGCCCGCGCCCTCCTTCTGGGCCTGCTTGACCGACGAGTTCATGAAAACCGTGCAGCGGCTGCCCAGATCGACCGGCGCCTTGGACTCGACGGCGGCGTCGGCGAAGGAGTGAACGTCCTGGCCCATCGTCTCGGCGAAGGTCTGCAGGAAGGATCCGCAACCAGACGAGCAGGCCTCGTTGACAGCAATCGAGTCTATGGCGCCGTTGCGGATGCGCAGATACTTCATGTCCTGCCCGCCGATGTCGATCACCGACGTGACGCCGGGGCAGAGCTTGGCGGCGGCCCGGTAGTGGGCCATGGTCTCGATCTCGCCGTCGTCGATGTGGAGGGCGGCGTGGATCAGGTCCTCGCCGTAGCCGGTGACGCAGCAGCGGGCCAATACGGCGTCGGGGGGCAAACCGTCCCAGATCTCGCCCAGGATCTTGACCGCCGCGCTGACCGGGTCGCCGCGGTTGGAGTCGTAATACGAGTAGACGATCTCGCCAGCCTGGTTGATCAACGTCGCCTTGATCGTCGTCGAGCCCGCGTCGATCCCCAGGAAGCATTCACCATGGGCCGCTGACAAGGACTTTTGCGGGACGTGGGCGCTGCGGTGGCGCTCGGCGAAAGCCTCGTACTCGGCGGGCGACTCGAACAGCGGGCGCATCCGCGACGACACCAGCGGAAGCTGGGTGGCCCGCGCCAGGCCCTCGCGCAGTTTGGCGGCCGAGACGAACTCGCCTTTGGCAAGCAGCGCCGCGCCCATCGCCACGTAGAGGTGGGCGTCGTCGGGCGTGGCGAAGGAGTCGACCTGGCCGTCGAGGGCGCGCTGGTAGGCCGCCCGCAACTGGGGCAGGAAGTGGAGCGGACCGCCGAGGAAGACCACATTGCCCTTGATCGGGTGGCCGCAGGCCAGGCCGGCGATGGTTTGGGTGGCGACGGCCTGGAAGACCGAGGCCGCCAAGTCGGTGTGGGCGGCCCCTTGGTTGATCAGCGGCTGCAAGTCGGACTTGGCGAAAACCCCGCAGCGCGAGGCGATCGGGTAGAGGTGGTCGTAGCGCGACGCCAGCTCGTCGAGGCCGTGGGCGTCGGTCTGCAGGAGGGTGGCCATCTGGTCGATGAAGGCCCCGGTGCCGCCGGCGCAGGTGCCGTTCATGCGCTGCTCGGGGGCGGGCTTGAGGTAGGTGATCTTGGCGTCCTCGCCGCCCAGCTCGATGACGACGTCGGCCTGCGGCTGGAAGCGCTCGATGGCCTCGGTGCCGGCGATCACCTCTTGGACGAACGACACGCCCATCAACTCCGCAACATGCAGACCGCCGGAGCCGGTCACCGCTGTCTGGAAGCGCAAGTCGGGGAAGTGCCGTCCCAGGTCGTCGAGCAGTTTGCCCAGCTCGCCGCG
>JAISUF010000142.1 GCA_031272195.1 Propionibacteriaceae bacterium
GACGGCGCAGGCGAACCTCGGTGGCGTATTCGTCGGTGTAGGACTCCGACGCCTCGCGCGCCAGCGGTTCGACGGCCAGCGCCTCGATCAGCGACTGCAGGCCCGGATCGTCGGCGCGCTCGAGGACGGACTGCGCCCAGCGCGGCGAGGCGCGGTCCGGTTGGGATGACGGCTTGGCCGGGTCCGGTGGCCCCCCTTGGCCCGTGGGATCGGGGTCGGCCGGCGCCAACTCCGGCCGGGCGAGTTGCGCCGTTGCGGCCCCCGTCGCCTCGTCGGCTGCCCGGCCGACGGGTCGCGTGACCAGCTCCCACAGCGCCGCGTAGGCGGCGTTGGAGAAATCCGAGGGCGCCACCTCGTTCCAGTCGTCGGTGAAGGTTTGGGGGGCCTGCAAGGCCAGACGAAGCGCGCCGCGTTCCGGTTCGAGACGGGGGTCGCGCGGATTCGGCAGAAGGTATGCCGGCGCGGCGACCAGGGCGTCCTGGCCGGTCTGAGCCGCCTCGGCCAGCAGGTCCCCTTGGGCGGGGGCCGCCCCCTGACCGCCGCCGGATCCGTCCAACCTTTGGCCGCCCGCACTCGGACGCGCCGCTCCCCGACCGGAGGCGCCCCCAGACCACGCCGACGGCTGGCTGGACGCGAACGGCGCGGGTTGTTCGGGCCGCCTGGCCCGTGCGATCTTGACCTCCCGGCGGGCGTCGGCGACGTCCACCCCGACCCACTTGGCCAGTTGTTGGAGGTAGCCGTCGGCTTTCGACTTGTCGCGGACCGATTCGAGGATTGGAGCGGCGGCCCGCAGGGCGTCGATGCGCCCGTCGACGCGGTCCAGGTCGAAGCGCGCCACGGTGTTGCGGGCGACGAACTCGTACAGCGGTACGCGCCGCCCGATCAGCTCCCGCAGGGCGGCGTCGCCCTGGGCCATGCGCAACTCGCAAGGGTCGAGGCCGCCGGGTTCGACGGCCACGTAGGTCTGGGTGGTGAAGGCCGAGTCGAGCTTGAAGACTTTCATGGCGGCGGCCTGTCCGGCGGCGTCGCCGTCGAAGGTGAAGACGACCTCCCCCGCGCCCACGTCGCTGGCGCCGAGCAGGCGTTGGACGAGGCGGGCGTGATCCTCGCCGAAGGCGGTGCCACATGAGGCCACGGCGGTGTCGACGCCGGCCAGGTGGCAGGCCATGACGTCGGTGTAGCCCTCGACGACGACGGCTTGGCTCTTGCGGGCGATGTTGACGCGGGCCAGGTCCAGCCCGTAGAGCACGCTCGACTTCTTGTAGACGACGGTCTCGGAGGTGTTGACGTACTTGGCGGCGACGCGGTCGTCGTCGTACAGCTTGCGCCCGCCGAAGCCGAGCACCGAATGTCCGGCGTCGCGGATCGGCCAGACCAGCCGCCCCTGGAAGACGTCCCACTCGCCGTTCTCCCTTATCAGACCGGCTTTGACGGCGATGTCGGGGCGGACGCGGCGCTGTTTGAGGAGGTCGCGCAGGGCGTGGCCGTCGCGGGGGGCGTAGCCGACGCCGAACCGGGTGGCCGCCTCGCGGTCGAAGCCCCGCTCTTTGAGCAGGCGACGGCCCGCCTCGGCGTCGGGCGTCTCCAGTTGGGCGCTGTAGAACTCGGCGGCGAGGCGGTTGGCCTCCAGGACGGCGTTGCGCAGGCCGGGCTCGGCGGTCTTGCGGCCGTCGTCGAGCTGCCGCAGCTCCAGGCCGAGCCGCCCGGCCAGGAACTCGACCGCTTCGACGAACGACTCGTTGTTGATCCGCTGGACGAACTTGATGACGTCGCCGCCCTCGCCGCAGCCGAAGCAGTAGTAGAGCCCGCGCGACGGTGTGACGTTGAACGACGGCGTCTTCTCGTCGTGGAACGGGCACAGCCCCACCAGCGTCCCGCCGCCGGCCCGCCGCAGCGTCACATGGGCCCCTATGACGTCCTCGATGCGCGTGCGCTCCCGCACGGCCTCCAAGTCGTCAGGGTTGAACATGGGGCCAGTTTACGGCCTTGCCGAGCTGGCGGTCGCGGCCGGGCGGGTGCCATCCGATGGGCCCCGACTGCGCAAGGCGGAACGCGCGCCTGCCTGCCCTGGCTGGGGCGGGCGAGCCGCCAGACGGGCAGATTGGGACGCGAGCCACCGGCCCAGGACGACCGCGCCGGGTGAGCCCGCCCAGGCCGGTCAGCGCTTGGACGGCTGGGTGATCGTCAGCGTGGCGACGTCAGAGGTAACTGGCGAGTCGCCGTAGAACTTGGATTCTCTGTCGAACTGAAACTCGACGACGCCGACGCGCTTGGCGCCGGTTCGGTTTGGCTTGGCCTCCAACTTGATGGTGTCGCCGTAGTCTTGGGCGGTGTAGACCGCGCCCGCCCGTCCCCGATCTGATGACAGCTCGATCCAGTTGGGCTTCGAGACAACCACCCACTTGTGCTTGCTGCTGTCTGGGTTCTTAATGATCTGGATGTTGACCGTGACCTTGACCTTCCCCCGGCCGCTGCCCCGCACACTCACCTCCTGGGATATGCCGGCGGACGATCCCTTGACCGACAGCCACGGAGTGGTGTTCTTGCCCGTGGGCGACACCGCCAGCAGCTTGTCCTTGTCGTTGTCCGGCACGCCGATGGACGGCAGGGCGGCCCGCAGTTCGGCCAGGATGGCGTCGCGGGTGATCTCTTGGCCCTTGTCGTTGGGGTGCAGCCGCAGCACGTCCAGACCGCTCATGCGGAAGGCGTAGTCGTTCTCGACCATGCCGTTGTAGGGCTCGTAACCCCTGAACGGGGCGATCAGCGACACATAGCGCGCGCCGTATTTGACGGTGGTGTCCCGCCATTCCTGGTCGATCTTGTCCATCAAGTTCTTCATGGCGGCGGTCAGGTCGTAGGAGCCGAGGTAGTGCTGGGTGCCCTCCTTGATGAAGTACGGCAGCCCTTCGAGCATCACCGTCCCCGCCAGGCCGCGCTTCTTGAGCAAGGCGTTGATGTGGCCGATGATCTGGCCGACGCGCTCGGCGGTGGCGTCGAGCTTGTTGTCGGCGTCGGCGACGCGGTTGCGGCAGTCGGTCTCGTTGAGCTTCCTCAACAGGAAACACTGGTCCCAAAGCGGCGAGAAGCGCAGGTCGTTGCCTCCGATCGACAGCAACACGATCACCTTGGTCGACGGATCTTGGGCCTTGACGGCGTCCAGCTTCTGCTCCAGGTTGCCGTAGGAGCTGCCGACGGAGTGCGTTGGATATTTCGAGAGCACCGGGTCTTCGCCGAGGAGCTGGTCGTGAACCACGTCGTTGTGCTCGTCGGGCGGGTCGACGATGTAGACGCCTTCCTCGTCGGTGACCAATTTGTTGGTCAGCGCCCCGGCGCAGGAGAAATCGACGATATCGTCGTTGGCCGTGTAGCCGGAGACGGCGCCGCCCTGCAGCGTTTGCGCCAGCAGCCGCGCCGCGTTCAGCTTGGCCTGGTAACAACTCGAGCCAGCCTGGTTGTTGGCGCCCAGCGAGCCGCTGGCGCCGGTGCCGGCGGCGTAGGAGTCGCCGAGGTTGATGATCTGGATCTTCGCCGGGGCCGCCGCGCCGGCGTCGGGGAACACCCCTGCCAGCCCCAGCAGGAGGCCTCCCGCAGCCGCCGCCGCGAGCAGCCGTCGACCTCCTCGGTTGCGGCAAGTCTTGGACAGGGCGGATCGGCTCTTCATGGTCTTCCTCTCTGGGGCGGCCCGTCGCGCGGGCATGCCCTATTTCTATCAGCCGAATGGGGTCCGAATCATGGGCCAATTGGCCAAGTTCTTGAGAAAAAGGTCCCTGACAAGGGACTTGACAGCAGCCGCCGACAAAATCCGTGGCCAAGATTCGAGACGCAGGGCGGGGGTACGGGGCTGTCTGGCCCACCCTGCGGACGGCGCAACGGGGGCTCTGGCGAGGCGAATCGACACCGCCAGGGGCGCAATCCCCATGACATCACCGCGCACTTCGTCCGCGGCGCCCACTGCTCCCGTCCGGCCGCGCCGAATCGGGCATGGCGCCAAGCCTGCGTCCCGACCGGGCCTGGGGCTTGGGGATCAGACCCAGCCGGGACGCCTCACCCTCTCGGGCGGTTGGCTGCCGAGCGTCAATCCTCACGCAAGATTGGCCTAGGGCAAGGCATTCACGGGGTGTGGGCGCGGGTTCCGGCTTGTTGGAGCAGCCGGACGGCTTGGCGGTCGAACGAGACGAACTCGACCGCGCCGCGCGTCAGGCCGTCGTGGGCGATGGCGCCGTCGGCGAAGTCGCCGCCCTGGTCGAGCATGGCCAAGCCCGCTTCAACAGCGGCGACATCCGCGATGACGTTCGGGGCCGAGACCAACGCACGCACAGCCTTGGCCACCTCGGGCCCCGACTTCTTATAGGCTCGGCGCAACACCCAGACGAACTCGCACAGCGACACCACGCTCACCACCACTTGATCGGCGCCCAGCAGGGTCTGGCTGGCCAACCGCCCCTCGTCGGGATCGTCCAACACCGCCGCGCGGACGAGGACGTTCGTGTCGACGCAGATCACGAGCGCTCACCGGCCCAGCCCGCCTCAATCGCGGACTTGATTTCGTCCAAGCCCAGCACCGTCCCGGCGTTGTCGTGAAGCACCCCCACGAACGACTCCATGGAGCCCTGCGGCGGCCGCTCCCGGATCACCGCCCGACGGTCGGGCAGCAGCTCGACCTCCAACTTGTCGCCAGGGGCGACACCCAAGTGCCGCAACACTTCGCGCTTCAACGTGACCTGTCCCTTGGCCGTCACCGTCAAGATCGTCATAGCCACCTCCGAGTAAGGCAATCTTACCTTACTCGCTGCGGGCCCGTCGCCACAGTCCCCAACCATGCGGTTCAACAACGGACGAAGCCCAAACCGGATGCCGCGAGCGGCGTCAACCCGAAATGCCCTTCGGCAGCTTGTCGGGGTCCCAATCCAGCAGGGCGACGGCGGTGTCGAAGGCGTAGCGGTCGGTCATGCCGGCGACGTAGGTGACCGCCGACCGGACGGCCGACGGCGTGCCGGGATCGTCGCGCAACTCCTCGGGCAGGTCCGCCGGTTGGTCGGCGTAGTGCTCCACCAAGGCGCGCAGCAAGGCGATGACGGCGTCCGACTGGGCGACCGACTCGGGCCGGGTGTAGATGCGCTCGTAGTTGAAAGCCCGCAACGACGCCAACGCCCCGGCGGCGACCGGGTCCATGCCGACCAGGCCGGCCGAGGACGTGGCGGCGATAACCGACCGGATGAACGTCGCCAACTGCTCGCGCCGGGTCCGGCCCGCCACCTCGGCCACCTCGGCTGGCAGATCGCCTGGCGAGACGATGCCCGCTCCGATGGCGTCCTCCAAGTCGTGCGCGCAATAGGCGATACGGTCGGCCCACGACACGATCTGCCCCTCGACGCTCGTCGGCGACGGACGCGACCACGAATGGTTGCGGATGCCGTCCAGCGTCTCCTGGCACAAGTTCAAACCCGCCAAGACGACATCGGCGCCCCACGGGCCGTGGTCGTAG
>JAISUF010000189.1 GCA_031272195.1 Propionibacteriaceae bacterium
AACTTGATAACGATTTGGTAACGGTCCTTGCACTCCATCCGGGGATGGGCCATGATGGGATTGGAAGCGCTTCCATGACTTGTGGAAGTATTCTATCGGACAACCGATAACCGAAACCACGGAGCCCACAGCTCCCAGACGAAGGAGTCCTCAGTGCGATTCAGCACCGCCAGCCGCCGGGCAGCCGCCGGCGCAACCATCTTCGCCGCCTGTTTGGCCGTCACCGCCTGTGGCACCCAAACGCCGGCTGACAACACCTCCACCGGCAGTGGAGACCAAAGCCAGACGGCCGCAGCCGAAACGATCGAGCTGACCATCGGCACGTTCAACAACTTCGGCTTCGAGGCCGCCACCGACACCGCGCCGGGCGCCGACCTGTTCAACAAGTACATGGCCGAGCATCCGAACATCAAGATCGTCTCGACCGTCGCCAAGAGCTCCGACGACGCCCGCAACGCCTTCAACACCGCCATCGGCGCCGGCTCTGGCGCCTACGACATTCAGGCCGTCGACATCGACTGGATGCCGAGCATCATGGACAACGCCGACAAGTTCGTCGACGTCAAGGATCTGGCAACCGCCAACGATTACCTCGACTGGAAGATCCAGCAGGCCACCACCGCCGACGGCAAAGTCCTTGGCTTCGGCACCGACATCGGCCCCGAGGGCATCTGCTACCGCACCGACCTGTTCGAGGCGGCCGGCCTGCCGACCGACCGCGACGAGGTCGCCAAGCTGCTGACCGGCGACTGGGACACCTACTTCTCGGTCGGCAAGGAATACACCGCCAAGACCGGCAAGGCCTGGTTCGACTCGGCGGCCGCCACCTATCAGGGCATGGTCAACCAGGTCGAGTCGTCCTACATCAGCAAGGACGACGACTCGATCATCGCCTCGACCAACGCCAAGATCAAGGAGATGTACGACCAGGTGACCACCGCGGCCGTCACCGACAAGGAGTCGGCCGGCCTGCAGCAGTGGAGCGACGACTGGAACGCCGCGTTCAAGTCTGACAAGTTCGCCACGATGCTGTGCCCGGCGTGGATCGTCAACAACATCAAGGGCAACGCCGGCGAGGACAACAAGAACTGGGATATCGCCGACGTCTTCCCCGGCGGCGGCGGCAACTGGGGCGGCTCGTTCCTCGTCATCCCCGCCCAAGGCAAGAACACCCAGGCTGCCGCAGAACTGGCCGCCTGGCTGACAGCGCCCGAGCAGCAAGCGGCCGTCTTCGTTGCGGCTAGCAACTATCCGTCGTCGAAGACCGCCGAGGCGGCCGCCGACGTCGCCGGCAAGACTGACTCGTTCCTCAACGACGCGCCGGTCGGCCAGATCTTCGCCAACCGGGCCGCGGCCGTCACGGTCGTGCCGTACAAGGGCGCGGAGTACTTCGACATCCAGTCGAAGATGGCCGACGCCCTCAACCGGGTCGACGTCACCAAAGAGATGAGCGCCGCCGACTCTTGGAACAAGTGGCTGGAGGACGTCAAGGCCCTGTCCTGACCCTCTGAGAAAAGACGTGATGGGCGTGGGACAAAGGGGCCTCCCACGCCCATCGCGGGCGCTGAGCCATTAGAGTCTTTGTCAACGCCAAACAGGCCAGACCACAGCAAAGGAGCTTCTCTTGTCCAAAGCCACCGGGCTGCCGTGGCGGGTCCGGGTCTCCAAGTTCGACGTCAAAGCCTCGCCCTATCTCTACGTCGCCCCCTTCTACGTCATGTTCGCCGTTGTGGGGCTGTTCCCGCTGCTCTACACCGCCTACATCGCGACCCGCAAGTGGAATTCGGTCGGCGGCGACAAAGGGCTGGCCGTCTGCGGCGCGACCTGCGGCGACGGCGGCTCCACCCCCTCGCTGCTGGGCAACTTCGCCTGGGTGCTCAACCAGCCAGACTTCTGGACCGCCCTGGGAAACACCGTCTCCATCTTCCTGCTGTCGAGCGTTCCGCAGATCATACTGGCGCTGTTCATCGCCTACATGCTCGACGCCAACCTGCGGGCCAAGACGTTCTGGCGGATGGGCGTCCTGTTGCCGTACGTCATCGCGCCGATGGCCGCCGGTATCATCTTCAACCAGGTTTTCTCCGACAACATGGGCCTGATCAACACCGTCTTGACGTCGGTCAACATCCCGGCCATCCCGTGGCACGCCAACCGACTGGCCAGCCACGTCGCGGTCGCCTCGATCGTCAACTTCCGCTGGATGGGCTACAACGCGCTGGTCCTGCTGGCGGCCATGCAGGCCATCCCGCGCGACCTGTACGAGGCCTCGGTCGTCGACGGCGCCGGGCCGGTGCGGCAGTTCTTCTCGATCACCATCCCCCAGCTTCGCGCCACCTTGATCTTCGTCATCATCACCTCGACGATCGGCGGCCTGCAAGTCTTCGACGAGCCGCAGATGTTCTCGATCTCGCCGTCCTACGGCGGCTCCAACAACCAGTTCTTGACGGTGACGCAGCTGTTGTGGAAGACCGGCTTCGTCTCCACCAACCAGTCCAACATGGGCCGGGCTGCCGCGATCGCCTGGCTGCTGTTCTTGATCATCATCGCCTTCGTCCTGCTGAACTTCTACCTGACGCGCAAGATCTCCGGCGACGGCCCGTCCAAACCCCGCCGCAGGGCGCGCAAGGAGGTGGCGTCATGAGCCGCGAAACGTCGATGCCGGCCCTGCGCCAAACCGCCCCGCCGAGCGTGGTCCGGGCAGCCGCCAAGCGCCGCCGCCTGGCCGTCACCAGCGAGGGGCGCAAGGCCAACTGGTTCACCTACGCCGTGCTGGCCTTCGTCATCCTGATCTCGGTCTTCCCGCTTTACTACGCCGTCCAGATCGCCTCGGTCACAACCGACAACATGTACGGCTGGGGGAGTTTCGGCACCGGCTCGCTGGCCCTGCTGGGCGAGCACCTGCGCATCGCCTTCGGCGAGTTGAACTGGACGGTGGCGCTGCTCAACACGATCCTGGTGTCGGGGGTTTGCGCCATCTCGGTCGTCTTCTTCTCGACCCTGGCGGGCTACTCCTTCGCCAAGCTGCGCTTCCGCGGCAAGGCCGGGCTGTTCGGCTTCATCATCGCCACGATGGCCATCCCGACGCAGTTGTCCGTCGTCCCGCTGTACATCTTGATGAGCAAGCTGGGACTGTACGGCAAGCTGGAGGCGGTCATCATCCCCGGCCTGGTGACGGCCTTCGGCGTGTTCTGGATGACGCAATACCTGGAGCAGGCGCTGCCCTACGAGCTGATCGAGGCGGCCCGCGTCGACGGCTGCTCGATGATCCGCACCTTCTGGCACGTCGCGCTGCCCGCCGCTCGCCCGGCCGCCTCGATGCTGGCGCTGTTCACGTTCGTCGCCCAGTGGACGCAGTACTACTGGCCGTTCCTGGTGCTGGGCTCGAACAACCGCGCCGTGCTGACGGTTGCCGCCTCGACCCTGGCCGGCGGCCGCTACACCGACTACACGCTGATCATGTCGGGCGTCGTGCTGACGTCGTTCCCGCTGGTGCTCCTGTTCGTCTTCGTCGGCAAGCAGCTGGTGGCCGGCATCATGGCCGGCGCCGTCAAAGGCTAGGCCACGCCAAGTCACGTGGCGACTTGGGCCTCAAGGTGGGCGGTTCTTGGGCGTGGCTCACACGTCTGGCGGCGAAGATGCGGCAAGGTGGTTGCTGAAAGCTATCGAACGGAGTTGGCATGGGCTGGGTCAAGAAGGCGGCGGTGCTGTTGGTGGTCGCGTTCCTGGTCTACGTCGTCGTCGCCCATCCGCAGACGGCCGCCGACGCCGTCCACGCCGTCCAGGAGTGGGCTGGTAACGTCGGGACGTTCTTCGAGTCCGTGTTGGAATGAGCCGCCCCAGCCTGTTCTCCCCGCAGGTCGAGCGCTATCTGCTGGCCGACCAGGGCGAGTTCGTCATCGACGAGGTGGCCAAGCATCCGCTGGCGCTGGTCGGGCCGATCGCCGAGGCGCTGGCGACAATCCCCCTGCTCTTCCTGGTGACCGTTTCGGGACGCTTCTGGTGGCTGTTCTGGCTGGCCGCGCTGGCGGCGCTGGCCCACGGCGCCTACCGCCTGCACGAGCGTTTGATGGACCGCTTCGTCATCACCAACATGCGGGTCTACCGGGTGCACGGCGTGTTCCGCCGCGACGTGGCGACGATGCCGTTGGCCCGCATCCTCGACATCACCGTCCACCAGCCGTGGCTGGGGATGGTGTTCGACTACGGCCACTTCACATTCGAGTCGGCCGCCCAAACCCAAGGCTTGCGCGACATCTCGTTCGTCGGGCGCCCCACCGAGCGCGATTTGACGATCCAGCGCGTCATCCAGCAAGCCGGCCTGCGCGCCGAGGCGAGGCTCGGCGACGAGCCCGCCGAGACGCCGATGCGCCGCCTGGCCGATCCCGACGGGACGTGAATGTGGGATTCGGATCGCCAGCGCCGTGGCTGGGCTGAGGGCACGACTTCGCACCCGAAGATTGCTGACGCCGCTGCGGCCTCAGCTCTGGAGAAGGTTGGCTGGCGAGGGACGTCGAATCTTGCCGACTAGCCGGATTCCGTCGTCGAGTGCGCAGGCCGCACGAGTGGGCGTATGGGGGTGGGGTCGTCAAGAGTCTGGGTGCAGGGGTGTGAACAGGTGTAGCGCGTCGTCGCCGAAGGGCTGGAAGTCGAAGTGGCGGTAGAAGTCGCGGGCGGTAGCGTCGATGGCGTGGACGACCAACACTCGGGCGGCGATGACGCCGCTGGCGGCTTCGGCTCGGACCAGCGCGTCTTTCAGAAGGCCGGAGCCGAGCCCGCGGCCTTGCCAGGCCAGGTCGATGGCGAGGCGGGTCAAGACGATGGCCGGAATCGCCTCGGGCATGTTGAGGCGCATGGAGCCGGGGAGGCCCCGGCGCGCCACGTCGCCTGCCGCTAGTGCGTAGAAGCTGACAACCTGGTCCGCCGAGGCGGCCACATAGCAGCGCGAGACCCCGTGGGTGTGATTGTGCCAGGCGCGGCGGCTCAGATACGAGTTGAGGTCCGGCTGTCCGCAATCGAACTGTGCAGTTGTGTCGCCGGGCTCGATCGGTCGGATGCGGGGGTGTGGGGCCATGGCGGTTCAGCGCTCGAAAACCGATGGCTCTGCGAGCAATCGGTCCAACCGGGGCGTCGCGGCAGGTTCGTCAAGGGCGGCGGTGAAGGCGTCCCAGGCGGTCGGCGTCAGCGTGACGCGGAGTTGGTCGCTCAGCGTCTCGCGGGCCTTGGCGACGGCCGCAGTTGTGGTGAAGTCGGTCACGGTCGTGCCCTCAATGGAGGCGGCCGAGCGAATCAGGTCGTCGGCGTCTGCGGTCAGTCGCAGAGCCAATCGGCGTTCACGGACCATTGTGCCCATGCCGTCTAGTGTACGTCAGGCGACACACAAGTGTCCATCCCGCGACTTGACTCAAGAGGTCCGGGAAGCGCAGCGCTTGCCTGACGCCAAGATGTGAATGTCCCGCCAACCGCGACAGCCGTAGGGCCGGTGCCCGCTTGTGGCCGGCCGTGCTCGCTGAGAGCGTCTGCGTGAAAGCTATGGCTCGGCGCGGTGTGCGAATGGCGGTCGGGCGGTCGGGCTGTTCGGCTCAGCCGGCGGGCTTGAGAAGGGGGAAGAGGATCGTCTCGCGGATGCCGGCTCCGGTTAGAAGCATCATGACGCGGTCGATGCCCATGCCCATGCCGCCCATCGGCGGGGCGCCGAACTCAAGGGCGGCCAGGAAGTCCTCGTCCAACTGCATCGCCTCCGGGTCGCCGCCCGCGGCCTTGATCGACTGGGCCACCAGGCGCTCGCGCTGGATGACGGGGTCGATCAGCTCGGAGAAGCCGGTGGCGCGCTCGACGCCGCCGATGATCAGATCCCAGGCCTCGATCAGGTTCGGGTCGCTGCGGTGGGGCCGGGCCAGCGGCTGGGCGATCGGCGGATAGTCGCAGACGAAGGTCGGCTGCAGCAGGCTTGGCTCGACGATGTGCTCGAACAGTTCCATGACGAGCTTCTGCTCGCCCCATTTCGGGTCGAACGGCACTTCGCGGGCCTTCGCGTAACCGCGCAACTCCTCCAACCCGGTGTCGGGCGTCACCTCCTCGCCCAGGGCCTGCGACAACGTCGGATAGACCGGCTTCCAGGCCCAGTCGCCGTCCAGGTCGATCTCCCCGGCCGGCGTCGGCAGGACGCGCCGGCCGAGCGCGTCGGCGGCGTCCAAGATGAGGCGTCGGGTCATGTCGGCGATGGTGTGCTGGTCGCCCCACGACTGGTAGGCCTCCAACATGGTGAACTCGGCCGAGTGGCTGGAGTCGATGCCCTCGTTGCGGAAGATGCGGCCGATCTCGTAGACGCGGTCCGCCCCGCCGACCATAGCCCGTTTGAGATACAACTCCAAGGCGATGCGCAGCGTCATCGGAATGTCGAAGGCGTTCAGATGGCTGTTGAACGGACGGGCGGCCGCCCCGCCGTGGACGAGCTGCAAGACCGGCGTCTCCACCTCCAGGTAGCCGTCGGCGTGCAGCGCCTCCCGGATGGCCCTGGTGACGGCGGCGCGGGCCCGCACCATGTCGCGGGCCTCCTGGCGCACCACCAAGTCGATGTGGCGCCGGCGGACGCGGTTCTCCTCGGAGAGGTCCTTGTGGAGCACGGGCATCGGCCGCAGCGACTTGGAGGCCATCGCCCACGAGCTGGCCAGCACCGACAGCTCGCCGCGCTTGGACGAGATGACGCGCCCCGTGACGGAGACGAAATCGCCCAGGTCGACGTCGGCCTTCCAGGCCGCAAGCGCGTCCTCGCCGACCTCGGCCAGCGACAGCATGGCCTGCAGGCGGGTGCCGGAGTCTTCGGCGGTGAAGCCGTCCTGGAGGGTGGCGAAGCACAGCTTGCCGGTGTTGCGGATGAAGACGACCCGTCCCGACACCGAGACGACGTCTTGGGTCTCCTGGCCGGCGGCCAGGTGACCCCACTGGGCGTGGACCTGAGCGGCCGAGTGGGTGCGCGGCACGCCTATCGGATACGGCTGGCGTCCCTCGGCCAACAGGCGCGAGCGCTTGCCGAGCCGGACCTGCTGCTGCTCGCTCAGGTCGGGCGCGTCGTAACCGGCTTCGGCAATCTCGTTCTCGCTCACCGGAACAGCCTAGCGCGGCAAGGGCGCGGAGGTGCGGCGACGTAATGGCGCACTGGTCGAGGCGCGCGCCCGGTGGCGGGTGGGATGGTGGCGAGGCGGCCGTCGCGGAGGCCTTCCACAGGTGGCGCGCCAGGTGATGGGTGGGGCTCGCGTGGCAGGGCTGTGGGCGCTTCTCGGGGGTTGGCGCGGCCTCGGCGCGGTCGATTTGACAGGACCCTGTAGTATTTTGATAAGGTACCTGTTAAACAGGAACCTGTTGGAAAGTGGCCCTGGGGACCGCCTGCCAGCCGGTTCCTCCCAGAACAACCCGCCGCCAACGCGGCGGACAACGAAAGGACATCATGTCAGACCTATTCACCAAGATGGGACGGGTCATGCACCTCTACCGGCGCACCCGCCTCCATGGAAAGGGCGGGCCGTTCGGCGACCCGACCCGCGGACAAGGGCGCATCCTCGCCATGCTGCGCATCCAAGACGGCATCTCCACCAAGGACCTGTCGTACCTGCTCGGCATCCGCGTCGCATCGCTCAACGAGTTGATCGCCAAGCTGGAGCGCTCCGGCCACATCGTCCGGGAGGCCTCTCCCGACGACGGGCGCGTCATGCTCATCAAATTGACTGACGCCGGCCGCGCAGCCAGCGACACCCAGACCGCCCCGGGCGACGCCCTGAGCGCTCTGACCGCCGAGGAGCAGGCCAACCTGGAGTCGTATCTCGACAAGCTGCTGGAGGCGCTGGAGGCGCAATCCGCCGAAGACAACGCGCTGCGCGAGCAGTGGGCCGACGAGGTTCGCGAACGCATGGGCGACGAGCGCTTCGCCGCCTGGATGGGCGCCGTCGGCGACGAGATCGGCGACCCCCGGCTGGCCCGGGCCGTCGAACGCCTGCGCGCCGCCGAAAAGCTGCGCAAACACGGCCGCCGCCGGGCTGAGAAGGCCCGCCGCTACCAGGCCATGTTCGAGGCCCTGGCCGACGACGAGTCGCCCCTCGGCCCGCCGCCGTTCCCGCCCCCGCCGCCCGGTTGCGAGCCCGATGGCTACGGCCCCGGCTACGATCGGGAGGACTTCGGCCCCGACCGCGGGCGGCCCGGCCCGAGAGGGCCCCGCCACGGCGGACCAGGTCGTCGCGAACGCGCTGGCGCACAGCCCCCGTTCGGACTGGACGACGAGGCGTAAGGCGTAGTCAGGGGGCTGTTGGCAGAGCGCCGGCAGCCCCCTGCAAGCGCCAGGGAACAAACGTCGGTGGCAGGCTCTATGCTTGTCGATGGTTGAAAAGGGGAAACGATGGTCGCATTGATCCGAACCTACCTGCGGCCCTATTGGGGGCTGGCGTTGGGCGTGGTCTGCCTGCAACTGGTGCAGGTCGCCTCGTCGCTGTTCCTGCCCTCGCTCAACGCCTCGATCATCGACGACGGCGTCGCCAAGGGCGACTTCGGCGTCATCTGGTCGCTCGGCGCGGTCATGCTGGGCGTGTCGGTGCTCCAAGTGGCGGCCATGATCTCGGCCACCTGGTGCGGCTCGCGGGCGGCCATGAGCGTCGGCCGCGACCTTCGTCAAGCCATTTTCGACCACACGCTGTCGTTCTCCAGCCGCGAGATGGCGCGTTTCGGGGCGCCGTCGCTGATCACGCGCAACACCAACGACGTCCAGCAAATCCAGCAGTTCACGCTGATGACGATGGTCATGATCGTCTCCGCGCCGCTGGCGATGATCGGCGGCGTCGTCATGGCGCTGCGCGAGGACGTCGGGCTGAGCTGGATCATCGTCGTCGCCGTCCTGCTGTTGGGGGCGGTGATCGGCGTCATCATGACGCAGATGACGCCGCTGTTCCGCCAGATGCAGGAGCGCATCGACAAACTCAACTCGGTGCTGCGCGAGCAGATCTCTGGCTTGCGCGTCATCCGCGCCTTCACCCGCGAGGCGACCGAGGCCAAGCGTTTCGACGACGCCAACTACGAATTCGTCAAGGTCGCCCTCAAGGTCGGCGCCCGGATGATGACGATGTTCCCGACGGTCTTCTTCATCATGAACCTCTCCCAGGTGGCCGTCATGTGGTTCGGGGCCCAGCGGATCGCCGAGGGGCATCTGATGATCGGCCAGTTGACGGCCTATCTGTCGTATCTGGCGCAGATCCTGATGAGCGTCATGATGTCGACGGTCATGCTGATGATCGGCCCGCGCGCGGCGGTGACGGCCAAGCGCATCAACGAGGTGCTGGCCACCGAGTCGTCGGTGGAGCCGCCCGAGCATCCCGTGACGGCTTTGGAGTCGCGCGGCGAGGTCGAGTTCCGCGACGTCGCCTTCCGCTACCCCGGCGCCGAGAAGCCCGTCGTGCACGAGCTGACGTTCCGGGCCCGCCCCGGCCAGACAACGGCCATCATCGGCTCGACCGGCTCGGGCAAGACGACGCTGGTCAACCTGGTGCCGCGCCTGTTCGACGCCACCAGCGGAACGGTCCTGGTGGACGGGGTGGACGTCAAGGCCATCGATCCCGACCTGCTGTGGAGCCGGATGGGCATCGTCCCCCAGAAGCCGTATCTCTTCTCCGGGACGGTCGCCTCCAACCTGCGTCTGGGCAAGCCCGACGCCACCGACGAGGAGTTGTGGCGGGCCCTAGACATCGCCCAGGCCACGGAGTTCGTGGCGGCCATGGACGGCGGCCTGGAAGCCTCCATCGCCCAAGGCGGCACGAACGTCTCCGGCGGGCAGCGGCAACGCCTGGCCATCGCCCGGGCGCTGGTGCGAAAACCCGAGATCTACATCTTCGACGACGCCTTCTCGGCCCTCGACGTCGCCACCGACGCGGCGGTCCGAGCCGGGTTGGCGGCCGAGACGCGCGAGGCGGCCGTCATCGTCGTCGCCCAGCGCGTGTCGACCATCCGCGACGCCGAGCAGATCATCGTCCTCGACGAGGGCACGATCTCCGGCATCGGCACCCACGACGAGTTGGTGGCGGGCAACCAGACCTATCGCGAGATCGTCGATTCGCAGTTCCGCTCCGAAGACGTCGCCAGCGTTGGAGCGGGGGTGATCGCATGAGCCAGCCGACAGCCGCCGAGCCGGCAACCGCCGCCGCGCAGCCCAAGAAGGCCAACGAGCGGCCCAAGTACGCCCCGCAGCACCACCACGGCGGCCCTGGGGGCGGCATCGGCCGGGGCGGCGAGAAGGCCGTCGACTTCTGGCCGTCGCTGAAACGCCTGGCCCAGCAGTTGCGCGAAGAAATGTGGCGCATCGGATTGGTCGTCGTGACGGTCATCTTGGCCACCAGCTCGCAGGCTTTGGGCCCGAAGATCTTGGGCAACGCCACCGACTTGATCTACGACGCCACCGTCAAGACCCACACGCCGATCGATTTCGCGGCCGTCGCGGGGCAGCTGGCGATCGCCGCCTCGATCTATCTGGCGGCCGGCCTGGCCACGTGGGTGACCGGCCTGGTGATCAACGGCATCGTCCAGCGCTCCATCTACCGGATGCGCCGCCAGGTGTCGGAGAAGCTGGGGCGCCTGCCGCTGTCGTACTTCGACGCCCAGCCGCGCGGCGAGCTGCTGTCGCGCGTCACCAACGACATGGACAACATCTCTCAGTCGATGCAGCAGTCGCTGTCGCAGGTGCTGCAGTCGATCTTCACGCTGTTGGGCGTGCTGATCATGATGTTCTACATCTCTTGGATCTTGGCGCTGGTGGCGCTGGTGACGATCCCGCTGGCGGCGCTGGTGACGACGGTCATCGGCAAACGCTCCCAGAAGCTGTTCGCCGCCACCTGGAGGGAGACCGGCCAGCTCAACTCGCAGATCGAGGAGGCTTTCACCGGTCAGGACTTGGTGAAAGTGTTCGGACGCCAGCGCGAGATCGCCGACAGTTTCCGGGCCAAGAACGGCCAGCTGTTCGGCGCCGCCTTCGGGGCGCAATTCGTCTCCGGGATCATCATGCCGGTGATGTTCTTCATAGGAAACTTGAACTACGTCGTCATCGCCGTCGTCGGCGGCTTGCAGGTGGCGTGGGGCATGATCGGCTTGGGATCGGTGACGGCCTTCATCCAGTATTCGCGCAACTTCACCCAGCCGATCACGCAGATCGCGTCGATGGCCAACTTGCTGCAGTCGGGCGTCGCGTCGGCCGAGCGCGTGTTCGAGGTGTTGGACGTCGAGGAGGAGGCCGACGCCACGCCGTCGCAGGCCCACGGGTCGTGGCGCGACGAGCACGCCGAGCCTCCGCGGGCCGCGCGTGGCGCGGGCGGATTGCCGGGGGATGCCGGCGCGGGCGGCGCGGGCGGCGCGGGCGTTTCCGCCTCTGGTCCGGGCCTCGCCTTGGGCCCGGCCCTCGCCTCGGGCGGATCGGCGGGCGCGGCCGTCGGCACGTCGCAGGTCGCCATTCCGGCCGAGTTCGCAGGCCGGGTCGAGTTCGAGCACGTGGCGTTCTCGTACTCGCCGGACAAGCCGCTGATCAAAGACTTGTCGCTGGTCGCCGAGCCTGGCGCGACGATCGCCATCGTCGGCCCGACCGGCGCGGGCAAGACGACGCTGGTCAACTTGATCCTGCGCTTCTACGACGTCCAGTCGGGACGCATCACCCTCGACGGGATCGACATCACGAAGTTGCCGCGCAAGGTGTTGCGCGAGCAGATCGGGATGGTCTTGCAAGACACTTGGCTGTTCGGCGGCACGATCCGCGACAACATCGCCTACGGTCGCGAGGGCGCTGGCGAGGAGGAGATCGTCGCGGCGGCCAAGGCCACCTATGTGGACCGTTTCGTGCGGGCCCTGCCCGACGGCTACGACACCGTCATCAACGACGAGGCGTCCAACCTGTCGGCGGGCGAGAAGCAGTTGGTGACGATCGCCCGGGCGTTCCTAGCCGATCCGGCCATCCTGATCTTGGACGAGGCGACGTCGTCGGTCGACACCCGCACCGAGCTGCTGCTGCAGCGGGCGATGACCAAGCTGCGGGCCGACCGCACCAGCTTCGTCATCGCGCACCGCCTGTCGACGATCCGCGACGCCGACACGATCCTCGTCATGGAGCACGGCGACATCGTCGAGCAGGGCGACCACGACGAGCTGCTGGCCGCCAAGGGCGCCTACTATCGCCTCTACCAGGCCCAGTTCTCGGGAGTCGCCGAGCCCGACGCCGATTGAGCCAGGCGGCGTCGCGGCGCGACTGTGCCGCAGTTGGCTGGGCGGCCGATGTCGTCACGGTAGCATTGGGGCGATGGTGATCCGCCTTGTCTTGTTGGCCTTCGGGCTGTTCCTGGCTGCGAACACGGCCTGGCTGTGGACGACTGTGAACTTCACGGCCGGTCTGCCATTGGAGGCGCTGGCGGCCGCTTGTTTCTTGGCCTTCGCCGTGTTCTGGAAGCATTTGCCCAAAGGCGTGCTGTGGGCCGGCGCGGCCTGCCTGGTGTTGGTGGTGGGGGCCTGCGCGCTGTTGTGGTGGACGGGGGCGAGGGACGACGCGACCGGCGAAGAGGACGCCGTGCTGGTGCTTGGCGCGGCCGTCATCGGCCGCACCCCGAGCCAGACGCTGGTCAACCGCTTGGACGCCGCGATCGCCTTCCACCGTCTCCATCCCGAGGCGTTGTTGGTGGTGTCGGGTGGCCAAGGCAGCCAGGAGCAGGTTTCGGAGGCGTCGGCGATGGCCGACTATCTAGTGGCGCACGGCGTGCCGCGGTCGTCGGTGGTCGAGGAGGACGAGGCCCGCTCGACGGCGGAGAATTTCGCCTTCTCCAAGGCGATCTTGGACAAGCGGCTGAAGCCCGGCTACAAGCTGGCGTTCGTCACCAACGACTACCACGTCTGGCGGTCCCTGAGGTGCGCCGAGGCGGTCGGCGTCCACCCCACCCACTTTCATGCGGCCACCCCGTGGTACGGCTGGCCGTCCAGCTACCTGCGCGAGCTGGCCGCCGCCGTCAAGTCGTTGGCGACAGGCCAGTCCGGCTAGCGCAATCGCGTCGGCGATGGCAAACTTGACCTGCCTGGGGCATTAACTCAGTTGGTAGAGTGCGACCTTTGCAAGGTCGAAGTCAGGGGTTCGAGTCCCCTATGCT
>JAISUF010000192.1 GCA_031272195.1 Propionibacteriaceae bacterium
ATGGTTGCGGGATGGGAGACCAGCGACTCGACCCCGCCCAGCGACTCGGCCAGCGAGAACAGCCGCAAACGGCCCAGGATGGCCCGCACCGCCGCCTCGTCGGCCAGCTCGAAGGAGACGATGGCGCCGAAGCCGCGCTGCTGGCGGGCGGCCAGCTCGTGTCCTGGATGCCCCGGCAGGCCGGGATAGTAGACGCGCCGAACCGCCGGATGCGCCGACAGCGCCTCGGCGAGCCGGGCGGCGTTGGCGGCGGCCGCCGCCCTGCGCAAGTGCAACGTCCGCAGGCCGCGCAAACCCAGGTAGCAGTCGAACGCGCCCGCCGTCACGCCCAGGCAGTTCGCCCACCACTTGACGTCCTCGTGGACGGCCTCGGCCTTCGAGACGACAGCGCCCAGCACGACGTCGGAGTGGCCGGCGATGTACTTCGTCGCGGAATGGACCACGACATCGGCCCCCAATTCGAGGGGATGCTGGCCGACCGGCGAGGCGAAGGTGTTGTCGGCCACCAGCGCCGCCTCGGCGGCGCGGGCCAACTCGGCGACGGCGGCGATGTCGGTGACGCGCAGCAACGGGTTGGACGGCGTCTCCACCAGCACGGCGTCGACGCCTTCGTCCACCAAACCGGCGGCCTGGTCCAAATCGGACAAGTCGGCGAAGCGGACTCGCAGGCGGCCCTTGCGGGCCAGGGCGTCCAACAGCCGCCACGTGCCGCCGTAGCAGTCCACGGGAGCGACGACGACGCCGCCGACCGGCACCAGCGCCTCCAGCACCGTCGTCACCGCTCCCATGCCGGACGCCGTGACGACGGCGTCATGGCCGCCCTCCAAGTCGGCGATGGCCCGCCCCAGCAGGGAGCGCGTCGGGTTGCTGGCCCTCGAATAGTCGTGACAGGGGGTTTGGCCGAACTCGGGCATGGCGAAGGTGGTGCTCAAGTGCAACGGGGCCACCACGTCGTGGTACTGGGCTTCGGAGTCGACCCCCGCCCGCACCACCTTCGTCACCGGATCGAGTTGGTTCATGGCGCGCAGTCTAATCGGCTTGGTCGGTCGAACGCAGCGGCCCCCGCCGTCTGGGACGCCGCGCCTCAGCCGCCGACGAGCGACCCCCCCGCCGAGTTCGACATGTGTTCGACCCAGCCGATGATTGACCGTGTGACGAAACCCCCGCCTGCGCCGAGACGCTTGCCGGACCATTCGGCCCCGGCAAGCGGGCGACGGGGGTGTCACGTGTCGGCGGCAGCAGCGCCCTTCCCCCGAGAAAGGCTCGCCGGGGAGGCAGGGGGACAACGCCGCTCCCCGGCGAGTCGTTTGGTCAGGCCAGGGCGGCCCGCAGCTGAGCGCCGAGGTCGTGGTCGACCTTGGCCCAGTAGTCGAGGAAGCGCTCCTTGATGGCGTCCACCGTCAGCCCGCGATACTGGCCACAGAGCGTCTGGAAGAAGCGCTCCTTGGCGGCCGGATCGAAGACCTCGCGGTACATCGTGCCGGCCTGGCCGAAGTCGTCGTCCTCGGCGTGCAGGCTCGCCGCCGCGTGGACCAGCTCGCCGTCCGACTCCCAGCCGCCCTCGCCTGCGGCGGCCGCGTCGGCGACCGGGCCGCCGAAGCTGTTCGGCGCGTAGACCGGCACGCTCGGCGCGTCGAAGTGGTGGCGCTGGGCGCCGTCCTTGGTGTAGCTGTGGACGGGGCTCTTGGGCGCGTTGACCGGCAACTGCTGGTAGTTCGTGCCGACCCGGTAGCGCTGGGCGTCCGGATAGGAGAAGACGCGGGCCATCAGCATCTTGTCGGGGCTGATGTCGGTGCCCGGCACCATGTTGGCCGGCGACAGCGCCAACTGCTCGATCTCGGCGAAGAAGTTGTCCGGGTTCTTGTTCAGCGTGTAGTGGCCGACGTCGACCAGCGGATAGTCGGAATGCGGCCAGACCTTCGTCAAGTCGAACGGGTTGAAGCGGTAGCCTTTAGCGTCCGCGTAGGGCATGATCTGCACCTTGAGGTCCCAAACCGGGAACTCGCCGCGCTCGATCGCCTCGTACAGGTCGCGGCGGTGGTGGTCGGCGTCGACCCCGGCCATCGTCTCGGCCTCGGCCTCCGTGAAGCACTCGACGCCTTGGCGGGACAGGAAGTGGTATTTCACCCAGAAGCGCTCGCCGGCGGCGTTGATCCACTGGTAGGTGTGCGAGGAGTAGCCCTGCATGTGGCGCCACGTCTTCGGCAGGCCGCGGTCGCCCATGAGGTACGTCACCTGGTGGGCCGTCTCCGGCGACAGCGTCCAGAAATCCCACTGCATGTCGAGGTCGCGCAGGCCCGAGCCGGGCAGGCGCTTCTGCGAGTGGATGAAATCGGGGAACTTCATGGCGTCGCGGATGAAGAAGACCGGCGTGTTGTTGCCGACGATATCGAGGTTGCCCTCGGTGGTGTAGAACTTCAGCGCGTAGCCGTGGACGTCGCGCCAGGTGTCGGGCGAGCCCTGCTCGCCGGCCACCGACGAGAAGCGGGCCACCAGCGGCGTGGTCGTCCCCGGCTGGAAGACGGCCGCCCTGGTGTAGGCCGAAACGTCGTTGGTGACGGTCAACTCGCCGAACGCGCCGCCACCCTTGGCGTGGACGATCCGCTCCGGGATGCGCTCGCGGTTGAACTGGGCCAGCTTCTCCACCAGGTAGCGGTCGTGGAGGACGGTCGGGCCGTCGGGGCCGACGGTCAGCGAATGCTCGTCGGAGGCGACGGGATTGCCCGCCTGGGTTGTGGTGGTTGGGACTTGATCAGTCATTTCTTCTCCTGGTCGGATGTTGTCGGGTTGGCCATGCAGGCTGGGCAGGCGCCCCAGAAGGTCACTTCCGCCTCCGACACGTCGAAGCCGTGGTCGTCCGAGGGCGTCAGGCAGGGCGCCGACCCGACCACGCAGTCGACATCCTCGATCCGCCCGCACGTCCGGCACACCAGGTGGTGGTGGTTGTCGGCGACGCGCAGCTCGTAGCGGGCCGGCGAGTGGGCCGGCTCGATCCGCCTGACGAGGTGAGCGGCGGACAGGTCGTTGAGGATGTTGTGGACCGATTGGATCGATGTGTCGAGTTGGCCGGCGACGGCCTGGAAAACGTTCTCGGCAGAGGAATGAGGTGCGGAGCCGAGCGCATCCAGGACCGCCAACCGGCCCAAGGTGACCTTCAGCCCCGCGTCGCGCAGGGCTTTCCGGTATGGCATGGCTCCAGCCTAGCAGGTTGTTTTGAGTGATTCAAAATAACCTGCAGTGCGCCGCGTCCGGCGGCACGCCGCCTGCCCTCAGACCTCGTCCCACTCCGCCACCACCGCCCGCGCCGCGATGATCTCGCCCAAAGCCGAGTCGCCCAGCACCGCCAGGCGGCGCGCCCGACCCATCACTTGACCCGCTCGACCACGATGGTGCACTTGGCCACCAGGGCTGCCACCGCACCGACGGCGGCCAGCAGGGGCGCGATGACGACACCGACCGCGCCGGCCGTCAGCGGGAAGGTGATGATCTCGTCGCCTTGCTCGTTCTTGATCGTGATACGCCGGGCGTTGCCGGCGTCGATGATGCCCTTGACGGCGTCGACCAGGCCGTG
>JAISUF010000201.1 GCA_031272195.1 Propionibacteriaceae bacterium
GACGACGAGCGGATCCTGGCGGACGACGAGCGGGTCGCCCTCGGCGATGATCCTGCCGTTGTCCATCACCAGCACCCGGTCGGAGACCCCGACCACCACCTCCATCTTGTGCTCGACCAGCAAGATCGCCTGCCCTTGGGCTTTGAGGCCCCGCAAGTGGTCGAGCAACTCGGCGGTCTCTGCCGGGTTCATGCCGGCGGCCGGCTCGTCCAAGAGCAGCAGGGAGGGGCCGGAGGCCATAGCGCGGGCGATCTCGGTGCGGCGGCGATTGGCGTACGACAGGGTGAAGGCCTGGTCTGCCAGGCGGGGCGCCAGGCGCTCGCCGAACTCCTCCAGTTCGGCGTCGACCCGTTTGGCCAATTCTCGGGCTTCGCGGCGAGCGGGCCGCCCGCCGACGAGGGCGACGCCAACCTCGGCCGCCAGCTGCGCCCAGCGCAGGACCGGCACGCGGGCGATACGGCGCCAGGGCCGCAGCCGCGAGCAGACCCGGTGCAGGCCGAGTTCGACGTTGTCGGCCACGGACAGCGATCCGAACACCCGGCCGTTCTGAAAGGTCCGGGCGATGCCCGCCTCGGCGACGGCCACGGGATCGGCGTCGCCCAGTCGGCGGCCGCCGAACCAAACCTCGCCGGCGTCCGGGCGCAGCGCCCCGGCGATCAGGTTGACCGTGGTCGACTTGCCCGATCCGTTCGGCCCGATTATCGAGACCACCTCGCCGGGGCGGACGTCGAAGCAGACGTCGTCGACCGCCTGGAGCGCTTGGAAGGACTTCGCCAGATGGCGCACGCGCAGGGCCGGGCCGTCGCAGGCCGGGCGCTTGCCCGTGCGGTTGGGGAGGGTGTGCATGATCGGCTCCTCACAGGGACGGATGGGCGGCGGCGGCCTGGCTCGCACCGGCCAAGGCCCGCTGTCGGCGGGTGGCGTCGGAGGCGTCGGGGCCGTCGGCGCGGGCGATGTGAGAGGCGCGCCGCACCAATAGCCCCTGGGGCCGGAAGCGGATGACGAGGATGAGAATCAGCCCGTACGAGATGACGCGGGCCTGGGGCAGCAAGTCCAGCACCTGCGGAACCCCCTCGAAGACGCTGCGCAACAACTCGGGCACACCGACCAGGATGACCGAGCCGACGACTGCTCCCAACGGCGAGGTCAGGCCGCCGAGAACGACGATCGTCAACACCAGCGTGCTCATCGACAAGTCGAATTGCCCCGGCTCGATGTAGGTGTATTGCGACGCCAGCAGGGCGCCCGACAGGCCGGCGAAGAACGCCGCTATGGCGTAGGCCAGCGCCTTGTAGGCCGAGGCGTCGACGCCGAGTGCGCGGGCGGCCGTCGCGTCGGAGCCGATGGCCCGGATCGCCTTGCCCAGATGAGATGCCGTCAGCCGCTGCACGACCAGCCAGGCGACGGCCAGCACGGCCAGGTCGAGCAGATATAGCTGGCTGGTCGAGACCAGCCGCACGCCGAACAGGTCCGGGTACGGGATGCCGTACAGTCCGTTGACACCGCGAGTCAGCGGTTCGGCCAGCCGGACCAGCGCGACGGTGATGAATCCGACGCCGATGGTGGCGATTGCCACGTAGTGCCCCGACAGCCTCCACACGGGGAAGGTGAGGAGCGACGACACAACGGCTGCGGCCAGTCCTCCGGCCGGCAAGGCGGCCAGGAAGGGCAGGTGGAGGTCGACGGCCAGCAGCGCCGAGGCGTAGGCGCCGATGGCGATCGGCCCGGCCAGTCCGAGGACGATCTGCCCGGCCCCGCCGGCCACCAGCGTCAGGCCGACCGCCGCGATGGCGTAGGCAGCCACCTGGGTGCCGATGCCCGCTCCGACGTCGCCCCAAAGCAGCGGCACCAGCGCGGCCAGTCCGAGGGCGGCCAGCATGCCCCACCACGGCGGCTTGACCGGTTGTCCGCCGCCGAGGAAGGTGCCCGTCAGCGGCTCGCCCTCGACTGCTGCGGCCGCCCCCATCAGGCCGGACGGGCGCAGCAGCAGGACCGCGACGAGCGCCCCGAAGATGATGATGTCGCGCGACGATCCGCCGAAGGTGTAGACGCCCACCGCTTCGACGACCCCGAGGACGAGGCCGCCGGCGACGGCCCCGGGAATGGACCCGAGGCCGCCGATGGTGGCCGCCACGAACGCCGACAGCCCGGCGCCGGCCCCAGACGACGGGTTGATCGACGAGTTGAACAGCCCCATGAACACCCCTGCCATGCCGCCGAGCGCCGAGGCGATGGCGAATGACAGGTGCCGGATGCGGGCCACCGCGATGCCCATCTGGCGGGCCGCGTCGATGTCTTGGGCGGTGGCGCGAATCGCCCGACCAGCCTTGCCGTAGCGAAGGAACGCCCACAGCGCCGCCATGGCGGCCCCGGTGGCGGCCATCAAGGCCAGCGACGAAGTCCCGAAATGAACGCCGCCCAGTTGCAGGTTGTGGGTGGGCAGGAGTTCCGGGAAGGCGCGGGTCTGCGGCGTGAAGGCCAGTTGCGAACAGGCGTCCAGGATCATGGCCACCGCCAGCGTCGCCAGCAGGGCCGCGATCGGCGGCGCGCCGGCCAAAGGGCCGACGACGAGGACGTCGACCACCCAGCCCAATAGCCCGGTGAGGGCGACGACCGCCGCGAGGGTCGGGGCGAATCCCCAGCCCAGCGCGCCGCCGAACAGCCAGCCCAACATCGTGCCGAGGGCGAAGACCGAGCCGTGGGCGAAATTCGCCACATTGGACACGCCGAAGATCAGCGACATTCCCACAGCGATAAGCGCGTAGATCGTGCCGTGCAGCAGGCCTGCGATGAGTGTGTCGATCATGGTCTTCTCCCTCGGCGGCGCCGGCTCAGCCGAGCCTGACGAACTTGCCGTCCTTGTCGACCAGCAGGATTGGCTGCGGATCCTTGACCCGCCGCGTCGCCTGGTCGAATTGGAACGTGTCGGACTTGCCGACGTAGCTGGGGAAGTCGGTGACGGTCTGCAGCGCCTGCTGGACGCCCTCGCGTGTCGCCGAGGTCTTGTTGACGCCGTAGGCGAGATCGATCACGGCCTGATAGGCCGTCAGGTTGAAATCGCCCGGATCGGTGTTGTACTTGGCGCGGAAGTCCTTGACGAACTGCTGGATCAACGCCTTGTCGTCGTCGGCGGTGAAGATGCCGTCGGTGACGGTGCCGTAGCCGTTCTTGCCGGAGACCGACAAGAACTCGGGCGTGTTCTGGCCGCCGAAGAAGGGGCCGGTGTAGCCGAGGGTGTCGCGCAGCGTGTTGACGATCTGCGCCCCCTCGCCGTAGCCGAGCTGGACGGTCGCGTCGGGCTTGGCGTCGCGGGCCTTGATGAGGATCGGCGAATAGTCGTCTGTGTCGGTGGCCGGGTAGGCCGACTGGTAGACGATGTCGAGCCCCAACTTCTTGGCGGCGGCCTCGAAGTAGCCGTAGGCGCCGGCGCCCCAATCATTCTCGATGTAGACCACGGAGATCTTCTTCGCCCCCGAGTCGGCGACACCCTGGGCCCACACGGGCATGATGTTGTCGGTGCCGTAGGCCGGCGACCAAACGTGGTCCCCGGTCGAGACGAAATCGGGAGCGGAGTTGTTGAAGCCGTAGTGGACCAGCCCGGCCTGCTGGAAGGCCGGCGAGGCCGCCTTCGAGGCCGGGGACGAGTAGTCGCCGATGACGGCGATGATCGACGGGTCGGCGACGAGTTTCGGCGCCACGGCGGCGTCCTGCTTGGGATCGGACTGCGTGTCGAAATACTTGACGCCAAGCAACTTGCCTTGGACGCCGCCGGTCGCGTTGACCTTCTCGACCGCCAGGTCGATCCCCTGCTCGAACAGCGCGCCGTATTCGGCGTAGTCGCCGGTCTTGGGATAGAGCACGCCCAAGTTGACGGTGTCGGACGCCTGGTCGGTGCCGGCCTGTGCGGTGTTGGAGCAGGCGGCGAGGGTCGGCGCGACGAGTGCGGACAGGACTAGGGCGGCGGCCGCCTTGAGGCGGCGGCGGATGGTTGATGGTGTTGTCATGGAAGTCTCCTGGTGTTGGTTGGTGGTATGGATTCGATGGTGGGGTGCCGTCGGCGACATCGGGCGCCATCGCGCCGGGCGGCGGCCATCTCAGTTCGCCTCCCTCAGGACGCGCAGAGCCTCGTCGGAGGCCGGAGTCGGGATCGTGCAACTGGGGGCCAGCAGGAACGGACGGCCGGTGCGCGCCCGAATGGTCGCCTCGGCCTGCCGCGCGACCTCGCCGAGGTCGGCGCCGGGCGCGAACAACTCCCAGTTGACGCCGCCGACGGGTGTGGCGCCGCCCAAGTCGGCGGTGATGGGGGGATTGCCGGGCAGGAACTGGTCCCACTGGATGGCGTCGACCGGCAGGCCGGTGAACCAGTCTGGGTGCGAGTCGGCCCGGCAGGTGTGGAACACGACTTGCCCGTCGCGGGCGGCGTCGAGGACCCGCCGGTCGTAACGCCGGGAGAAGGCGTCGAAGTCGGCGCGGTCGAGGAAGCCGTCGCTGGCGGTGCCCGTGACGGCGTAGAAGATGCCGTCCAGGCCGGCGCCGCCGTCCGCGACCGGCGCGAGGAGGGCCTTGACGTATTCGGCGAACGTGTCGGCGACGTTGCCCAGGGCATTGTTGAGGGCGGTCTGGTGGCGGGTGAGGAGGTCTTCTTTGGCGAACGGCGCCTGGTAGCCTTCGGTGACGCCTCCCGGATAGAGCGGCAGCCCGGCGAGTTGGAGGACGGTCGACAACGGCGAGAACAGCGTTTGCAAGACCGCGCGGTCGGGAAACTCCTGTTTGACGAGGCGAGCTGCGGCAAGCTGCTCGGCTAGGACGGAGTTGCCGAGCGGGTCAAGGGCGCGGATGCCCGACAGGTCGTCGGGGCTGGCCACCGCCGGTCGCACCAGCCGGGGCACCACGCCGTCGTAGGTGTCGGGGTCGTAGACCGAACCCCAGACCTCCGAGTGGTAGACGGCGCGCGGGTTGATCTTGACCCAGTCCCAGTCCCAGCGGCGGACGAAGTCGGCCGTGGCTCCGGCGAAGGCTTGGCGGTCGTATTCGTATCCGACGAAATGCTGCCAGGCGGCCGTGAGATAGGGAACATCGCCGTGGCCGGCGAGAATTGCGCGGAAAGAATCCAATCTGGACATAGTGACTCCAAGGTAGAGAAATGATGGGGCGGCGCGATCCGGTCGCGCCGAATATTCTTCAAGCGCGCGGTGCGGTTGACGTCAATTGGGGAGGTCGAGTGCGACGCCCACGGGCGCGCCTTGGCGAGTCTGCCTTGGCGGCGCAGGTGGAGGGAACTCGGTCAAACAGCCAGTCAGGCGGCGGTTGCCTCACCAACAACAGCGACACGCGCGCATCGGGCGGCTAGGACAGCCGCCTGTGAGTCTGCGCAAGCAAGTGATCGCCGTATTCATGCCAGGGAGCTTAGCACAGCATGCCGCATTGGCAAATTCCCGCGTGTCAAAGGATGGACAAGAATTGCTTGGAGGGGCGACAAGGCTTAGGCGGCGCGACTCGAATTGACCTTTTTCATGCCACGCGCCGGGGTTGATATCGGCAAACATACCCATTCGTCGCCGGGATGGCGCGTTGCCCGGTTGGCCGGCTCGGCGCGGGTGGCCGTCAGCGGCGGGTCAGCCTGCCGAAGGTGTAGTAG
>JAISUF010000015.1 GCA_031272195.1 Propionibacteriaceae bacterium
CAGCAGCGGGATCTTGACGCTGATGCGCCGCGAGACGCGGGTCGTGGTGTCCACCTGGGACGGGATGACGTCGCTGGCCACCGGCTGCAGCAACACGTCGTCGAAAGTCAAGCCCAAAGTCGCGAAGGGTTCCGGCACACCGATTGGCGTCAAAGTCACTGGCAAGTCCTTAAGAATCGAGAGTTCTCATTCTAACCCGCCGCGCCCGTGTCCTATTCCACGTGACGTTCTCTTGTCAGGTGGTTGTCGGGGGCGGCCGGTCTGGGGCACGTGACAGAAGAACCGTCCCCACGTCACGTCCCCATGTCGCGTCATGGCACGTTGTTCATTGCGCGGCCTGCTTGATGGCGGCCAGGGCGGCGCGCAGTTTGGGGTGGCGGAACTCGAAGCCGGCTCCCAGCAGGACGGCGGGGCGGGCCCGCACCGAGTGGAGGATCGTCTCGTCGACGTATTCGCGCCCCAGGATCGCCTCGACCACGGGCACCGGCAGCGGCACCATCGTCGGGCGGTGCAGGTGGGCGCCGATGGCGCGGGTGAAATCGGCGTTGGAGACGGGGAACGGGCTGCAGATGTTGACCGGGCCGGTGATGGCCGACTTGAGCAGGAACATGGTGGCCCGGACTTGGTCGGTCAGCGAGATCCAGGAGAGGAATTGACGGCCGTTGCCGATGCGGCCGCCCAGGTAGAGGTTGAACAGCGGTTTCATCCGCGACAGGTAGCCGCCGTTCTCGGTCAGCACCTGCCCGGTCCGCATCAGGGCGCAGGGGACGGGCGACAGGCGGGCGGCGTTCTCCCAGTCGCGCGTCAACTCGGCCAGGAAGCCGTCGCCCATCGGCGACCCCTCGTCGACGATCTCCAAGCCGGGGTCGCCGTAGTAGTTCATGGCCGAGGCGTTCAGCAGGCGTTGGCAGCGACCGTCGCGGGTCAGGTTGGCGACGATGGTGAACGTCGACGAGACGCGCGAGCGGACCAACTCCTGTTTGGACGATTTGTTCCATGGCGTTCCCCAAACCCGCGAGCCGGAGAAGTTGACGACGGCGTCGACGTCGCTCAGGGCGGGGCCGTCGATCCGGCCGGCGCCGGGATCCCAGGAGCGCTCGTCGGGGCCTTGGGCCGGGCGGCGCACCAGGCGCACCACCTCGTGGCCCTCGCGCAGCAAGGCTGGCACCAGCGATGAGCCGAGCAGCCCCGAACTCCCACTGACGGCGACGCGCATACCGTCGATGATACCTACCGCCGCCAGGGTGTCGACCGCCTGCCATGGGGTTCTCTTGTCACGTGACCATGTCACGCGGCCAGGTCCAATGGCGCACGCGCGTGGGGCGTCGTCAGGCGGGGCCCGCGCTCACGGCACCTGGTAGCCGGCGGCCCGGTAGAGGGCGTACCACTCGGCCCGCGTCAAGGCGATCTCGGAGCCGGCCGCGGCGGCGGCCACCCGCTCGGGCTTGGTCGTCCCCAGCACAACCTGCCAGTTGGCGGGGTGACGGAGAATCCAGGCGGTGGCGATGGCCATCGGCTCGACGCCGTGGCGGGCGGCCAAGTCGTCGATCAGCTGGTTCAGCTCGGGGTAGTCGGGGTTGCCCAGGAAGACGCCGGTGAAGAAGGCGGCCTGGAACGGCGACCAGGCCTGCAAGGTGATGCCGTTGAGGCGGCAATAGTCGACGACGCCGAGGTCGCGGCTGATCGACTGGTCGAGGCCGGCCATGTTCATGGCGACGCCTTGGGCGATGGCCGGGGCGTGCGTGATCGAAAGCTGGATCTGGTTGGCCACCAGCGGCTGGTCGAGCGCCGACTTGAGCAGCTCGATCTGGCCGGGCGTGTGGTTGGAGACGCCGAAGTGGCGGACTTTGCCGCTGGAGTGCAGATAGTCGAAGGCGCGGGCCACCTCTTCGGGCTCGACCAGCGCGTCGGGGCGGTGCAGCAGCAGGATGTCGATGTAGTCGGTGCGCAGGGCTTTGAGCGACTGGTCGACTTGCGTTGTCAGTTCGTCGTAGGAGAAGTCGAAATACGGCCCCGCCGGGACGATCCCGGCCTTGGTCTGCAGGATCATCTGTTCCCGCGTCGAACTCGACCATTCCAACGCGGCGGCGAAACGCTCCTCGCAGCGGTGGAGGGTGGAGCCGTAGACGTTGGCGTGGTCGAAGAAGTTGATCCCGGCCGCCAGCGCGGCGTCGACCAGTTCGCGGATGGCCGCGTCGTCCAGGTCTTCGATGCGCATCATGCCCGCGATGACGTTGGGGACGGTCAGGTTGGTGCCCGGCATGGTGAAGGTCTTCATTGTCGCTCCTCGGATCGGCCGGCGCCTCAGGCGGGGCGCTCCCAGAAAGCGTATCCCCCGAAACCGTGCCAGACGGCGGTTTGGAAGGCGTTCCAGATGGTGAAGGCGACGCACAGGCCGTAGGCCCAGCGGCGTTGGCGGCGGGTCAGCGGCACGAGCGCCAGGTTGGCCAGGCACCACGGCAGATACCACGGGTGCAAGGCCTGTCCGAGGACGCACAGCGCCAGCGAGCCCCAGGCCAGGCCCGTCATCGGGCGCTGGCCGAGGGTCGTGCGGGCGAAGCAGAAATGCCACACGATCCAGGCCATCGCGGCCACCAGGACGACGTTGGACACCGCCGAGGCGGCTTGCAGGAACGGGTCCGGGTCGCCGCCGCAGCGTGTGATCGCCCAGGCGGCGACTTTGCGCAGCAGGGCCAGCGGCGCGGCGGTGTTGGCCTTGCCCATCAGGTCCATCCAGCCGATCCAGCCGAAGCCCAGTCCGCTGGCCAGGCTGACCGCCGCGAACGACGCCAGCGCCACCACAGTGCCAGCGGCCAGACGACCCGCCATGGGCAGGACCGCCTTCAGGCTTTGGGGTGACGCCGGTCGCGGCCGGTCGGCGTCGGACGGGGAGGGGGGCGCTCCGGCCTTGGCGGCTGTGGCGGTCCCTGGCGCGCACGGCCTGGACCAATAAGGGGCCAGCGCGACCGCCAGCACGGCCAGGCCGCCCTGCTGCTTGAAGGCCATGGCCACCCCGACGATGGCGGGGCCGGCCAAGAGGCTGGCCCAGTCGGCGCGGAAGCGCAGCGCCACCCAGACCGCCAGCAGCGTCACGGCGATCATGGGGGCGTCGTTGTGTCCGCCGCCGACCAGGTGCAGCAGCAGCAGCGGGTTGAGGACGCCCAGCCAGACGGCCCGCCCCTGGGCCGATTCGCCCGGCCAGACCAGTTCGGCGACGCGGGGCACCAGCCACAGCATGGCCGCCACCGCCAGCAGCACGGGCAGCCGCATGGCAACGTAGCCGAAGTACGGGTCGTCGCCGGCGGCCCACACCATCAACTGCATCACCCGCAGCGCCAGCGGCGGATAGGCCACGCCGGTTCCCTGCCATAGCGGATCGACTTGGCTGGCGTACGGCCCGCCGCTTTGGGCCAGGCCGACGGTGTAGGGGTTGACGCCGTCCAGCAGGGCGTGGCCGGCGTCGGCGTAGAGCGTGACGTCGGGGCTGAGGGCTGGCGGGGCCAGCCAGAACGGCAGGCTCCACAGCGCCAGCGTCCAGCCCAGTGGGCGGGCGTTGGCGGTGGGCAGGCGCGGGCGAACCAGCCACCAGGCCAGGCACAGCGCCACCGTCCCGGCGACGATGGCGACGCGGTCCCAGGGCAGCGGCAGGGCTTGGCCGAGCAGCGTCACGACGGGCTGTGGCCAGCCGGCCGGATCGAAGGTGAACTCCGCGTTGCAGCCGCCCCAGGCCACCAGCGCGCTGGCGAGGAAGCCGAGCGCGACGCCTGGGCGGTTCAGCAATCTGGTGGGCGCCGGAGGGGTTCCCGATCCGGTGGTCGCGGGCGAGGGGCCGCCGCCGGCCGGGAAGCCGAGCGCGGCGCCGAGGCGGTTCAGCGCCCCGGCCAGCGCCGGAAGTGGCCGTGCTCCCCGTCCCACCGGCGTCCTCACGCCGCTGCGATCGCCTCGTGCTGGCGGACCACCTCGGCGACGATGAAGCCGAGCAGCTTCTCGGCGAACTCGGGGTCCATGCCGGAGCTGGCGGCCAGTTGGCGCAGGCGGGCGATCTGCTGCACCTCGCGGTCGGGGTCGGCGGCTTTGAGGCCGCGCTCCTTTTTCAGCACGCCCACCCGCTGGGTGATCTTGAACCGCTCGGCCAGCAGGCAGACGATCGCCGCGTCCAGGTTGTCGATGGATCCGCGCAGGCGGTCGAGTTCCGGATCAGACTGCATGGCTGAAGCCTACCCCGCCGCCTCCCGCCCGAGGCGGATGCCCAAGCCGCCCAAGTCGCCCAAGGCACCCAAGCCGTCAGTGTCCACAACCCCACTCCCGCCAGGAGCAGCCCAACAGGTGGGCGACCGAGTTGTTGACGGGGTGGATCCCCCTCCCGCCAGGAGCGGATCTCACGGCCGAGCCCGTTCCCGTTTCCCCCAGGCGCGGTCGCGACGGCCTCGAAATAGGGCCTTTTGGCCCACCCGAATTGGGTATTTCGGCCCTTGTGGCGGGACTCGGCTTGCGGCAACATGGCATTGCGGCGCCGGTTGGCGCGGCGGGAGGCTGCGATTCCCCAGCCGCCCCCGGCGCCGTCGGCGGCGGCCAGATGGCCGGACCGGAGCGACGAGACGGGAAAGGGGGCGGATGCGGGCATGAGCAAGGCGCGCGAGAGTGGACAGGCGTCCACCGTCTTGATCATCGCCGTCCCCGCCTTGGTGTTCGTCGCGGTGGTCGTGATAGTGATGCTGGGGGACGCTTTTCAGAAGTCGGTCCACACCGGTAATGCGGCCGACGCGGCCAGTCTGGCCGCCGCCGAAGCATGGCGCTCGCGCGTCGACGACGCCGTCGCCAACGCCAGCGGCAAGGAGGCGTCGGAGGCGCTGAACATCCTGCGGCCTGTCATGGTCCCTCCTGCCGCGTCGGTGAACAATGCGGCGGTCAGGTCCCAAGCGGCCAGTTTCGCCGATCAGAACGGGTCATCGCTGATCGAGGGCCCGAGCGTGGCCCTGAGGGGCGTCGGCCTCGACTTCACCGTCAAGACACGCAACCTCAAGGCCGCCAACCAAACCGACACCAAGCCGGAGGCGTCGTCGACCGCTCGGATCGAATTGGAGTCGGGCGCTTGTTGGAAGCGCGGCTCGCTGGGCTTGGACTACGACGGCGGCTGCCGCACCTGGGCCGAGTTGGAAGACTTGTGGACCGCCGACGAGCCGCCCGCCGACCCGTCGGCGTCGCCGTCGCCGTCGCCCACGCCGACTCCGGAGCTGCGTCCGGTCTTGACGTTCCGGGCCTCGATCAAGTTGGTGGAGGGCTGATGGCTTCGGTCATGGGGCCGGGCTTCTGGCGGCTGGTGTTGGACGGGCGCGTCATCGCGCCCCTGATCGTGGCCGACACCTGGCCGGCCCGGGCCCGCGGCTTGCTGGGCAGCAGCGGCTTGGTGGGGGCGCTGTGGCTGGAGCCGTGCGGCAGCGTCCACATGATCGGCATGCGCTACCCGGTCGACGTGGCCACGGTGGACGCGAGCGGCGCCGTCCTCGACGTTCGGACGCTGCGGCCTTGGAGCGGCGCGACGTGGCCGCGCCGGGGGGCGAGGGCGACGGTCGAGGCGCCGGCCGGATTCATGGCCGAGCACGGCGTGCGGACGGGGTCCAACCTGTCTATCGGCTCGGCGGTTATGGAGTACGACCGGCGCTGAAATCGCTGGCCGGTTTGACGAGTTTGCCCGGCCGACTTTGGCCGGTTGGGTCGATGGTCCCAATTGTGGGGACCTACACCCCAGTGGCGGGGGGTGTTGGCGGGCTGTTTCGGCCCGGTGTTACGTTTTGGCGTTTTCGACTGCCCTGCGACAAGGGCAAACGGCGGCGCGAAAAGGAAAGGCCTACCCCTCCGTCTAGATATTGCTAAGGGTATATCTAGATATTATCTAGATATGGGGTGTTGCTATGATTTGATTCGAGGGAATCAACCGCTCCCTCCCCCAGTCCCCCTGGAGTGTTTATGGCAGTCGAATTGTCGAACGAGGGCACTTTGGCCTGCCTCAATTTCCCCGGCCGGACGTCGTCCCCGGACGACCTCCCGGCGCTGATCGACGCCGCCGAGGCCGGCCAGGGCATGGTGCTGCTGGCCCACGACGGCCGCGGCCGCCAAGGCGAGCACGTCGCCGAGCTGGCGCGGGCGCTGGCCTACCGCACGGACGTCGCGATGGTGGCCATCCGCCTGCCGAACTCGGCCGCCGCCGTGCTGCGCAACGCCGTCATGGCGGTCAGCGCGCGCGTCGACCTGTCGCATCTGCCAGTCCTGATCCGCTTCCTGGCCGGACGCCTGCGCACGGCCGCAGCCGTCGACTCGGTGGCCCGCATGGAGGTCGGCTCGCCGACGCTTCTGCAGCATATGCGCAGCTATCTGCCAAAGGCCTGCTTCGCGGTCCGACCCGGCGGCAAGGTCGTCTCGGGCAGGCATGCCGCCCTGGACGCCTGGCGCGACCTGATGACGCCGGTCAAAGTCTCGGCCATGTGCTCGGCTTTGGAGGCCTGGCCCGACCAGGGGCGCGACTTCGCCGGGCTGCTGCCGGCCCGCACGCCCGTCATGGGAAGCCAGGCCGGCGAGGCCGTCAAGTGGTGGGGATCGCGCAACCTGGTCGAGGTGTCGTGGCTGGACGAGGATCCGGCCTTCGTCGCCCAGGAGGTCGCCGCCCTGCCGCTGGCGGCTTGCCACAACTGCGGGCACGGGTCGAACGACCCGGTTTGCACATTCTGCCGCGCCTCGCTGGCGGGCAATCCGAGGGAGAGGGTGTCATGAATCCGAGGCAACGCCGTGGCGTCTTGATGGTGGTGCTGGCAGCGGTCGGGCTGCTGGCGGTGTTCGTGTCGATCCTGGTGTTCGTCTCCGACGTCAACGCCAACGTCGGCAACAAGGTGTCGGTGGTGGTCTTGGGCCAGGACGTCAAGGCCTACCAAACCATCGCTCCCGCCATGCTGACCACCCAGCAGGTGCCCGAGAAGTGGGTGTCGCCGACCGCCGTGCGCGACCCCGCCGCGGTGGTCGGCCAAGTGCCGCTGCACGACTTGGCGAAGGGCACGTTCGCCGAGGCGGCGATGTTCACCGACGCGCCCACAGTCACGGCCGGCCAGCGCGAGGAGGCGGTCAAGATCGACCAGATGACGGGTGTCGGCGGCAACATCCAGGAGGGCGACCGGGTGGACATCGTCGCCACCTTCGCCGGCTCCGGCTCGGCGTCCGGCGAGAGCGGCAACTGCGCCGTCCTGGTCGTCCAGAACGCGCTCATCATCCACATCGATCCCGCTGAAGACTCGGCCAAGACCGACGCCAGCGGGGCTTTCTCGGAGGGCAAGGTGGTGCCGGTGACGTTCGCGCTGTCGGTGGAAGACACTCTCAAGGTGGCCCATGCGGAGAGCTTCGGCACAATCAGGCTGGCCAAGCGGTCGCCCACCGAGAAGGGCACGACGACCGACACCGAGTATTGCGTGGAGCGCTGACCGATGGCTGTGAATGTGATCTTGGTCAGCGAGGACGCGGCGATCCGCGCGTCCTTCCAGGCGATCGTCGCCGAGGCGGCGGGCGTCGACTTGACGCAGGTGCTGGACTCGTCCGACCCCTTGGCGGACTACTTGGGCGCCCACGCCGAGGTCGAGGTGGTGGTGGCCGACGCCGGGCTGGCCGGCCGTCCGGTGCAAGATGTGATCCGCGAGGTCGCCTTGAACGCGCCGACGACGGCCGTCCTGGTGGTCGGCGGCCGCGAGGTGCGGCTGGCGGCGATGGTCGCGGCGGGGGCGCGCGGCCTGCTGGTCTTGCCGTTGTCGCTGCAGGACGTCCAGGCGCAGTTGGACAACGCGGCGGCCTGGAGCCGCTCGCTGCGCGACCATCTGGGCGGCGACGGCTTCGGACGCCAGCCGGAGCGGGGCCGTCTGGTGGCGGTGGCGGGGGCCAAGGGCGGCGTCGGCTGTTCGCTGCTGTCGACGGCGGTGGCGGTGGCGGCCACCCGGATGGGCCAGTCCACCTGCCTGGTCGATTTGGATTCGCGGGCGGGCAATCTGGGTTTCTATTGCGGGGTGGCGCCGCGCCGCACGATCGCCGATCTGGCCGAGCTGGTGCAGGACTTGACGATCCGCGGCATCCGCGAGGTGGCCGTCCAGGTGCCGGCGGGGTTCGTCTTGCTGGCCGCGCCCGCGGAGGTGGAGCGGGCCGACGACGTCTCGGCGGGGCTGGTGCGCCAGTTGTTGGGCGAGCTGCGGCGTCACTACGACTTGGTGGTGGTCGATTGCGGCTCGGGGCTGGACGACGCCAAGGCGGTTGCCTTGGAGGCGGCCGACGACGCCTTCTTGGTGGTCGGCTGCGACTTGGTGAGCATCCGGGCGGCCCGGCGCGTCTTCGACGACTGGGAGCGCTTGGTGGTGCGGGGCCGCGAGACGGTCGGGTTGGTCGTCAACCGGGCTTCGCGGCGGCGCGAGCTGCAGCCGGAGCTGGTCGCGCAGTTGGTCAAGACGCCGTTGGCCGTGGCGGTCGACGACGCCCCTGAGGAGACGGAGTTGGCGGTCAACACCGCCCGTTTCGTCGCGGAGTGCCCGAGGCCGATTTTGGAAGGGGCTGTGAAAATGTTGAAGAGTCGTAGGGGTCAGGCGTCCGCGCCGGCCGAGCCGCGGGAGGTGGCGGCCAAGCAGCCAGGCGGCCGAATCGGTTTGCGCCGCTCGAAGAAGGGGGCGAGCCTGGAGGCGCTGGCCGGCGAGGGCGGACAGTCGGCCGTCGAGTTGCCGGTGTTCGTGTTCGTCTTCCTTCTGGCGTTCCTGGTCTGCGCCCAGGGGGTGGTGTTGGGGGTCGGCCACATGGTGGCGGCCAACGCCGCCAACGACGTCGCCCGCGCCGTCTCGCGCGGCGCCACCGAGACGGAGTACGAGAAGGTCGCCAAGGACGCCATGCTCGGCTTGGCCTTCGAGGTGGGCGAGTTGACGGTGGACCGCGACGACGACACCGTCGAGATCGTCGTCAAGATCCCCAAACTGTACGGCTGGATGCCCGACGGCCTGGAGTTGGCCCAGGCGAAGGTCGGCTACACGCAGGAGCGAGAATCATGAGCCAGCTGACAACCACCCTCCCGACGCCGGCGGCCGCTTGCGGGCAAGCCTCCCGCCGACCCTCTGACAAGCCCGAAGGCGCCCGCGAGCGCGGCACCGTGACGATCGAGCTGGTGGTGGCGGTGCCGCTGCTGGTGGCGGCCTGTCTGCTCCTCGTCCAGGGCCTCGTGGTGGTGTCGGGGCTGGGGGCCATCGGCGTGGCGGCCAAGGACGCCGCCCGGGCGGTGGCCAGCGTCTGCTCGCCGGACGATCCGCAGGCGGCGGCCAAGCGGGCGGTGCCGGATTTCGTCAAGCTGGAGCCGGTCAAGACTTCCACCGCCGGGTCGTCGGTCACCGCCGAGGTGACGGGCGTCATCAAGTGGGGCTTCGGCGCGGCGCCGGTGGAGACGCGCTTCACCCAGACGGCCACGCTGCCGAGGCTGGCGTCATGCCACTGAAAGACCGCGTCGCCCAGGCCCCCGTCCAGCAGCAGTCGGCCAAGGTCGACCTGGTCGGGGAGTATCTGGCGCGCCTGATCGGCGAGTTGGACCGCGACGAGTTGAAGAACTTGTCGGACGCCCAGCGTCGGGTGCGGCTGGAGCGCCGTCTGGGCGAGCTGATCAGCCTGGAGGGTCCGGTGATGACCAACCAGGAGCGGGCGTCGTTCATCAAACGGGTGGTCGACGAGGCGCTCGGCTTGGGCGTGCTGGAGCCGCTCCTGGCCGACGACTCCGTCACCGAGATCATGGTCAACGGCCCGCGCACGGTTTACGTCGAGCGGCGCGGCGCGGTCGAGTTGAATTCGACGACGTTCTCCTCCGAGGCCCAGTTGATGCAGACAATCGACCGGATCGTCTCGGGCGCCAACCGCCGGGTGGACGAGTCCAGCCCGATGGTCGACGTGCGCCTGCCGTCGGGCGAGCGCGTCAACGTCATCATTCCGCCGCTGGCGGTCGACGGGCCGGTGGTGACGATCAGGCGTTTCCCCCGCTCGTTCAAGCTGAGCGAGCTGGTGCGGCTGGGGACGCTCAACGAGGACGCCGTGCTGCTGCTGTCGGCCTGTGTGCGGGCCGAGTTCAACATCATCATCTCCGGCGGCACGGGCACCGGCAAGACGACTTTCCTGAACGCCTTGTCGGCGATGGTGCCGGCCAGCGAGCGCATCATCACCGTCGAGGACGTCGCCGAGTTGTCGTTGCAGCAGCCGCACGTCGTCCGTTTGGAGGCGCGGCCGCCGAACGTCGAGGGCCAGGGCGAGATCACGATCCGCGATTTGGTCCGCAACAGCCTGCGCATGCGCCCCGACCGCATAATCGTCGGCGAGGTGCGCGGCGGCGAGACGCTGGACATGTTGCAGGCGATGAACACCGGCCACGCCGGCTCGCTGGCCACCGTTCACGCCAACTCGGCCGCCGACGCCTGTTTGCGCATGGAGACGCTGGCGGCGATGAGCGAGTTGACGCTGCCGGTCGAGGTGTTGCGCGACCAGATCAACGGCGCTGTCGATTTGATCGTCCAGTTGAACCGCTTCCCGGACGGCTCCCGCAAGGTGGTTGAGATCGCCGCGCTGACCTCCGCGGGCCGCGACAACTACGTCTTGGCCCCGGTGATGACGTTCGTCCACGAGCCTTTGGTGCACGGCAAGCCGGTGGTCGGCCAGTTCAGGCCGCATCCGATCTGGGAGGAGTTGGAGCGCCGACTGGTCGAGGGCGGCGAGACCGTCCCGGCGGCCTTCACGCGGGCGGGTGGCGCGTCGTGAGCGCCACGGGTGTCGTCGTCGTCTCGGCGGTCGCGCTGGTGCTGGTGCTGCTGGCCGTCTTGGCGTTGTACGACGCCCACGCCCATCAGCGGGCCATCGTCGACGCGGTGGCCGACGACAAGGGCGACGGCTGGTTCGTCCGGTTGCGGCGGGCGGCCAATTTGCGGGCCCGCTCGACTGGCTGGGGGCGCCGCCTGGACTCGCGGCTGGCGGGCGCGACGGTGGCGCTTGGCCCGGCCGATTTCATTTTCGCGGTGGCGGCCGCGGCTTTGCTGGTCGGTTTGGCCAGCCGGGGTTTGGTCGGCTGGGTGGGCGCGGTCATCTTGATGGCGCTGGTGGTGTTGGCGGCCGAGCGGTGGCTGTCGTGGCAGCAGCAGAAGCGGGCCGAGCGCTTCTTGGCCCAGTTGCCGGAGTTGGCGCGGGTGTTGGGCAACGCCGCCAGCGCCGGGTTGGCGGTTCGCTCGGGCGTCGACATCGTGGTGCGGGAGATGGACGCCCCGGCGTGTGAGGAGTTCGCCGAGGTGTCGCGCCGACTGGCTTTGGGCACGTCCCTGGAGGACGCTTTGAACGACTTGGCCTCGCGTCTGCCCTCGCCGGACATCTCTGTGTTGGTGAAGACGATCGTCGTCCAGAATCGGGCCGGCGGCGCGTTGGTGACGGCTTTGGCGACGATCGCCGAGACGTTGGACGACCGCCGCGAGTTGGCACGCGAGCTGCGCACTGCGGTGGCGGGGGCGGTCTTCTCCGGCTATGTCGTGATGGCGATCGCGGCGGGCGCGGTCGTCTTGACGAACATGATGTCGCCGGGCGCTTTGGACAGGCTGGTTCAGACGCTGCCTGGCCAGATCGTGCTGGTCGTCTCGCTGGGCTTGTTCGCCGTCGGGCAGTTGTTGATCCGCCGCATCACCAAGGTGGAGGTCTGATGACGCTGCTGTTTCCCGTGCTGGCCTGCCTGTTCCTCGGGCTGGGCCTGTTCGGCTTGCGGCGCGTCCGGACGACCGGTTTCGAGCATTTGGTGGACGAGTTGGCGGCCGACGAGCCCGAGGAGAAGGCCCCGCCGGGGCCGGGCCCGTTCGTCCGCCTGGCCGACTGGCTGGGTTTGCGCTACCACCGCACGCTGGTGCGGCTGTGGGGTCCGCAGCGGATGGCCGATTTGGACCGTCTGCTCGACCGGGCGGGGCGCCCCGAGGGCATGACGGCTTTGGATTTCATGCGCCGCGAGGCCGGCCTGATCGCGATCGGCGTGTTCGCGGTGGCGCTGATGGGGTTGGCGGGCAATTTGCTGTCGGGCGTGGCGTTGCTGGTGGTGCTGGCGGCGATGTTGCCGCTGTGGCTGCGGACGGCCGCGGCTCGCCGCCAGGAGACGATTTCGCGCGAGCTGCCCGATTTCTTGGACGTGTTGGCGGTGACGGTGGCGGCCGGCCAGTCGCTGCAGTCGGCGATGGAGCGGGTGGCCGAGGCGGACGAGCGGCCTTTGAGCGTCGAGTTGCAGCGCGTCTTGGAGGATTTGCGCCTGGGCATGTCGCGCCGGGCGGCGTTGGCGGCGTTGCGCGACCGCAACGACTCGTCGGCGGTGGCCTCGTGGGTGACGGCCATGTTGCAGGCCGAGGAGTTGGGCGCGCCGCTATCGGCGGCTTTGAACGATATCGCCGCCGACATCCGCCGCGAGGCGGCCCAGCTTGTCCGCCGCAAGGCCGCCCGCATGGGGCCGAAGGTCAGTTTGGTGGTGACGCTGGTCATCATGCCGGCCGCGCTGCTGCTGATCTTGGCCTCGTTGATCTTGTCGAATGTTTCGTCGCTGGGTTCGTTGGGAGGTTTGTTCGGATGAGCCGCAATGTGGGTTTGCCGCCGGAGGATGTCTCCGATCTGTCGGTGGCTGTCAAGATTCTGTGCGATATCAGGCTGGTCGTGGCGGGCTTCTGCTTCGTGTTGGTGGGGTTGGACAATCTGCCGGATTGGCTTTCGTGGGTGCTGGTGGCGCAGCTGGCGGTGTCGTTGGTGTTGTTGTTGAAGTGGCACGAGTGGGGCGGGCGGATCGTCACGGGCTGGCTGTGGCCGATCGGCGAGACGGCCTGTCTGCTGGTGGTGTTCGTCGACTCGCACTATTGGTGGGCCACGTCGATGTTGATGACGACGACGGTTGTCTTCCTGGCTTGCGCCGGCACTTGGCGAACGGTTTTCATGGCCGGGCTGGGGCTGGTCGCGATGACGGGCGCGGCGCTGGCCGGGTTGGTGCCGACGGTCGGCTGGGTGGACAGCTCCGCCAGCGGGCTCAACTCCTACATGATGGTGATTGGCATGGCGGCCTCGCTGGTCGCCTGCGAGGTGATGGGCTGGTATCTGCGCTTCTTGATGTTGCGCCAGGGCCGTCTGTTGCGCGAGCGGGCGGAGACTGGCGCCCTCGAGGCCGCCGAGTGGGAGCGCGTCAGGACGGCCGAGGAGTTGCACGACGGCTTGGGCAAGACGCTCAGCGGCAGCGCGATGAAGATCGGAAGAGCGTCGTGT
>JAISUF010000095.1 GCA_031272195.1 Propionibacteriaceae bacterium
CTACGTTTGGAAGTGATAACCGCTGAAAGCATCTAAGCGGGAAGCACGTCTCAAGATGAGGGTTCCCACAGAGTTAATCTGGTAAGGCCCCCGGAAGACCACCGGGTTGATAGGTCGGATGTGGAAGTGCAGCAATGCATGGAGCTGACCGATACTAATAGGCCGAGGGCTTGTTTCCTACAAAGGTGCTACGCGTCCACTGTGAGGTTCTGGAGAAACGGACGGACTGCCCGCATGGCAGGACCGCTGACAACTCCATAGAGTTTCGGTGACCATGGCGAAGGGGAAACGCCCAGCTCCATTCCGAACCTGGAAGCTAAGCCCTTCTGCGCCGATGGTACTGCACGCGGGAGTGTGTGGGAGAGTAGGACGTCGCCGGACATACAAAAATAGCCCATGGGGTCTCGAAAGAGTCGCATGGGCTATTTTGCGTCGTGGGGGGCCGCGAGCAGGCTCAGCGGCCTGCCTGGCGTAATTCCCGCAGCAGTCGCTCGACGTGGCCCTTGGAGCGGACGTTGTACTGGGCGAGGCGGATCGTCGGGCGGGAGTCGTCTATGTCGATGACGAAGGTGGAGCGCAGGATGCCTTCGACCTGCTTGCCGTAGAGCGCCTTGACGCCCCAAACGCCGTACGCCTTGGCCAGCGTCTTCTCTGGGTCGGGCGCGAGGCGGAAGTGGAGATTCTTGGTCTGGCGGAAGCGAATGAGTTTGGCGGGGGGATCGGGGGAGACGCCGATGACTGTGTAGCCGTCGGCGGCCAATTGGTCGACGGCGGCGTTGAAATCGAGGGCTTCGAGAGTGCAGCCCGGCGTCATGGCGGCGGGGAAGAAGTAGAGGATGATGGAGCCGCCGGCGCAGTCGTCGATGGAAATCGGGGCGCCATCGGCGTCGACGGCTGGCAGGGCCGGGGCCGGATCGCCGGGTAGGAGTCTGGTCATGGGTGAAGTCTATGCGTGCCGGGCGCGCGGCAGGGGGCGAACAGCGACGGGGCCAGCATCGGGGTGAAGTCGTATGCGTGCGGGGCGCGGACTTGTGCCGTCGCTGGAAGGCGAGCGGCGGGCGGGCCGAATTGGAATAGGCTGGTGGGGTCGTTAGGAGGCTGAGATGGCTGAGAGGCAGCGCACGACACAGGAGATCGAGGCCGAGATCGCCGCCGCGCGGGAGCGGTTGGCGTCGGGTTTGGACTCCCTGATCAACCAGGTCCACCCGAAAGCGGTGGCGCAAAGGACCATCGCGGGGGCGCGGGAGCGCGCCGAGGCTGGCGTGGGGGCCGCCAAGGCCGCCTTTGAGGAGCGCGTTGTGCCGCTGAAGGACGAATTCGTCGACGGCGAAGGGGGCTGGAGAACCGATCGCGTGGCGTTGGTGGCCGGGCTGTTGGCCGTTGTCGTGATCGTGGCGACGGTCATCGCAAGACTTCGCAAGAAGTGAGTCGGCTGGCAGCTGCTGTCGGCGCCGCGTTGGCCGCGCTGCTGGTGGCGGGCTGTGCGCCGATCGCGACGCCGAGCCCTTCTGCGCCCTCGCCTGGCGTCACACCGGACAATGATCGAGGGCCGGTGACGTTCGCAGCGCCGAGCAGTGACGAATTGGTCGCCGAAGTTGAGGCGTGGAACAAGGCGCATCTCAGTGAGCCGGTGACTTTTCACGCACTGGCTGCGACGGCAGATCTGCGTCGCGACGAGTTGTTGAAGGAGGCGAACAGCGGGGAGTTCACGGTCATCGCGGTCGACTCGCAGTGGGTTCCCGAGCTGGCGTCGCTGGGAATGCTGGACGGCCTGGACCAAGGCGAGTTCGACTTCGCCGATTATCTTCCGCAGGCGGCTGAACCGCTGGTCGAAGACGGCGTCGCCTACGCGGTGCCGTTGGCCTCAGATGTCGGAGTGCTGGTTTCGACGCTGCCGGGGCGGTCGTCGGGCACGACGGCGCTGCGCCCCGAGTGCGCCGTCTACTCCTCCCCGACACCGTGTTACGGCGCTGCCTATGCGCGGGGGGATGGTTTGACTGTGGCGGTCATGGAAGCCGTCCAGGCCCAGGGTGGCGAGCTGTTCGCGGCCGACCAGACCGTTGGCGACAAAGACGCCCTGCTGCTTGCTTTGGAGCAGTTGGCGGGGGATTTCGCCGATTTCCAAACCGGCGGCGGCACACCCCCCGAGGCCGCGTACTGGGACGATGCCGACGTCGTTCGCGCGCTCGACGCCGACCGCCTGAAGGAGGGACGCGTGTGGGCCTCTCAGGCTCGTGGTCTGGCGGGGGCGGGCGCGGTGTCCGAGCTGCCGGGTTTGGGCCAGGCAAGCGTCGGCGTTTATGGCGGCCTGGCGGTCGCCGTCAACGCGCATGGGCGAAACCTCGCCACGGCGCGGGACTTCGCCAAGTGGCTTGCCGACCCGCAGCGCCAGCGGCAGCGTTACGACGACGCCGGGATGCTGCCGGTCACTGCCAGTCTGCTGGCTGGCGAGGCCGGGGCGGGCGGCCAGTGGGGCCAAGTCGCCGCCAAAGCCGTCACAACCGCCGTGGCGCGCCCGCCGGTGGCCGATTACCACGCCTTGTCACAGGTGGTTTACGAGGCGGTCTGGCCGGTCTTGGCGCAGGGCCGCGAGCCCCAGGCGGCGGTCGACGAGATCGAGTCCGGCTTGGCCCAAGTGGTGGCCGCAAGATGACGCGCCCCGCCCCGGTTGGCCCTATGGCGGGGTCGCCGTCGGGCCAGGCAGGGGTATCGCCGGACAGCGCCGCCCCATCGCGCCGACCTCAAGGGCTTGCCGCTCGTCGAGCTGTGCACTCCCCGCAGATCCTGGCGCTCCGGCAGGCATGGCCGTCAGCGGCGTCCGGGCGGGCTACCAAGTGTGGGCCACGGCCAAGGCGATGGCCACGAAGTGGCAGGCGGCGGCCACGACCGTGCAGGTGTGGAAGATCTCGTGGAAGCCGAACCACTTGGGCAGCGGGTTGGGGGCCTTCAAGGCGTAGACGACGGCGCCGCCGGAGTAGACCAGCCCGCCGGCCAGGATGAGCCAGACCACGGCCGGGCCGCCGCTGGCCCAGAACTGGGGCAGCCACCAAACCGCCGCCCAGCCCATCAGCACGTACAGGCAGGTGTAGAGCCAGCGCGGCGCGCCCAGCCACAGGATTCTGAACAACACGCCCAAGCCAGCAGCGCTCCAGATGACGGCCAGCAGCACCACGCGCGACAGGCCAGTGGTGAGGAACGTGGCCAGGGGCGTGTAAGTGCCGGCGATGAACAGGTAGATGTTGGAGTGGTCGAAACGCCGCAGCACCGCTTTCACCTTCGGACCCCAGCGGCCGATGTGGTAGGTGGCCGAGTTGCCGAACAGGATCAGCGACGTGGCTAGATAGACCGCCATGGCCAGCTTGCCCTCCCAGCCGCGCGCCAACACCAGGAAGACGATCGACGCCGCCACGATCAGCGGAGCGGCGGCGGCGTGGAGCCAGCCGCGCAGCCGCGGTTTGGGCGGCTGGTCGGTGGGGGCGGGGGTTTGGGTGGCGGCAGGGACCATGGACCAAGGCTACCCGCAATGCACTAAGATGGGCTGGTCTGTCTAGATAATCAGGAGAAGTCTGTGCCAAGCACCCTCGAGAAGTTGAGCGACACCCGCGTCAAGCTCACCGTCGAAATTCCGTTCGCCGACCTCAAGCCGTACGTCGACAAAGCCTACAAGGAGATCGCCGGGCAGGTTTCGATCCCCGGCTTCCGCAAGGGGAAGGTGCCGGCTTTGGTGATCGATCAGCGTTTCGGTCGCGGGCTGGTGCTGCAGGAGGCGATCAACGATTTGCTGCCCAAGGCTTATTCCGAGGCGGTGGCCGAGGCGAAGGTCGTGCCGCTGCTCGATCCGGACATCGAGATCACCAAGTTGGAGGACGGCGACGTGGTGGAGTTCACCGCCGAGGTCGACATCCGCCCCGACTTCGAGCTGCCCGACTTCTCGACACTGCAGGTGACGGTCCCGGCGCTGGCCGACGTCGACGCCGAGGTGGCCTCTCGCATCGAACTGCTGCGCGAGCGCTTCGCTACTGTGAGCGATGTCGACCGCGCCGCCCAAGACGGCGACCAGGTGACCATCGACCTGGTGGCCAGCCAGGACGGCGAGCCCATCCCCGACGGCACATCCGAGGGCGTGACGTACGTCATCGGGTCCGGCGGCATGCTGGATGGTTTGGACGAGGCCGTCACCGGGTTGAAGTCTGGGCAGTCGGCCAAGTTCGCCTCGACGCTGGTCGGCGGCGAGCTGGAGGGCCAACCGGCCGAGATCGAGGTCAAGGTGCAGAAGGTGCTCCAGCGCCAACTGCCCGAGGTCGACGACGAGTTCGCCTCGATGGTGTCGCAGTTCGACACGGCCGCCGAAATGCGGGCCGACTTGGAGAAGTCGGTCGCGCAATACGAGCGCTACTCCCAGGCCAACCAGGCCCGCAACCTCGTCATCGAGGAACTTGTCAAGGCCACCCGGCTGGAGCTGCCCGAGAAGGTCTTGGCTTCCGAGGTCGACGCCCGCACCGAGCAGATCAACGACCAGCTCGCCCGCGCCGGGTTGACGCTGGAGCGCTATCTGGAGCGAGCCGACGAGGAGGCCAAGACGCCCGAGGAGTTCTGGGCCAAACTGGCCGAGGACGCCGCCCAGGGCTTGAAGGCGCAGCTCGTATTGGACAAGGTCGCCGAGAGCCGCGACATCCCCGTCGAGCAGGACGACGTCTCGCGCATGATCGTGCAGCGGGCCATGGAGTCCGGTCAGACGCCCGAGCAGGTCGCCCAGCACATGATGGAGCACAACCACCTGCCCCAGTGGGCCGCCGAGATCAGGCGCGGCAAAGCCGTCGACTTGATCGTCGCCGAGGCCAAGATCACCGACGACACGGGCGCCCCAGTCGACTTGCGGCCGGACGCCGCGGATGGCGCCGACGAGGCTACAGCATAGGTTCAGACTGGCGACGCCACTGGCGAACACGGTTGAGATATCCCTTGAAATGTCCTAGGCGCGCGGTAAGTTCGGCTCCGTGACTGAATCAATGGCTGCCGCCCCCAGCGGTGGGGCGGGCATGACGGATTCGGTGTACCAGTCTCTGCTGGCCAACCGGATCATCTTCCTGGGCTCCGAGGTGCGCGACGAGAACGCCAACGCCATCTGCGCGCAGATGCTGCTGCTCAACGCCGAAGACCCCGACAAGGACATCTATCTCTACATCAACTCGCCGGGCGGATCGGTCGATTCCGGCATGGCCATCTACGACACGATGCAGTGGATCTCGAACGACGTCGCCACCGTGGCGATGGGGTTGGCGGCGTCGATGGGGCAATTCCTGCTCAGCGCCGGCGCGAAGGGCAAGCGTTTCGCCTTGCCGCACGCGCGCATCCTGATGCACCAGCCGTCGGGCGGCTTGGGCGGCACGGCCTCCGACATCAAGATCCAAGCCGAGCAGAGCCTCCACATCAAGAAGACGATGTCGGCGCTGACCGCCCAGCACACCGGGCAGACCGTCGAGCAGATCGAGGCCGACTCCGACCGCGACCGCTGGTTCACCGCCGAAGAGGCGCTGGCCTACGGCTTCATCGACCATGTCTACGAGCGCGCCGCCCAAATCACCTCCGTCGCGCCGAACAAGTAGGGAGAGGGCATGGACTTGCAAACCAATCCGGCCGCCGCGCCGCGCATGGACTACTACATCCCGCAATGGGAGGAGCGCACATCGTACGGCGTGCGGCGCGTCGACCCGTACACCAAGCTGTTCGAGGACCGCATCATCTTCCTGGGCACACCGATCAACGACGACATCGCCAACGCCGTCATGGCCCAGTTGCTGTGCCTGCAGTCGATGGACGCCGAGCGCCAGATCAGCATGTACATCAACTCGCCCGGCGGCTCGTTCACAGCCCTGACGGCCATCTACGACACGATGCGCTACATCAAGCCGGACGTCCAGACGGTCTGCTTGGGCCAGGCGGCCTCGGCGGCGGCGGTGCTGTTGGCGGCCGGCACGAAAGGCAAACGCCTGGCCCTGCCGAATTCTCGCATCCTCATCCATCAGCCGGCCATCTCGGGCGAGGGCACTTACGGCCAGTCGTCCGACTTGGAGATCCAGTCGCGGGAGATCCTGCGGATCCGCTCCCTGATGGAGGAGATGTTGGCCAAAGACACCGGCCAGAGCGTCGAGAAGGTCAGCCACGACATCGAGCGCGACAAGTACTTGACGGCCGAAGAGGCCAAGGAGTACGGCATCGTCGACGACATCTTGTTGTCGCTCAAAGACGCCCCGGCGAGCTGAGATCGGGAGTCCGCCATGACGACACGTGTGATTGGTCCGAACGACGTCCTGCGCTGCAGCTTCTGCGGCAAGGCCCAGCGGATGGTCAAAAAGCTCATCGCCGGGCCCGGAGTCTACATCTGCAACGAGTGCATCGACTTGTGCAACGAGATCATCGGCGAGGAGTTGGCCGAAACCGCCGCGGGCGGGCGCGCTCGCGAGTTGCCCAAGCCGGTCGCGATCCGGGCCTTCTTGGACGCCTATGTCGTCGGGCAAACCTCGGCCAAGAAAGCTTTGGCGGTCGGGGTCTACAACCACTACAAGCGCGTCGCCGCCCGCATCTCGGCGGCCCGCCGGCCGAAGGGCGAGGAACTGGTCGAGCTGGGCAAGTCGAACATCCTGCTGATCGGGCCGACCGGCTGCGGCAAGACGTATCTGGCCCAGACGCTGGCGCGCATGCTTGACGTGCCCTTCGCGATGGCCGACGCCACCGCCTTGACCGAGGCCGGCTATGTCGGCGAGGACGTCGAGAACATCTTGCTGAAGCTGATCCAGGCCGCCGATTGGGACATCAAGCGGGCCGAGACGGGCATCATCTACATCGACGAGATCGACAAGGTGGCCCGTCGGGCCGAGAGCGCCTCGATCACCCGCGACGTGTCCGGCGAGGGCGTCCAACAGGGGCTGTTGAAGATTCTGGAGGGAACCACCGCCTCGGTGCCGCCCCAAGGCGGGCGCAAGCACCCCCACCAGGAGTATCTGCAAATCGACACCTCCAACATCTTGTTCATAGCCGGAGGGGCTTTCGACGGCTTGGACGAGATCGTCAACCAACGGGTCGGGCGGCGGGCCCTCGGCTTCGTCAACGAGTCGGCCAGGCCCGTCCAGGCAGTCGTCGATCCGTTCGATGACGTGCGTCCCGAAGACCTTCACGCCTACGGCCTGATCCCGGAGTTCATCGGGCGGCTGCCGATCATAGCCTCGGTCGAGCCGCTGGATTTGGCGGCCCTGCAGGCGATTCTCGTCAAGCCTAGGAACGCGCTGGTCAAACAGTTCCAGCGGTTGTTCGAAATCGACGGCATCGACTTGGAGTTCACAAGCGAGGCCATCGAGCGGATCGCCCGAACCGCCTTGAAGCGCGGCATCGGCGCCCGCGGCCTGCGCTCCATCCTGGAGGAGACGCTGCTCGACGTCATGTACGAGGTGCCATCGGACAGCCAGATCGCCAAGGTCGTCGTCGACGCCGACGCCGGAGGCGACACCGTCAGCCCAAGGCTGTTCACCGACGCCGACTTGAGGCAGAGCAAGACCGCCTGAGGGCGCGGCGGCTTAGGGCGGGTGGCCGACGTTCGCCGCCGCTCGCCGGGGCGGTTGTGGGCGACAGCGTCGCGTCTGGTCGGTGTTGCGGGGCCCGTCGGGCGGGGGTGGAAGTCAGTCCAACAGGCCGGAGTTGCGGGCGATCGAGACGGCCACCAGGCGGTCGTGGACGCCGAGTTTGCGGTAGATGTTGCCGAGGTGTTTGTGGACGGTTCTGGGCGAGAGGTTGAGACGGGTGGCGATCGAGGTCGCCAACAGGCCGCGAGCCAATAGTTGCAGGACTTCTTTCTCGCGTCCGGTGATGGCGTAATCGGCGTGCGAGGAGCGTTTCTGGGCGTAGGCCCGGGCGGTTTGCGGCCACAGCGCCATCAAGGGGCGACAGGCGCGCTCCAAGATGGTGGCGGCCTCGTCGTCGTAGGGGTCTTGGCGGGCGATGGCGATGATGCGCCCGTAGCCGCCGTCCGGCGCCAGGTTGTCGTCGGGGGCGATGTTGATGAAAACGATATGGCCGACGTGCTTGGCGTGGTCGATGGTGACGTGCTCCTTGATCGACCCGGGCCCGATGTCCACCAAGTAGTCGATCAATTCGCCGGCCTCGAACTCGTCGGGGTAGGCGCTGACCAGCTCGAACTGGTTGCTGGAGTCGACATAGACGCTGATCGCCGCTGTGCAGTTGAGGGCTTTGCCCAAATGCTCGATAACCGTCGCATCGCCGGAATCGCCGTTGTTGATGCTGACGATGGTGTCAGCCAGCATGTCCAGCACCATTGCGGACGGATCCACGCCAAGCCCCCTTCCAGGGAAAATGTCTCTGTATGGCACTCTACCGATCGGATGCGGCGATTTCACCATCAATCGCCGCATCCGATTCCAAACCGGGTAGGTTTGAGGGACAGGTACCAACGTAGTCGGGAGGCGCTGATGGCGCAACGCAAGGTGGTGGTCGCTTCGAGTTTGGGGATCCACGCCCGCCCCGCCGCCATGGTGGTCAAGGAGGTCAGCAGGCTGGGGCTGCCCGTCCAGATCGCCAAGCCCGGCGAGGCGCCGGTGGACGCGTCCAACATTCTGACGATGATGTGCCTCGGCGTCCAGCACGGCGACGAGGTGGTCTTGTTCGCCGAGGGCGAAGGGGCGGACGCGGCGCTGGATTCGCTGGTCGGTTTGCTGTCGACCGACCTGGACGCCGTGTGAGGGCGGGGGGATTGGCCTCAGCGCCCGGCGTCGGCCAGCGTGCCGGTGGTGGTGGACGTCGAACTGCCCGCCAGGCACAGCACCTCGCGATAGCCGTAATCCCACATGCTGGCGGTCGGCTGCAAGAACGTCAGATCGTATGACGAGTCCTTGCGGGCTTTGCCGATGAACTCCGCGAAGGCCTGCTCGCAGTAGTCGCCGGCCTGGTCGGTGACCTTCGTCGTTCCGGGGAAGTCTTCGCCGGCGATCACCGTCCCCGCGAAAACCTCCCAATAGTGGGCGTCATCGCACGGGATTACGGTGAAGCTGGTGGCCGAGCCGTTCTCCAACCGGTCGGTGCAGTCGCCGATCCGCAGCGAGTAGGTGTCGATTGTGGCCTCGGCGGTGACTTTGCCCGAGGCGTCGCGCGGACCAGCCGGGGCGGCGCAGGACGCCAGCGCCACAGCCGCGGCCAGCACCAGCCCGACCGCGGCTGGACGGCGACTCGGGCCGGCCCCGCCAAGCCGTCTCGCCTTGCGGCGGCAGGCGGCTGCGGCATCCAGCCTGGGCGCGGACCTCGGGCGCGGCTCAGCGTCCAAGCCGCTGCGGGCTGCTCGAAGACGGCGGGTCGCAGGCATCGCCCGCGTCAGCCCTCGCCCAGGATCAGCTCGGCCCGCACCGCCAACGGCTCGTCGCCCGGCGTCCAGACGATCTCGCCGGTGATGCGGCCGACGGCCGACAGGTCGTCGACGACCGACTGGAGGTGCTCCAACTGGTCGGCGGGGCCGGTGAACTCGGCCCGCGAGATCTCGGTCTTCATCGACGCCTTGGCGTTCGACTTGGCGCCGCGCAGGCCGATCAGGGCCGCCGCGACGGCTGTCAGCAGCAACGGGTTGCCCCCTTCGGGCAGTTCCTCGACGTCGGGCCAGGATTGGAGGTGGACCGAGCCGTCTTGCCACCACGACCAGACCTCTTCGGTGACAAACGGCAGGAAGGGCGCGAACAGGCGCAGCAGAACGCTCAGGGCGGTCCGCAGGGCCGAGCGGGCCGAATCGGCCTGGGCGTCGCCCTGGGCGCCGTAGGCGCGCTCCTTGACCAGCTCCAGATAGTCGTCGCAGAACGACCAGAAGAACCGTTCGACAACCTCCAGCGCCGTCGAGTAGTCGAACTCCTCGAAGGCCTGTGTGGCGGCCGAGACGACCGAGCGCAACTCGGCCAAGACCGCCAGGTCGGCCGGGTTGTCGATGGCCGCCGACTGGGGGGCGCCCAGGCCGAGGATGAACTTGCTGGCGTTGAGCACTTTCGTGGCCAGGCGGCGTCCCACCTTCATCTGGCGCTCGTCGAACGGCGAGTCCTGGCCGGGCCGGGCCAGCGCCGCCCGCCAGCGCACCGCGTCGGCCCCGAAACGCTCCATGATCTCGGTCGGCACAACGACGTTGCCCTTCGACTTGCTCATCTTCTTGCGGTCCGGGTCGACGACGAAGCCGGAAATCGCCGCCCGCTTCCAAGGCAGGACGCCGTGCTCCAGATGGGAGCGGACGACGCGGGAGAACAGCCAGGTCCGGATGATGTCGTGGGCCTGCGGGGCCAGGTCCATCGGGAAGGTCAGCTCGAACAGCTCCGGGTCGAAATCCCAGCCGCAGGCGATCTGCGGGGTGAGCGACGACGTCGCCCAGGTGTCGAGCACGTCGGGGTCGCCGATGAAGCCGCCGGGCTTGCCGCGCTGCTCCTCGCTGAACCCAGGAGCCGGCTCGCCGACCGGATCGACCGGCAGGGAGTCCTCGCTGGCGGTGATCGGGTGGTCGTAGTCGGGGTTGCCATCGGCGTCGAGGCGATACCAGACGGGGAAGGGCACGCCGAAGAAGCGCTGGCGCGAGATCAGCCAGTCGCCGTTGAGGCCCTCGACCCAGTCGGTGTAGCGCTGGCGCATGTACTCCGGCACCCAGGCCAGCTCCTCGCCGCGGGCCAGCAGTTGGCGGCGCAAGTCGAGGTCGCGCCCGC
>JAISUF010000100.1 GCA_031272195.1 Propionibacteriaceae bacterium
CGACGAACGCTCGACCGCGGGGGTGCGCGCCAGTTCGAAGACTTGCCGTCGCCAACGCGACGGACGACACACGGTCGAGTTTCGGCCGTCGATAGGAGAGCATCATGCTCGATGCGCAAGCATCAAACCAACCTGAGAACGCTTCCGACGACTCCGCCGCCGCACCCAGGCGGCGCCGGGCGGCATCCCGCCCGGCCGGCCCGCCGCTGCCGGTGGTCGCCGAACAGCCGCCCGCCGCGCCGCCTGTGCCGCCCGAAGCGCCACAGCCCGCTCCAGAACCCGTCTCGGCGGCGGGCGAGCCGTCGGCGGAGCCGCCCAAGCGCCGCCCTCGGCGCAAGGCGTCCGACGACGCCGAGCCCGAGGCCAAACCGGCCCGTCGGCGCAGCCGCAAGGCCGCCGAGGAGGCGCCCGCCGTTCCCGAGATATCGCTCGACCAGCTTCCCGGGCTGGAGGTCCCGCCGCCCGCCAAGCCCGCCCGCGCCAGCCGCGCCAAGAAGGCCAAAGCCGCCGAGCCCGAGGCCGCGCCAACCGCCGACGACCAGGCCAAAGTCGAGGCTTTCGGCTTGGTGGCCGAATCGCCCGACGCCGTCCTGGAGTCCCTGGCGGCCGCCATCGGCGGCGGCGAGGCGTCGCCGTCGGCCGGCGACGAGACTGCCGAGGCCTCCGATGAAGACGAGCCCAAGCGCCGCCGCCGCCGTGGGGGCCGTCGCCGCCGCAAGGGCGAAGACGCCGACGAGGCGGGCCAAGAGGCAGACGAGGCGGGCGACACGGACAAGTCCGGGCAGGCCGCCGACGGCTCCGAGGAGGAGCACGCCGAGACAGGCTCGACGCGCCGTCGCCGCCGTCGTCGCCGCCGGGGCGAGGACGTCGGAGAGTCGGACGACGACGCCGGCGCCGAGGTCGTTGTCAGGGTGCGCGAGCCGCGCCGCACCCGCACCACCGCCGAAGTCGCCGAGGAGGTCGTCTCGATCGAGGGCTCGACCCGCATCGAGGCCAAGAAGCAGCGCCGCCGCGAGGGGCGGGCGGCCGGCCGCCGTCGCGCCCCCGTCCTGTCGGAAAGCGAATTCCTAGCCCGCCGCGAGTCCGTCGACCGCAAGATGGTCATCCGGCAAGCCGAGGACTACTCCCAGATCGCCGTCTTGGAGGACGGCATGCTGGTGGAGCACTACGTCGACCGCGCCTCGGCGACGTCGATGATCGGCAACATCTACCTGGGCCGCGTCCAGAACGTCCTGCCCAGCATGGAGGCGGCTTTCATCGACATCGGCCGCGGCCGCAACGCCGTGCTCTACGCCGGCGAGGTCGATTGGGACTCCTTCGGCGAAGCCGGCCAGGACAAGAAGGTCGAGGACGTCTTCAAGTCCGGCCAGCACGTCCTGGTGCAGGTCAGCAAAGACCCGGTGGGGGCCAAGGGCGCGCGTTTGACGTCCCACATCTCGATTCCGGGCCGCTACATCGTCTATTCGCCGGGCGGGCAGCTGTCCGGCATCTCGCGCAAACTGCCAGAGGCCGAGCGCCGCCGCCTCAAAGACCTGCTCGACAAGCACATCGAGCCGCAGGCCTCGGTGATCGTGCGGACGGCCGCCGAGGGCGCCTCGGAGGACGAGCTGGTCCACGACGTCAACCGGTTGAAGGCCCAATGGGAGGTCATCGCCAAGAAGGCGGAGGCCGGGCAGGCGCCGAAACTGCTCTACTCCGAGCCCGATCTGACCGTCCGGATCGTGCGCGACCTGTTCACCGAGGACTTCAAGTCGCTGGTGGTCGACTCGGCCGGCTACGCCAACGACGCCTACGAGACCGTTGAGGCGTACGTCCAGCACGTCGCCCCGCACCTGGCCGACCGCGTCGAGAAGTGGGACCGCCAGGCCAAGGGCGATCTGTTCGACTCCTTCCGCATCCAAGAGCAGATCGCCAAGGCGTTGGAGCGCAAAGTCTTCCTGCCGTCGGGCGGCTCGCTGATCATCGACCGGACCGAGGCGATGACGGTCGTCGACGTCAACACCGGCAAGTTCACCGGCTCCCAGGGCAACCTGGAGGCCACTGTGACGGCCAACAACTTGGAGGCCGCCGAGGAGATCGTGCGCCAACTGCGGCTGCGCGACATCGGCGGCATCATCGTCATCGACTTCATCGACATGGTGCTGCCGAGCAACCGCGAGTTGCTGCTGCGCCGCCTGGTCGAATGCCTGGGGCGCGACCGCACCCGCCACCAGGTCGCCGAGGTGACCTCGCTGGGCCTGGTCCAGATGACGCGCAAGAAGATCGGCACCGGCTTGGCCGAGGCGTTCACCGTGCCGTGCGAGACGTGCGACGGGCGCGGCTACCACACCCACGACATGCCTGTTCCGTCGCAGGCCCCGGCCGACGGCGGCGAGCGCGACGGCAAGTCCCGCAAGGGCGGCGGCGCGAAGCGCAAGTACGCGAAGAAGAAGTCGGACTGAGACGAGCGTCGTCGGCCGGGTTCGCCGACCCGCCATGGCGCCTGATCGCGTCCTCGGCGGGCGGCGCGCCAAATCAGATCGCGTCCGGCACTTGCTCGGCTTCGGCGATCCAGGCCGTCGGCGAGGCGTCTGAGGGCATGCGCCAATCGCCCCTGGGCGACAGCGACCCGCCCGCCACCACTTTGGGCCCGTTGGGGATGGCCGAGCGCTTGAACTGGTTGGCGAAGAAGCGCCGGTAGAACTTCACCAGCCAGGCCTTGATGGTCGGCAAGTCGTAGGCGACGCGGCGGTCGTCGGCCCAGCCCTCGGGCCACTGGCCGGCCGCCGCGTCATGCCAAGCCGTCCAGGCCAGGAAGGCGATCCGCGACGGCGTCGCCCCGCGGCGCAGCAGGTGGTACAAGAAGAAGTCGTTGAGGGCGTAAGGGCCGATCGTCGACTCGGTCGACTGCATCGCCTGGCCTTCTCCGGCGGGCACCAGTTCGGGGCTGATCTCCTGGCCCAGGATGCGCTCCAGCGCGGCGTTGGCGGCGGCGTCGAACAGATTCTGGGAGACCACCCACCTGATCAGGTGCTGGATGAGGGTCTTGGGGACGCCGACGTTGACGCCGTAGTGGCTCATCTGGTCGCCGACGCCGTACGTGCACCAGCCAAGCGCCAACTCCGACAGGTCGCCGGTGCCGACGACGATGCCGCCGCGCTGGTTGGCGGCCCGGAACAGGTAGTCGGTGCGCAGGCCGGCCTGGACGTTCTCGAAGGTGACGTCGAAGACCGGCCGCCCGTCGGCGAAGGGATGTCCCAGGTCGCGCAGCATTTGGCTGGCGGCGGGACGGATGTCGAGGGTTTCAGCGGTCGCCCCGACGGCGTCCATCAACGCCAGGGCGTTCGACTTGGTGGCGTCGGAGGTGGCGAAGCCCGGCATCGTGAAGGCCAGGATGTCGGAGCGCGGCCGTCCCAGCAAGTCGAGCGCCTTGGCGCAGACGATCAGGGCGTGGGTCGAGTCGAGGCCGCCGGAGACGCCGATCACCAGCTTGGGGGCGCCGATCGACTTGACGCGCTGGGCCAGGCCGTAGACCTGGATCGAGTAGGCCTCGAAGCAGTCTTGGGCCAGGCGAGCGGGGTCGTCGGGCACGAACGGGAAGCGGTCGACCGGCCGCCGCAGCCCGAAGTCGCCGTCCGGCGGCGTGAAGTGCGACTCGTCGGGATTGTCCGGGTCGAATCCGATGAACATGCCCGGCATCGCGATCACCCCGGCCCGGCGGGCCCGCGCCCATGGCGGCGGCGCGATCGGCCGCCCGGACGCCAGACGGTCGTGCTGCGTGCGCAGGTTGTCGTCTTGGGTGCCTTGGCGGTAGCGCTCCTGCTCCAGGCGGCGCAAGTCGACGTCCACCACCGTCCCCGAGGGGCCGGACGGGAAGCGCTGGGACTCGCCCAGCAGCTCGCCGCACTCGTAGACGAAGGTCTGGCCGTCCCAGCTCAGGTCGGTGGACGACTCGCCCGGCCCGGCGGCGGTGAAGACGTAGGCGCAGTTGCAGCGGGCCGATGCCGAGCGGGCCAGCAGTTTGCGGTCGTCGGCCTTGCCGATGGTGATCGGCGAGCCGGAGATGTTGACGATCACCGTCGCGCCGCCCAGGGCCATGTCGACGCTCGGCGGCTGTGGCACCCACATGTCCTCGCAGACCTCGACGCCCAGCGTCAGGCCGGGGAAGGCCGCCGCGCTGAGCAGGTGCCGCGAGGCCATTTTGGCGCTAAGCCAGTCGTGCCGGCGCGATTCCCAATGCTCGTTGACGTCGTCGCCGGGCGCGAACCAGCGCCGCTCGTAGAACTCGCGGTAGTTCGGCAGGTAGCTCTTGGGGACGACGCCCAGCAGGCGGCCGCCCTGCATGACGACGGCGCAGTTGTAGAGGCGGTTCTGATGCCGCAGCGGCGCCCCGACGACGATGATCGGCAGCAGCCCCTTGGAGGCCCGCAGCAACTCGGCGATGGCGTCCTCGGCGGCGTCCAGGAGGGTGTCTTGGCCGAACAGGTCGTCGCAGGAGTAGCCCGTCAGGCACAGCTCGGGATAGGCGGCGACCACGCAGCCGTCTGCGGACAGCGGCTCCAGGTCGGCGATGATCGCGGCGGCGTTGGCGGCCGGGTTGGCCAGCGTGATCGGCACGACCCGCGCCGCCACCCTGGCGAAACCCTGGGCGTAAAGATTGGCGAAGTCCACGCCTGACAGCCTAGTGGAGGCCCGGCCGCCGCGCCGCCTGGCCGACATGGACGCCGCATCTGACGCGATCCCAGGCGCCGCCACCCAGGGCGCACACGCCATGCCGCCAGCTCCGAAACCCGGCGGTTGGACGAATCGGCGCTGTCGTATGTATGATTGACCTTCGGTGTTCGCCGCCCGGCGGCGAACCCGCGCGCCTGTTCGGCGCGAGACGAGTTTAACCGACGAAGAGAGTGAGTCCGGCGTGTATGCGATTGTGCGCAGTGGTGGACGCCAGCACAAGGTTGCTGTAGGCGACATCTTGGAGATCGACAAGGTGGAGGCCGCGCCCGGCGAGTCGGTGGAGTTGACCGCCCTGCTGTTGGTGGACGGCGAGTCGGTGACCGCCGACGCCAAGAAACTGTCCGGCGTCAAGGTCAGCGCCGAGGTGCTGGAGCAGACCAAAGGCCCGAAGATCCACATCTTGAAATACAAGAACAAGACCGGCTACCGCAAGCGCATGGGCCACCGCCAGCGTTACACGCAGGTCAAGGTCACGGGCATCGAGAGCTGAGAGGAGCCGGACATGGCACACAAGAAGGGCGCGTCGTCTTCGCGCAACGGCCGCGACTCGAACGCGCAGCGCCTCGGCGTCAAGCGCTTCGGCGGCGAGCAGGTCAACGCCGGCGAGATCATCGTGCGCCAGCGCGGCACCCATTTCCATCCCGGCGACGGCGTCGGCCGCGGCGGCGACGACACGCTGTTCGCCTTGCGGGCGGGCAATGTCGAGTTCGCCAACAAGCGCGGTCGGCGCGTGGTCAACGTGGCCGCATAGGTCAATTCGCTTCGACGAGGGCAGCCGGGTGGTTGCCCTCGTTTCGCATCTGGGAGGACGCCGGTGGCGATACCGTCATTCGTCGACACCGTGACGCTGAGCTTGGTCGGCGGCAACGGCGGCCACGGCTTCGCCAGCGTCCACCGGGAGAAGTTCAAGCCGCTGGGCGGGCCCGACGGCGGCAACGGCGGCAACGGCGGCTCGGTCGTCCTGCGGGTCGACCCGGGGTTGAACACGCTGGTCGAATACCACCGCCGCTCGCTGGTCCGGGCCGAGAACGGCAAGCCGGGCGGCGGCGACTTCTCCAATGGGGCCAACGGCGGGGACGTCGTGCTGTCGGTGCCCGAGGGCACGATCGTGACGGACGACTCGACCGGCGAGGAGCTGGCCGATCTGACCGGCTCCGACACCGAGTTCGTGGCGGCGGCGGGCGGGCGCGGCGGCTTGGGCAACGCCGCCCTGGCCTCGCCCAATCGCAAAGCGCCCGGCTTCGCCCTGCTGGGCGAGGAGGGCCAGTCGCGCCGCGTCAGGCTCGAGCTGAAGGTTGTCGCCGACGTCGGGCTGGTCGGCTTCCCCAGCGCGGGCAAGTCCTCGCTGGTGGCGGCTGTTTCGCGGGCCCGCCCCAAGATCGCCGACTACCCGTTTACGACGCTGGTGCCCAATTTGGGCGTAGTGGTGCGGGGGGCGACGACGTTCACCGTCGCCGACGTGCCCGGCCTGATCGAGGGGGCGCATCTCGGCAAAGGCTTGGGCCACGACTTCCTGCGCCACATCGAGCGCTGCTGGGCGATCGTCCACGTCGTCGATTGCGCCACCTACGAGCCGGGCCGCGACCCGTTGACCGACTTGGACGTCATCGAGCGCGAGCTGGCCGAGCACGGCGGCCTGGAGGACCGCCCCCGCCTGGTGGCGCTGAACAAGGTGGACATCCCCGACGCCGCCGAGCTGGCCGAACTGGTCCGCCCCGAATTGGAACGGCGCGGCTGGCCGATTTTCGAGGTGTCCACCAAGACCGGCGCGGGCCTCCAACAGCTCACTTTCGCTTTGGCCGAGCTGGTGTCGCGGCGGCGCGCCGAGGCGCCGAAGCCGGAGCCGAAGCGCATCGTCATCAAGCCCAAGGCGGTCGGCGGCGGGCCGGAGTTCGCCATCGCCCGCCAGGGCGACGGCGAGGGCGGATTCTTGTGGCGGGTGCGCGGCGAGAAGCCCGAGCGCTGGGTGCGGCAGACCGATTTCGGCAACCCCGAGGCCGTCGGCTACTTGGCAGACCGGCTGGCCCGGCTGGGCGTCGAGGACGAGTTGCTGGCCCAAGGCGCCCAACCAGGCGAGGCGGTGGCCATCGGCGGCGACAATCCGGTGGTGTTCGACTTCGCCCCGCAGATCGAGGTCGGCGCCGAGATCTTGTCGCGGCGCGGCAGCGACCAGCGTTTGACGCCGTTGCGGCCGGCCGTCCAGCGCCGCCGCCAGCGCGACGCCGAATACCGCGCCGCCCGCGAGGCCGAGGCCGGCGCCGAAGCGGGCCTTGATGCGGCGGCGGACGAGTCGGACGGCGCGCCGGAGGACGCCGATGGCTAGCCATTCCCAGGGCGCCCGCCCGGTCGAGAGCCCGGCCGAGGCCAAGCGGATCGTCGTCAAGGTCGGCTCGTCTTCCCTGACCGACCGCCAAGGCGGGCTCGACACCGCCCGCATGGCGCGGCTGGTGGACGCCCTGGCGGCGGCCCGCGACCGCGGCCAGGAGGTCGTGCTGGTGTCGTCGGGCGCGATGGCCTCGGGCATGTCGCCGCTGCGCCTGCACAGCCGCCCCCGCGACCTGCCCAGTCTGCAGGCCGCCGCGTCGGTCGGCCAAACGCTGCTGGTCGGGCGCTATTCGACGCTGTTCGCCAAGCACGGCCTGATCGTCGGCCAAGTGTTGTTGACCGTCGAGGACGTCGCCCGCCAAGACCACTACCGCAATGCCCTGCGCACTTTCACCAAGCTGCTGGAGCTGGGAGTGGTGCCGGTGGTCAACGAGAACGACACCGTCGCCACCCACGAGATCCGCTTCGGCGACAACGACCGCCTGGCCGCCCTGGTGGCCCATCTGGTCGGCGCCGACGCGCTGGTGCTGCTCAGCGACGTGGACGCCCTCTACACCGCCCACCCGTCCGACCCGGACGCCCGGCCGATCCGCCAGGTGGCCAACATCGACGAGCTGGACGTCGACGCCCACAAGGCCGGCTCGGGCGTCGGCACGGGCGGCATGGAGACGAAACTCCAAGCGGCGCGGATCGCCGCGTCGTCGGGCATCCCGGTGTGGCTGGCCGCCGCCGAGGACGTCGGCGCGGTCTTGGCCGGCCAGCCGGTCGGTACGCACTTCCACCCAACCGGCAGGCGCCGCCGCCGCAAACTGCTGTGGCTGGCCTACGCCTCCCGCTCCAAGGGCGAGCTGGTCCTGGACGCCGGCGCCGTGGCGGCGGTGGCGGCGGGGCGGGCCTCGCTGCTGCCGGCAGGCATCGTCGCGGTCAACGGCGATTTCGAGGCGGGCGACCCGGTGCGGCTGGTGGACGAGGCCGGCGCCGTGGTGGCCCGAGGGCTGGTCCGCTACGACTCGGCCGAGCTGCCCCGCCTGATCGGCCGCACCACCCGCGAGCTGGCCCGCGAGCTGGGCGCCGAGTTCGAGCGCGAGGTCGTCCACCGCGACGACTTGATCGTCAAGCCGCGATCCAAGCAACCGCGATAGGGTGCTTGCGTGACGTTTGCAGAGCTTGCCCAGGCGGCCAAAGAGGCGGCCGTCGAGTTGGCCGGGTTGAACCGGGGCCGCAAGGACGCCGCCTTGTTGGCGATGGCCGACGCCCTTTACGCCGCGCGCTCCGATGTCGTCGCCGCCAACGGGCGCGACATCGCGGCCGGGCGGGACAATGGCCTGTCGGAGGCCCTGATCGACCGTTTGACGCTGACCCAGGCGCGCTTCGACGGCATGGTGGACGGACTGCGGGCGCTGGCCGCCCTGCCCGACCCGGTCGGCGACGTGGTGCGCGGCTGGACGCTGGCCAACGGCGTCCGGGTGCGCCAGGTGCGGGTGCCGCTGGGGGTGGTCGGCATCGTCTACGAGTCGCGTCCCAACGTCACCGCCGACGCCGCCGGCATCTGCCTGAAGGCGGGCAACGCGGCGCTGCTGCGGGGCTCGAGTTCCGCCTTGGAGTCGAACCGGGCGATCGTGGCGGCTTTGCGGCGCGGGCTGGCCGTCGCCGATTTGCCCGAGGCGGCCGTCCAACTGGTCGAGGGCGGGCGCGAGGCGACCGGCGAGCTGATGCGGGCCCGCGGCCTGGTGGACGTCCTCATCCCGCGCGGCGGGGCGGGGTTGATCAAGGCGGTCGTCGAGGGGTCGACGGTGCCGGTCATCGAGACCGGGTCGGGCAACTGCCACCTGTACGTCGACGCCGCCGCCGATTGGCGCATGGCCCTGGACATCCTGGTCAACGCCAAGACGCAGCGCGTCAGCGTCTGCAACGCCGTTGAGACGCTGCTGGTCCACGCCGACATCGCCGACCAGTTCCTGCCGGCGGCCATCGCCAGGCTGACCGACCTGGGCGTGACGATCCACGGCACGCCGCGGGTGGGGGAGTATTCGGCCAAGGTCGTCCCGGCCGGGGAGCGCGAGTTCGAGGAGGAATACCTCTCCATGGACTTGGCCGCCGACATCGTCGACTCCATCGACGCGGCCATCGCCCACATCCGGCGCTACTCCACCGGCCACTCCGAGACCATCGTCACCCAGGATCGGGCCGCCGCCGACCGCTTCACCGCCGAGGTGGACGCCGCCGCCGTGCTGGTGAACGCCTCCTCGCGCTTCGTCGACGGGGGCGAGTTCGGCTTCGGCGCGGAGATCGGCATCTCCACCCAGAAGCTGCACGCCCGCGGCCCGATGGGGCTGCCGGAAATGACCAGCTTCAAGTACGTCGTCGAGGGCGAAGGCCAGGTGCGGGAGTGACGGAGACGCCGATCGCCCGCCAGGCGACCTCCCGGCTGCGGCTGGGCGTCATGGGCGGCACGTTCGACCCGATCCACAACGGCCACCTGGTGGCGGCCAGCGAGGTGCAGGCCCGCTTCGGGTTGGACGAGGTCGTCTTCGTGCCCACCGGCGAGCCGTGGCAGAAGGCGGGGCGCGAAGTCTCGGCGGCCGAGGACCGCTACTTGATGACGACGATCGCCACGGCCTCGAATCCGCGCTTCTCGGTCAGCCGGGTGGACATCGTCCGGCCGGGTCCGACCTACACCGTCGACACGCTGCGCGACATCCGCACCCTGCGCGGTGAGGACATGGACGTCTTCTTCATCACAGGCGCCGACGCCCTGGCGGGAATCTTCGGCTGGCGCGGGGCCGACGAGCTGTTCGACCTGGCCCATTTCGTCGGCGTGTCGCGGCCGGGGGTGCCGTTGGACCACTCGGTCGTCTCGCAAATACCGCCCGACAAGGTGTCATTGCTGGAGATCCCGGCCTTGGCGATCTCCTCGACCGATTGCCGTC
>JAISUF010000180.1 GCA_031272195.1 Propionibacteriaceae bacterium
TCCAAGCCCTTCGCCTTGTGAATCGTCAGCAGCTTGACGCTGTTCGCCTCCGACGCCGCCGGCTGCTCCAAGCCGACCCCCTCGGCCAGTTCGGCGTCGAAATAGGCCAGCAGGCCGCCCAACTCGGCACGCGGCTCAACCGCTTCGAAATCGGCGACCGCTTCGATCAGCGCCTCCAACACGGCCACCGACTGGCCCCTGGCCAGCAGCTCGACTTCCAGCCCCAGCGCGGCCACCACCCGTTCCACCAGCTCCGACAGGCCGCGCCCGACCCAAGGGCGCAAACCGGCCAATTCGGCGGCCAGCGCCCGGAAGCGCCGCCGTGCGGCCGACGAGTACGGCAAGGCTCCCGGATCGGCCAGCGCCCGCGCCAAGCTGGCTTCGCCCCGCAGACGCCCGAGGCCGCGCCCAAGCGCGTCGCCCTCATCGCCTGCCTCTTGGTTCGGGCCGTCTTCGCCCCGGCCGCCTTCGACAGGGCTCCCAACAGACACCTCCTCGCCGGCCAATTCGGCGGCTCGGCGTCCCAACAGCGCCAAGTCGCTCGGTCCAATCGCCCAGCGGGCGCAGGCCAACACTTCGACCAGGGCCGCGTTGGCCCGCTCGTCGTCCAAGATCCGCAAAGTCGCCAGCACTTGCGCGATCGGCGGCAGCTTTAACAGTCCGCCCAAGCCGACCACTTCGGCCGGCACGCCCCGAGCGACGAGTTCGGCGTGAACGGCCGCCACCACGGCGTTGGTCCGGGCCAGGACGGCGATGTCGGCCCAGGCCACGTCTGCGCCGTCGAGCGCGCCGACCTCGCCCATGGCCGCAATGGCGTCGGCCACCCAGGCCAGCTCTTCCGGTTGCGTCTGGAACTGTTTGGTCTCGATCACCCCGGGCGCCGTGCCCGGCGGGGCGGACAAGTCCAAGGCCAGGTCTGTGCGCCGCTCCGGCAAGCCCCGCGCCAGCTCGTTGGCCGCCGCCAAGATCGACGGGCCGCTGCGCCGGTTGACGGTCAGCGGGAAGACCGCCGCCGGCGAGCCGTCGCGGTTGGGGAAGTGGCGGGGAAAGTCCGAGATGTTGTCCGCCGCCGCGCCTCGCCAGCCGTAGATCGCTTGGCTGGGATCGCCCACTGCCATCACCGGATGGCCCCGGCCGGCGTCGGCCGTCGGACCGGAGAACAACTGCCGCAGCAACTGCGCCTGGGCCGCCGAGGTGTCCTGATACTCGTCCAACAACACGACGCGGAAACGGTCTCGCATGCCAGCGGCCACTCTCGGCGAGCCCGCCAAGTCGTTGGCGTGGGCCAGCAAGTCGGCGTATTCAACGAACCCCCTGGACGCCTTCTCGGCCTCGTAGGCCTCGACCAGCTCCAGCAGCTCGCGCCGCTCGACGATCTTGTCGCGGGCGACGGCCACCGCCCGATACGGCTCTGCGCCATTGAGCGGGGCCTCGCCGAGGGCCGCGTCGAGCGCGTCGTCGGCCTCGCGGACCGCCTGAGGCGTGGACAGATTCGAGCGCAATTGGGCCGACAGCTCCAGCACCGCTCTGGCAACGTCAGCCGACTGCAAACGGCCCAATTGCTCGAACGGCCCATTGGCGCGCGTGACGACATCGTGGGCCAGCGAATAGCGGGCGGCCTCGTCCAGCAGACGGAAATCAGCCTCGACGCCGAGGGCCAAGCCGTGGTCGACCACCAACTGGCGGGCGAAGGCGTCATAAGTGAGGACGGTCTCGTGGTCGTCGCCGTCGGCGACCCCGGCCGCGTCCAGGGCCGCCCGCACCCGCTGCGCCAACTCGGCGGCGGCCTTGCGGGTGAACGTCAATCCGAGCACCTCCCGGCAAGCGGCCTGGCCACTGGCCACCAGCCAAACCACCCGGGCCGCCATCAGCGTCGTCTTGCCGGTGCCGGCCCCGGCGATGACCACTCCGGGTGCCAGCGGCGCCCGCACGGCGGCCGACTGCTGGCACGAGAGCTGCAACCCGATCAGCTTGTCGATGTCCGGTTCGTCAGTCATCGCCGACCCCTTGCTCCGCTTCGTCCAAAGCCGGACAACCCGAGGCGAAGGCGCAGCCGCCGCAAGCCCGCCCGCGCACCGCTGGATAGACCCCGGTTTGGACGATGGCGACCGCCTTCGACAAGCGCCGATGGACCCACGTCGGCTGGCCGTCGTCGTCGGCGTCCAAGTGGGGCGCCGACGACAGCGCGGCCTGGACGAATTGCTTGGGCCGGTCGTTGGCGTCGGCCTCGCACAGGAAGACCAGACTCGCCCCGCCCGACCGCGCCCCGGCCCCGAAGCCGCCGCACTCGACGGCCAGTTGGTAGGCGCCGAGCTGCTCCATGCCCTGAACCTCGCGCCGGCTGGGCAGGCGTGGCCCGGTCTTGAAATCGACCACGCACAACTCGCCGTCCGGCCCCCTCTCCAGCCTGTCGACGACTCCCTTCAGCCGGACCGGCGCCCCGTCGCCCTCCCAGGCGACGCGGAACGGCACCTCGACGCCGACCTGCTCGCCCGCTTCGCGACCGCCCAGCCAGTCGGCGGCTCGCCGCCGCGCCCGCCGCCCCGCCTCGAGGGCGGCCGCCGCCTGCCAGGGCGACGGATAGGAGATGTCGGCGATCCCCGCCTCCAACAGCTCGTCC